>CAYQCA010000079.1:0-6467 GCA_964415835.1 uncultured Clostridium sp. | reverse complement strand
AGGCAATATAACTGCAAAGTCAGGTGATGATGGAATTCATTCTGATACTGAATTAACCATAAATGGCGGAGACATTAATATATCAAAATCCTATGAAGGTGTAGAAAGCTCGGTTATAACGATAAACGACGGAAACCTTAACATAATTTCATCAGATGATGCAATAAACGTTGCAGGCGGCAATGACGGTTCTTCAACAAACGGTCGCCCTGGTCAAAATAATTTTAGCAGTTCCAGCAATAATTTTCTGAATATCAACGGCGGATATGTTGCTGCGGATACAACAGGTGACGGAATTGACGTAAACGGCTCAATCAGCTTTACAAACGGTACCGTAATTGTAAACGGACCTACGGCGAACAACAACGGCGCGCTAGATTACGACGGGTCTTTCTCGATGACAGGTGGTTTTCTTGTCGCTGCAGGCAGTTCAGGTATGGCTCAGGCTCCTGATACTTCCTCCACACAGAATTCAACAATAATAGGCTTTTCATCAGCTTTATCAGCAGGAACCATAGTCCATTTAGAAACATCAGATGGTGAAGAAATCCTGACATTTGCACCAACCAAAGATTATCAATCGGTAGTAGTGTCCTCTCCCAAGCTCAAAGATGATTCCAGCTATAACATTTTCTATGGAGGGAGCTCAACAGGCACTTTCAAAGATGGTATTTATACCGACGGAACCTATTCAGGCGGTACCAAATATGACAGCTTTAAAGTCTCAGAAATTATCACAACTATAGGAGAAGTAAACACCCGTGGACCAGGCGGAATGGGCGGAGGCAAAGGCGGTATGGGTAGTGCACCTAATGGTGGCGGTTTTCGTAAATAGAACCCAATTAAATCAGAGAGGAGTTGGCAAATATGGCAATAAGCACTTTTAAACGATACGAAATAAAATTTTTGTTAAATAAAGAACAGTTTGAATCAATTATTCCTCACCTGGAGAATCACATGAATCCGGATAAGTTCTGTCAGCAGGGTCAAAATTACAGTATACACAACATATATTATGACACAGAGGATAATCACATAATCAGAACCTCTCTTTCAAAACCTTGCTACAAAGAAAAGCTCCGCTTAAGAAGCTATACCATACCAACCTCTATGAGTGACAAAGTTTTTCTGGAGCTTAAAAGGAAAACTGCCGGTATTGTTCATAAAAGAAGAGCCACATTAACACTAGGAGAAGCTTACGAATTAATAGAGTCCGGAAAACGTCCTGTATGCACAAATTATATAAACGACCAGGTAGTAAATGAAATAAGCTACTTTTTAAGTAAAAACAAAGTTTATCCTGCAACATATATAAGTTATAGCAGAATGGCTTTCTTCGGAAAAGATAATAAAGATTTCAGAATAACCTTTGACAGCGATATAAAAACAAGAAGAACGGAGTTACTCCTGGAAAAAGGTAATTTCGGATTGTCGCTATTAGGACCGGAGCAATATTTGATGGAAGTTAAAGTTTCTGATAGTGTTCCATTGTGGCTGGCAGATGCTCTCGCTGAGCTTAAAATATATAAAACAAGCTTTTCAAAGTACGGAACAGAATATAAAAAGTACTGTTTATTTAACAAATCAGAAGGCCTGATAGCTATTGCTTTAGATAATAAATCACATATTGGTTCGCCTTCTGACGGTATGGCTGTATATACGAATGTATGTGTGAATTTTTAAAAGGAGTGAATTTATACTATGTTTGAAACTATGTTAGAATCTATATTCACATCAAGCGGTGATACCCTTACGCTAACCGGAATGCTCGCAGCTCTTGGTGCTGCATTAGCGTTAGGTTTGCTAATTAGCCTGGCCTATATCAAAACCCATAAAGAAGAAGGCTATTCAACCGGCTTTACTATAACTTTAATCATGTTACCGACTATTATTTCAATTATCATTATGCTGATTGGGAACAATGTTGCCCGAGCCTTCAGTCTGGCTGGTGCCTTCAGCCTTATCCGTTTCAGAAGTGCACCCGGAGATCCCAAGGATATAGCATATGTGTTCTTTACTTTAGCTGTCGGTCTGGCATGTGGTATGGGCTATATTGTATATGGAATAATATTTGCTGTTATTCTGTGCTTGGTTATGATTATTCTCCAGGAAATAAATTATGCAAAACCTAAATCTTCAAATATGCAGCTTAAAGTTACGATACCGGAAGACTTGAATTTTAGTGGCCTGTTTGACGATATTCTGCAAAAGTATACAGCCTCCTGGAACCTTAAACGTGTTAAAACCAGTGATTTTGGGACAATCTTTGAGGTTGTTTACAGAATATCTTTAAAACAATCGGCAGATCAGAAAAAGTTTATTGATGAATTAAGGTGCCGTAATGGCAATTTAAATATAACCTTGACAATGAAAGAGTATTACGAAGACTAGTTTCAAAAGGCACTTACAATGTCCACTGTAAGTGCCCTTTTTAGCCTATTATCGATTGTTTATTTTGTTAAATTATTTGAGACCTTGGTAGAAGATTTGAATGAATCACCGAAACGCGCCTTTATCCTTTCGCCGTTTGGCCCTTCATAGTCACGCCCCCACCCGGTTAATACTGAGAACAGAAGTACAAAGAATAATATTACACAATAAATCATGCCTGATGCAACCTGAACCACTGATAGCGGTTTAACAAAGTCATAGCCCTGTGAAAGCAATGCCCCTATAAAAGCAAAACAGCTCAGGAACGGAACTACTACAGGTATGGAATTGGCAAAGCCGTCAAGAAGGTTGGAACGTCTGTAAGGGTGAAGTCCGGCACGTTTGCCCAATTCGTTCTGCACTTTTCCAAAAGTGGCCATCGAAGCACTTGTAACTCCTCCGAAAATAAGTGTGGTTATACAGATTCCCAGCATCATTGAGATTTCAGTACCTACAACTGTATTACCAAGCTTGCTGTTAACTATCTTATTTGTTATTCTCTCAAGGGCTCCTGCTTCATTAAGAACACCCATGATGCCGTATACTGACATAACAAGTGTAACTGTAGCCATCATTCCTTTTATGCCATCTGTCAGAAATCCTGCTGGCGCTCCGTCCTTTACCGACAAGATATCTGAAAAAGAAATCAGTCCAAAAGCCAGGCCTGTAATCGTTCCAATAATGATACCTACCGTACTGGCTATATAAATATCCCTTGATTTAACTGCCACAAAAAGCATTATTACAACCGGAATCAGCATAACAAGACTTGTGGCATTCATATTTTCTTTGAGTAATTCCTGAGCACCTGTACCGACTGTTCCGCCTCCCCCAATAGCCCAAAAAACAAAGAATGATATAATGCCGCCAACCAATGAATACTTAAACCGTGTTGATACACATCCGCCTACATCTGCAAAGCCTTCTTTTTTCGTGTATTCCTGTGTCCCTGCTGAAATAATTGTAGTATCTGAAATAGGAGCGAGATTATCACCAAATACTGCGGCACAAACAATGGCGCCGGCCAGAATTGCAGGATTACAACCCATCAGGACTCCAGCCGGGTAAAAGATAGGGAAACAGGTAAACATAGTGCCGATGGATGAGCCGGTAGCTGACGATATGATACAGACTGCAAGGAAAGTAAATGCAGTAAACAGTCCTCCTCCCACATTAAGGGAGCTTGCAAGCCATACAAATCCGGAGGAAACATCACAGGACTTGATTAATGTAGAAAACATTCCTATGACAAATAACAAAACACCAATAGGTACCGATTCTTTCACCCCAAAGTAAACTGCATCCCAAAATGCTCCGTATTGGCCTTTTTTGGTAAATACAGCTCCAACGAGAAGTCCAACAAATGCGCCCATAGCCAGAGCGTACATTTCAAAGGCCTTAAAAACAATGAAGTATAGTACGCAGAAAATCAGGAAAACCACTATAGGAATGAAGGCCATTCCCCAGCCGCCTTTAAATTCCAACTTTTTTTGCATAATACCTGCTCTCCTTTACTATTATATTTTAAACGGGTTCTACGTTTAAATTACATCAGTTTTTAAGCAATACCTTTTTGTTTTGCAAGCTTAATAAGTGCATTTTTTATACGGTTATATGCATGGAGCGCTCGAGTCTCATCTTTAAAGCACCCATGAACGATACGAATGTATCCTTCCCCGCACTGCCCGTAAGGTGTTCCTTCATTCACGGAAACCTTTGCTTCCTGTAAAATAAAAGCTGCAACTTCTGCGCTGGTACCAAGCTGTGATATGTTCAACCAGGAAAGGAAGCCACTTTCGGGAAGCTTGACCTTTACGCCAGGGATACTACTGAACACTTCATACGCCAGCCTTCTACGGCGTTCAAAAATTTCATAGTTTTCGGCCAGTATTGATTTATCCTCAAGAGCAGTAACAGCACCCAATTGAGCAGCTGTATTGGTGGCTCCCAGAACATTTACAGTACCCCCATACAGTACGTCCATAATATGATCCTCTGCAACTATGTAACCTACTCTAAAGCCTGAAAGACCGATACCTTTTGAAATGGAGAATACAGTAACAGTACGTTCCCACATTCCAGGCAATGTGGCTGGTGTAACAAATTCAATACCATCATATACATGATCTTCAAATGCTTGATCACAAACTAAAATCAAATCATTTTCTATAATAAAATGGCAAAGCTTCTCCAGCCCCTCACGACGAAATACGGTTGTAGTTGGATTATTTGGATGTGAAATAAGAACCATTTTTGTTTTGTTTGAGAGACGTTTTTCGAACTCCTCAATTTCAGGTTGCCAATTGTTTTCTTCACTGAGGGGTACAGGTATTGCAACACCACCGCATAATTTTGCATTTAAGAAATTAGAAGGGTAGCTTGGATCAGGAACCATTACTTCATCCCCCTCAGATATAAACGGGAGCATTGAATATATAAGTCCTGAATCGGAGCCTGGAGTGATAAGAATATTCCTGCTTGGATCTGCCTTTATTTTATTCTTTTCCCATAGTTTTTTTGCAATTACCCTACGCAAATCGGCATTACCCATTGGCATGGTATAGTGTGACGGGAAACCGTCCTCAAAGGCTTTGATCATAGTTTGTGTAACCGATGGTGGAGTTGACGGGTCCGGGAAAAACGGATCGGCCCATGCCATGATATCATAGCCTTGTGCCATAAGGTTTCCGGCTCCTTCTCCAACATCTGCCTTTGTTACTGTAGCGAAAAGCCCGCCCTGTAAATCACGGAAACGATTATTCATCTTTTCTTTGATATTCATCAGAGATCCCTACCTTTATTAAATTATTCTAACACCTCGCTATAATTCTATAATTCAACTATAGCTTCAACTTCAACTAATACACCTTTCGGAAGTGCTTTTACAGCCACACAGCTTCTTGCAGGTTTTTCTATAAAGTACGTTGCGTATATTTCGTTAAAACGGGCGAAATCTGCCATGTCAGCTAAAAAACAGGTAGTTTTAACAGCCTTTGTCATACTTGTTCCAGCTTCTTCAATTATAGCTTTTAAATTCTCCATCACCTGAGTAGCCTGTGCGTCTATCCCGTCAGGAATAGCACCTGTTACAGGATTAACAGGTATTTGCCCCGAGGTAAACAGCAAATTCCCCGTACAAATGCCTTGTGAGTAAGGCCCTATGGCCGGTGCTGCTTTTTCTGTGTTAATTTTTTTAATCATGATACTGTCTCCTCTCATTTTTTAATTTCATTTATATAACGATAAACTGTTTTTTCGGATACATTTAGAAGTGATGCTACTGCTTGAATAGTACCTTTGACTAGAAAGACGTCAAGGACTGCAAGCTCTGATACAATTTTCCTTTTATCCTCTACAGTCAGTTTCTTCCCGTCTTTATTGCCGACAGCCTTTGCGTAAGCCTTGTTTATTAATTCATCCGAACTAAGACTGAAGGTTTCAGCAACATGACTTTGGCTTAAAGTATTGAAATCCACCAGAAGGGCATCTCTCATAAGCTCAGTGGCACGAATTTGGTCGGTGATGTCTATATTTGTGCACAATAAACCTATTAACTGTCCATTATCCTTAATAAAATAGGTTGATGAACGCAAAATTAGATTATTTATGCTTGAGTGTCCAACGTAATTTACAACATAGTCATATTGCTCATATGTCTTGTTATTTAGAAGTTGTATTGCAAAATCCGTTAGGGACCCACCTACTTTTCTGCCTGTAATGTTCTTTGGTGTTATGTAAATAATTGAATGGCTGTAATCAGAAATGTCATGTATAAGTGTTTCTGCACGGGGACCATTCATTTCAGCAATATAATTTGCCATTGTAATATATGATAAGAGTTTATTACTATTGTCACTCATACCAGGCCTCCAAAATGAGAACTTTTTCTTATATTTATATGTTATAACTAATTCGTATATCTGTCAATAGCCTTTAAAATATTTATTTTACGCAAATTTCAAATTGAGAAAAAAATGTCATTATCTTAGTCAATGTTTTACTTGCAATTATTCTATTACTTCTATTCAGATTCGCCA
>CAYQCA010000078.1:2982-15927 GCA_964415835.1 uncultured Clostridium sp. | reverse complement strand
AGAGGCAAGGTATAACCGTTATATTATGTGATGACAGGGCACTCTGGGAAGGTGTTGACAGTGATGAAGCAGGTTACAGAAGGAGATTCCAGGAGGCTTTGGATGATTTCGGGTCACATCCTGCAGTTTTAGGCTTCAGCATTGGTGACGAGCCCGGAGGAAGAGACCATAAAGATTTTATGAGAGCATGTAAGGCATATAGTATTCAAAAAGAAATGGCACCTCATTTGTCGCCTTTTTGTAATTTGCTGTCCTGGTCAATTGGAATGGAACCTTATATAAATAATTTGCCTTGGTCTAAAGTTCTGGACATATACTGTGAACAATCTGATACAGATTTTCTTTGTTATGATTGCTATTTCCAGATGAACCCTGGCCATGAGGGATGGGATGCATATTTCAGAAATCTCAGAGAATATAGTGAGGCATCAAAAAGATATGGCATACCGTTTTGGACAACCTTGCTTTCTGTGGGTCACTTTAGATACCGCTGCCCCAAAGAGGATGATTTCCGGTGGCAATTGAATACCGCTATTGCACATGGAGCCAAGGGAATACTATGGTTTTTCTTTTATATGGGTGATGCAGCTGATAATTACCGTGTAGCTCCAATAGATGAACATTGGGAACGAACTGAAACTTTTGAATGGTTAAGTCGTGTTAATCGTACATTTTTGAAGAGTCATGCAGAAATTATCAAGGATCTGGAACTTGTAAAAGTGTATCATCAGGGTGAAGCATGGGGTGGAGTTGAGTTGTTTGCACCTGACAATCTTGTCAGTGAGTTTAAATCTTTTTATAACATACCGCTTATACTTTCTGAATTTAAAGATATTGACGGGCATAATTATATAATGGTTGTTAATAATAGCCAGGTTGAAAGTAATAAATTCGAGATAGAAATAACAGGTTCAAAACCTGAATTATTCAAGTTTGACAGGCATGGATCAGCAAATAAGATCAAGCCTGAAATTAATATTTTTACCAATTATAAATCGACTAACCAGGATATAGTAAGGTTTGAGCAGTATTTGGCACCTGGACAGGGTGAGTTGTTCAGAGTAGACTTTAATTAGAATTCATGTAATCAGGAGGTTTATATGGCTGAAATACGTATTGAAATATTAAATATATATGGGGCTCCATTGGAAGGTGAAAATCCGCTGCCGGTTTTTAGAAATAGAAACCATGATATGGAAATAAACTGTATCGAACCCTTTCCGGAAGATAAAAAATCTAAGTTTGGTACGGACACCGGTTACCGGGTTCTTCCATACCGTGTGCAAGACCGTTTTACAAGAAAACGTATACCTATGCAGTTCAAAATGATAGTTTTGGAAAATAGTGTCCTGAAAGCAGCTTTTCTTCCTGAAATGGGCGGAAGATTGATATCTTTGATCGATAAAAGGCTTGGCAAGGAGCTGCTTTCGCGGAATCCAATATTTCAGCCAGGGAATCTTGCAATCCGCAATGCATGGTTTTCAGGCGGAATAGAATGGAACATTGGTCAAATTGGACACACTTTTCATACATGCTCCCCTTTGTTTGCTGCAATTGTGAGGGGAAAGGATGGAGAGCAGTTTTTGAGAATATATGATTTTGAACGCTGCAAAAGACTTTTCTGGCAGATAGATTTTTATTTACCGGAAGACTCGCCAGTGCTATATGCTTATACAAGAATAATCAATCCAAATAAAGAAGATACGCCAATGTACTGGTGGACAAATATCGCAGTACCGGAGACACCTGGGGTAAGAATATTTTCATCTGCTGAGGATGTTATTTACAACGATCATGGAATAATATCCGGAGCAAAAGGGTTTGGATATGCAAAAATGCCTGTACTTCCTACTTTGCCGGGGAAGGATTTTTCATATCCATATAATTCGGATTTTTCAAATGAATACTTTTTTCAAAGTTGCCCCCAGAAAATGCTATGGGAGGCGGCTGCATATGAAGATAGCAAATTGTTTTTTGAAGCCTCTACTGAAAGGCTTAAATACAGGAAAATGTTCTGCTGGGGAAATCACAATGGCGGCAGGCATTGGCAGGAATTCCTGTCCGAACCCGGAAACGCTTATCTGGAAATTCAGGCAGGATTAGCCCCAACACAACTTCATGGTATAGACATGCCAGCTGAGGCTGTATGGGATTGGACTCAGGTTTTCGGAGGAACGGATATTGAGACTCAAAAAGTGCAAGATAAGGATTGGTTTAAAGCTAAAGTACATGTAGAAAACGAGGTTCATAGAATTATATCAGAACAGGATATATATAAAAAAGAGGCCTACTTTAAGGCAAATGCAGATATAAATCCTGAGGAAATTTTACATACAGGCTTGGGATGGGGTGCATTGGAAATTCAAAGAATGCTTATGGGCAACGAAGGTAGAATCCCTTATGGCGGTACATTCCCAGTATCAACTATAGGAGAGGAGCAGTATCCGTGGCTATATCTTCTCCAAACCGGGAGAATGTATGAAAGATCAGTTTCTCAACTTCCGGGTGCATGGATGGTTCAAAAGGAATGGAAGCAGCTTTTGTTTTCAAGCATTGAAAACCAGGATGGCTGTAACTGGTATGCCTTGCTTCATGCCGGTGTCATGGCTTTTGAAGATGGACAGTCAGAAATGGCCGAGAACCTTTGGAAACAATCTATTGAAAAGAAGGAATCGGTTTGGGCTTACCGCAATTTGGCAGTTGCCCGTAATATGGATGGGGATCTTCAAAGTGCTATTAACTATATGCGAAAGGCTATGGAAATGCCAGAGGCTCTTTCTGATTTTGCACTTGTGAAGGAATATCTTGAATTATTAACAGCTGCTAATCGATATCCGGAAGCATGGGATGTATATATACAGCTGCCTGTTAGTATTCAAAACGCTGAAAGGGTCAGGCTGATTGCTGGGACTATTGCTATTGAGCTTGATAATAATGACTTTGTAGCAAAGCTATTTGAGTACGACTATGCTTGCATTAGAGAGGGTGAAACAATTCTTACTGATCTTTGGTTCAGATATACTGCAAATATGCTTGCAAAAGAAAAAGGGATTATAGCTGACTCAGAACTTTTAGGCTATGTAAAGCAAAATTATGAGCCTCCTGTAAATGTAGATTCTCGAGTGCATAAAGTAAAGAAACATTTATAACGAGGCAAAAAATGTTCCCCACTTCCATAAGTGGCGGGTCCCGCTTCGGGTTCAAATAAAACAGAATGTGGCGTAGGGTATGCATACCTGGACGTAGATATGTTTCTGATATTGGCATACCCTAATTTCCTATGCCATTTCCATTCAGTAGAATTGTTTAAACCGCCTTCAAGTTAACCTGTAATTTGTTACAGTTAATCCGTGATTTGATATCTATAAGTAAAAAACTTCTTAAATCTCTTTAAAGGCTTTCATCAGCATCTGAACTAACCTCCGGGCTTACATTTTGTTCGATCTGCTGTTCTTCTCTGAACAACGGCCTCAACACCAACACACTCAGCGGCGGAATTGTGAGCCTGAGCCTGCATGGTTTTCCGTGTAATGGCTCTTTTTCGACTTTGTAGATTACATTTTCTGCATCAGTATCGTAGCCGCCGTATTTCTCATTATTGCTATTTAAAACAAGCTCATATTCGAGGTCGAAAGGAGCTCCGATACAGTAATTATCATTTACAGCTGGGGTAAAATTGCATACAAAAATCAACATATCATGATAGTCTTTACCCTTGCGCATAAAGGAAATCACACTATGTTCATTGTCATTGCAATCTATCCATTCAAAACCATCATAGCTTTGGTCCACCTCGTATAGTGCTTTTTCACTGGTATATAAATTATTTAGATCCTTAACAAAGGTCTGCATTTTTTTATGCATTTCATAATCTAAAAGGTGCCAGTCAAGGCCCTTATGGTCATTCCACTCTATGAATTGCCCGAATTCTCCTCCCATAAAAAGTAGCTTTTTACCTGGATGGCCATAGGTATAGCCATAGGTCAATCTTAAACCGGCAAATTTTTGCCAGTAGTCCCCGGGCTGCTTGTCAAGAAGAGAATGCTTCCCATGTACTACCTCATCGTGAGACAGAACAAGTATAAAGTTTTCGTTGAAAGCGTACATAAGTGAAAATGTAATAAGGTTGTGATGGTACCTTCTATAAATAGGATCCATGCTTATATATTTAAGAAAATCATTCATCCACCCCATATTCCATTTGAAAGTAAAACCTAAACCTCCCATATAAGGCGGCTTTGTAATCATAGGCCAGGATGAGGATTCCTCAGCAATCATCATTATTCCTTTAAAGTAACCAAAAACAGTTGTGTTCAACTGCTTTAGAAAATCAACGGCTTCCAGATTCAGGTTCCCGCCGTACTTGTTCGGTATCCACTCCCCGGGCTTCTTGGCATAATCCAGATAAATCATTGATGCTACTGCATCTACTCTTAAGCCGTCAATGTGGTATTCCTCAAACCAAAACACAGCATTTGAAACAAGAAAATTACGGACCTCATTTCTACCGTGATTAAATACAAGTGTTCCCCATTCCGGGTGCTCACCCTGCCTCGGGTCTAAATGCTCGTACAAGGCAGTCCCATCAAAACGAGCCAGACCATTTGCGTCTTTTGGAAAGTGAGCCGGAACCCAGTCAAGAATAACCCCGATGCTATTCTGATGGCATAGGTCCACAAAGTACTTGAAATCCTGAGGCTCACCGTAACGGCTGGTCACAGAGTAATAACCTGTAACCTGGTATCCCCACGAACCATCAAAGGGATGCTCCGCTACCGGCAGCAATTCAACATGTGTATAACCCATATACTTTAAATAAGGAATCAATTTATCTGCAATTACTCTGTAGTTTAAAAATATATCTCCGTTCTGGTCCGGTTCTGAAGCAGTAGACCAGGTTCCAGGATGAAGCTCATAAATAGAAAGAGGCTCTGTGAGAACATTCTTTTCTTCCCTGAGGGAAAGCCAACCTGAGTCATTCCATTCATAATTGCCCATATTATGTACAACAGATGCCTTTGCAGGTCGTTTTTCCGAATAGAAGGCATATGGATCAGATTTTATATAAAGCTCACCGCCAGGAGTTTTAATTTCAAATTTGTAGAAATCACCTTGTGATACTAATGGAATAAAAAGCTCCCAAATACCTGAGGAACCCAGCATTCTCATTTGATGTCTGCGTCCGTCCCACTGATTGAAGCTTCCTATAACACTGACCCTTCTTGCACTTGGAGCCCAGACCGCAAAAAGGGTACCGGTTACTCCGTTGACAGTCATAATGTGGGCACCTAGTTTTTCGTAAATTCTATGGTGAGTACCCTGACAAAACAAATGTATATCGTATTCGGATATTATCGGCCAAAAGCTATAGGGATCATGTGTAATATAGCTATTGCTGTTTTTATCTGTTATTTTAAGCTTATACTCGAAAAAGTCTTCTCTGTTTGGAAAGGTCACTTCAAAAATACCCTGTTCACATAGTCTTTTCATAGGGTAGACACACAAATTAGATACTTCAATAACATCCACAGAAATTACATCTGGATGATAAACACGGATGGCAATAAATTGCGCTGCCAAGTTAATTGCATTAGTTTCAAGATGCATTCCCAGATATGCATGGGGATCTTTGCAGTCTCCGTTTAATATGCTTTCAATAATATCAACATAATCATTTTTCATTCGGCACCTCATATGTATTGTCATAAAGACAATTACTATCTGATTTCAGCTGATAGTAATTGTCTTTCGAAGTTTTCCCATGTTCAAATAATATAATAAATTCGGATAATAAACAACAGGGTACAAATTTTATAGTGACATCGGCATTTGAGAAAACACATTAATTTTTTACATTTTTACTTTGAAATACAATTCCTATCCAGATACCGGACAAACCTATTATACCGGGAATTAAAAGCAAGGCAAGAGTCGATACTGCTTCGGCCTTTCCACCCGATATTACCAGCGTATGCAAAAGTGCAGATATGGGATATGAATTTCTGTCATTAAGGTAAATCATGGACTCAAAAAAATTACCATAGAAACGTGCAAATCCAACTCCAAGCATTGTAATCAACACCGGTACTGATTTCATGAAAAACGGTCCAATAGATATTTTTTGTATCCCGCCTGTCGCAAAAAATATAAAATATGCACCAATATAAGATAGCAAACAGTTTAATATAATAATTGGGAAATAAGTATTAATCATTGACAACGAATGCATTTGAAGATATTGACCAATGATATTTCCGCCAAGAAGCAGAAATACTGAATTGAAGATAAGAATTATTTTGTTGCCTGTCACCATTCCATAAGCCAGACAGAAGGAGAATATCGTCACAAGGGCGCTGCTTATAGTCGATAGAACTAAACTGTTTATCAAACCTTTTTCAATGTATGGATCGGTAAAAATGTTAATGCCCGAAACTGTCGTTATTACGGTCGAAACAAAAATAACAGCAGGTATTACAGCGATTATCGAAAAAATCATAGCCGGATTGGCTTTTGTTGAAGTAATAGAGTTCGCTTCTCTTGAGATATTGGGCACGGAATTATTTTGCATTTTTCCTGAAAGGAAGATTATAGCGAAGGTTCCTATAAAGACTGGAATAAGCTGAAGAAGAACCTTAACAATATACGCCGAGGCCGCACCTGAATAATTCATCTGCATTAATCCAGCTCTGAAAACATAGGTTCCCAGCACATCCCCGGTCGCATATACCAGAGGACTATATGATGAGATAATGTAATTCAAATCCGAAGCAAACAACAGCATAAATCTGACAGCGACATATCCAAAGGTTATAAACAAAATTTTCTTTATGTCAAATTTGCCGAAGCAGGCAAAAAAACCGGCTAAAACTGCAATTGAGGCAATACAGAAAACCTCATTTCCAACGGCACTAAGCAAATAGCCGGAAGGCTTCATAAGAAAATTATTCTTCAGAAAGTCGTTTTTCATAATGGCGCGGACTAAAATTGGCACAGGTATGAATGCAGGCAATATAACAAGACTTGCAATGATACCCTTTATCCATTTGCTTTGTATGGCAGCGATGCCCAGCGTGAGCAAAAAGACATAAATTGCACCCAGAAAAATTGACAAGCTGCTGATGGCAAAAGTATTGCGTATTACCGAGACAGCTGCATCAGACTGAAAAAACTGCTCAAAATTAGTAAATCCAACCCAGGGACTGTTGAAAATACCCTTTATGATATTATAATTTTTGAGTGAAAGCAAAAATGAAAAATAAAAGGGTATGATTAAAAAAATCATATAGAATACCAATACAGGGGCGGCAACAGCGGTGGAAATACCTAAAAAACTAGATTTGCCCTGTCTTGGCTGTAATTCACGATTTACAGGTTCCATAGAATACCTCCGGTAGATATTGGATTTTTACTATATTATACCAGATTTTTCCCAAGCAGCCAAATAACTAGTTAAATTATTACCAAAAAGCTAAATAATTTATAAGAAAATTTGATATTCAAATATTATAATTAAATCTAATACAACTAACAATGATGCTTGGGGGATTTTTTTATGAATTCAATGGAAAGAGTAGTTACTTCAATAATGCATAAGGAACCGGACAGGGTACCTGTTTATCCAATACTTTCCGGCGTAACAAGAAAACTTGTAAATGCGACTTACGAGGAATGGTCAACAAATGCGGATGTTTGCGCAGAAGCTTTTTATAAATCGGTTAAAGAGTTTGAGTTGGATACTGTAGTTACACTTATTGACTTATCGGTTGAATGTGATGCATGGGGACAAAAATTAATCTACCATGAAAATGATGCAGCTCATCCGGATTATAGTGATTTAGTTATTAAAGATATCGAAGATTATTCAAAAATTAAAAAAGTTGATTATCGTAAATCAAAAAGAATGATGATGCATATTGATGTCTGCAGACAGCTTGTTGAAAAGAGCAAGGGAGAATTCCCTGTTGTTGCCTTTGTATTTGGCCCTCTTGGTGTGCTATCTATGCTGCGTAATCAGCAAGATATGTATATGGATATATATGATGATCCGGATGCTGTACGTAATGCGGCAAAAGAAGTAAATGAAACACTTAAAGATTATGTAAATGCCATTATTGATACCGGAGTAAATGCAGTTATGTTTGATACTCTCTATGCTTCCGGATCAATTATGTCCAAGGATATGTGGAAGAGCATGGAGAGCGACCTGGCCAAGGAACTTGCAAACATTTGTCATAAGAGAGACTGTCTGGTTATGATTCATAACTGCGGTGAAAAGATATATTTTGATGCACAAATAGAATCGATGAACCCTTGTGCTATATCGTTCTTGCATGTTCCTGCTGATTGCAAGGATTTTGCAGAATGCAAAGCCAAATACGGTGACAAGGTCACTTTAATTGGATGCGTTCCTCCCCCGATGGTAGTTCTGAATACAGACGAAGAATGGGTGGAAAAATGTAAAGAACAGATTGATATATTAGCGAAGGGTGGTGGGTTCGTGCTGGCAACAGGATGCGAATATCCATCCAATTCATCCTTTGATAAAGCAAAATTGATGGTTGATGTTGCTAAAACATATGGTAAATACAAATAATATATAGCCTTACAAATAAATGGCCTTGGTTTTAAGTTGTTCCATCCATCTTAAAATCAAGGCTTTTTTGTATTATGTAAAAAATATGCACAAAAACTTATCGAAATACATATTGACTTTTGTATATTAATATTATAATATTGAACTGGACATATCAACATAACAATATAATAACATGTTAATATGTAGATATGCTAGTATGGTTTCTATTAGGAGGATAGTCATGATAGGAATGGCACCAAAATACTATCTGGTAAAGCAGAAGATAGTTGAAATGATTAACAATGAGGAAATTGGCCAGGACGGTATGATTCCAAGCGAGAGAGAGTTGATGAGTACCTATGGAATTAGCAGAATTACTGCTAAAAAAGCAATTGACGATCTTGTTAATGAAGGGTATTTGTACCGGATCCAGGGTAAGGGGACTTTTGTCAAAAAGGAAACCTTGGACCAGGATTTAATATCAATTACCAGCTGTACTCAGGATATTATAAAGTTAGGAATGACTCCGTCGAAAAGACTCCTGAAGGCAGAAGTTATTGAGGCGGATAACGCAATGATCAAAAAGTTGCAACTTTGCCAGGGTGAAAAAGTATTTAAGGTAAAACGTGTTTATTATGCAAATAATGAACCAATTAACTTAACAACTACTTACTTACCTTTAAAACTTTTTCCATTAATAGATTCCTACGATTTTGGTGTGGACTCTATATATGAAGTTCTGGAAAAGAAATACGGTATTAAAATTACCAAGGCCAAAAGAACAATTGAGGCAGTGTTAGCTATAGATGAAGTAGCTAAGGAGCTTCAAATAAAAGAGGGAGATCCGATTCTTTTGTTCAGAGCCATAACTTATGGACTGGTAAATGGTAGAGAAGTGCCAATTGAGAATTTTAAGAGCTTTTACAGATCTGACAAGTTCAAATTTTATATTAATCAAATTCATGAATAGCTTGTCTTAACAATGTAAAAACTGAGGTTATCGCCAAGTAAAATAAAGGTAATTTACTATGGCTTAGTTTTTTATACCTAAAAATGATTTAAGCCATAGTTTTTTATAAACAGAAGCCTTAAGGTCGCGACTAAGGCCTCGCAAACGTTATATTTTAACAATACCGGAGGAGATATTGATATGAAAAAGATGAAGATTACAAAAGTATTATCAATTATGCTAGCAGTATTAACTTTACTTACATCACTGGCTTTTGCAGGATGTTCTTCAAAAAGCAATGATTTAGGTATCGCTCTTATCACCTCTGCCGCTGGACCAAACGACAAAGGTTACAACCAATCAGCAGTTGAAGGACTTAAGAAAGTTAAAGAAGAATTGGGTATCAATTATAAAGTAGTTGAAACAGCAGATGTACCTGGAAGCTTAACTCAATTGGCAAGCGCCGGTTACAAATTGATTTTCAGCCTTGAGTACAACTTTGATGCTCTAATAAATGGTGTAGGCGGAAGTAAGCCTATTGCGGAACAATACCCTGATACAACTTTTGTAATATTTAATGATAATCCAAATAAGAATGCGGATGGAAGTGTAAAACACAAAAATGTTGTATCTGTTCTGTTTGATGTTCATGAAGCATCATTTATTGCAGGTGCCTTAACTACTCTGGTGAATGAAAATGCAGCAACTTTATTCAATACTGCTGACTACGCATTTACAACCGGGGATGCTGGAAGAAAAGTTGGTTTCCTTGGAGGAACTAAATCAAACGGAATCACAGTATTTGGCTATGGCTTTGCTGAAGGTATTAACTATGTAGCAAAAGAACTCGGTGTCAAATATACTTTCTACAGCGATTACAATGCAGGTTTTAGTGATTCAGCTGCTGGAGCAACTAAGGCAAACACATACTATGCTGACGGTGCAAACATAGTATATACAGTTGCTGGAGCTGTTGGCGATGGTGTCGATGCAAAGGCGAAAGAAGTAAAGAAATTATCTATTGAAGTAGATGCAAATAAAGATAACAACCAACCAGGCTATATCTTAACAAGTGTTTTAAAGAATACTCAGGTTCCAGTATATGAAATATCAAAGAACTTTAAAGAAAAGACAATGGATAAGGTTAATGGCAAGGTTATAAGCTATAACCTTGCATCCGGTGCAACTGGTATCACAGATTTAAGTGTAATTGAATCTAAAATCAAGCCTGATGGAAAAGCAAAATGGGATGAAATTAAAGCACAGCTAAAAACTTTTTCAGACAAAATAGCAAGTGGTGAAATTAAGGTTACAAATGCACAAGCAGGCGAAGCTTTTGATAAGACAAAACTTTCAAATCTTAATATGCCAAACGATTAATTCAAAAATATAAATGCAGAATGAAGGCGGTTAAAATGTACGCAATAGAAGCTGTTAATCTAACAAAAAAATATGGCGATTTTGTGGCTAATGAAAATATAAATCTTTCTATCGGAAAGGGCGAGATTACTGCTATAGTTGGTGAGAACGGTGCCGGTAAAACTACTCTTATGAATATGTTTTTCGGTCTTCAGAAGCCAACAAGCGGGGAGCTTATAGTACAAGGAAAGAAAGTCTCCTTCAATTCTTCATTAGATGCTATTAATTGTGGGTTGGGAATGGTGCACCAGCATTTTAAGCTGGTGCCCAGCCTCACCGTTTTTGAAAATATATTACTTGGCATCGAAATCAAGAAGGAAATTGGAGTAACTGGAAAGCTTAAAATTAAAAGCCCTATAATCGATTTAAAAAAGGAAAAAGAAGCAGTAGCAAAAATTATAAAGGATTATAAATTTGAGCTTAACTCAGATGACATTGTAGAGAATATTTCAATAGGTGCCAAACAACGTGTTGAAATTCTAAAAATGCTATACCGTAATGTTGACATTCTGATTTTTGATGAACCTACGGCGGTTCTTACTCCTCAGGAAGTTGATGAATTGCTGCTGAGCTTCAAAGAACTTAAAAGACAGGGTAAAACCATTATCTTGATTACTCATAAATTGCGTGAAGTTATGGAAGCAAGCGATAAAGTAATTGTAATTAAACGTGGTAAGGTTGTGGGAAGTAAAGCAACAAAAGAAACAAATGCTGCAGAAATTGCAAAAATGATGGTTGGACGTGAAGTAATTCTTAACGTTAACAAAGAAGAAAAAGACGTAAGCGATAACAAGGTTGCGTATTCTGTAAGGCAACTTGCTACAGAGAATAATTTTGGGAAAAAAGTGATTGATGATATTTGCTTTGATATAAAAGAGGGAGAAATACTCGGAATAGCCGGAGTAGAGGGAAATGGACAGAGTGAACTTGTAAGAGTACTGTCAGGACTTATGGAGTCTACTGAAGGTACGGTTCGGATATATGATCAGGATATAACAAATAAGTGGCCGAAAGAGCTGCGGGAAGCCTGTATTGGAATAGTTCCTGAAGACAGATATGCTCAGGGACTGTGTAAAAACATGACTATCTCAGACAACCTTATAGCCGGTTATCATAATAACGAAAATATTTGTAAAAATGGAATCATGCAAAAGCAGGAAATTGAAGATACCTGCGATAAGCTCATAGAGAAATATGATATTAGAATAGCAGAAAGGCAAGGAAATGTTTCACAACTTTCTGGAGGTAATGCTCAAAAAATAATTGTAGCAAGGGAATTTGACTCTAATCCAAGAGTGCTGATAGTAAGTCAACCTACTCGTGGTGTTGATATAGGCTCCATTGAATTTATTCATAAAAAGATTCTGGATTTAAGGGACCAACACAAAGCTATTCTGCTTATATCCAGTGAATTGAGTGAAATAATGAACTTAAGTGACAGAATTCTGGTTATGTATAAGGGGAAAATTGTAGGAGAAGTTCAGGGAAAAGGTGCTGACAGTGCGAAGCTAGGGCTGTTAATGGCCGGACTTCCCATAGAATAGAGGGGAATTATGAAGAAAAAAGATACAATTTTAAAGAATATATATAATATTTTAATCCCTGTAGTTGGGGCCCTTCTATTAGGAGGGATCCTCATTGCAGCCATTGGTGAGAATCCTTTTCTTACGTATTCTGTGATGATTCAAAAATCATTGTTTAGCCTCAGCGGAATACTTAAAACATTGCACTTTGCAGCGCCTTTAATATTAACAGGGCTTGCAATTGCAATTACCTTTAAAGCCAATATCTTTAATATGGGGGTTGAAGGTTCAGCAGTTTTGGGTGGTTTTTTCGCGGGCGTAGTTGGATTTACCGTTAAGGGGCTGCCGCCGGTGGCACATATAATTTTGTGTCTGATAACAGGTATTGTTGTCGGAATGCTTTTTGCACTAATACCTGCAATTCTTAAGGCGTACTTCAATGTAAACGAAATGGTAGTAACACTGATGCTAAACTACGT
>CAYQCA010000078.1:0-2882 GCA_964415835.1 uncultured Clostridium sp. | reverse complement strand
GCAAGAGTTTTATGGTCAAAGGTCAAAGTAAAAAAGCAGGTACCAAATTTAGACAAGTAGAGGTAGTTAATTATGAACCTATTAAACAACATTTTATATGATATGGTCTACCATAGTACACCGCTGATTTTAGCAGTACTTGGCGGGTTATTTGCCCATAAGGCTAATGTGCTGAATATAGGACTCGAAGGTATGATGCTTATGGGAGCCTTCAGCAGTACATTGTTTGTTTTAATCACGGGAAGTTTGTGGCTTGGGATTCTGATAAGTGTATTATTAACGCTGATACTGGGCCTGGTATTCGCCTTCCTTGGTGTAACGATGAAGAGTAATTTCATAATCACCGGTTTTGGAATAAATATTTTTGTTGCTGCATTAAGCTCATTTGTACTCAAGTACATGCAGATGGCAAACATTAATGTAAGCTCAATTATTGATGTAACAAGTCTCAAAATTGATATTCCGCTGCTTAAGGATATACCATTATTAGGCAAGCTTTTAAGCGGGCATACACTGATAACTTATATCAGTTTTCTCCTGATTATTGCAGTTAGCATAATAATGTATAAAACAAAGTTTGGTGTTTACGTCAGAGTTGTAGGTGAAAATGAAGAAGCTGCAAAGTCAGTTGGTATAAACAGTACAAAAATAAAATATATTGCAATTCTTATCGGTGCAGCACTTTGTGCACTTGCAGGGGCGAATTTAGCTGTTGAGAGAATGGCGTTGTTTACAAATAATATGACCGCCGGCAGAGGTTTTATTGCAATTGCGGCAATATACTGCGGACAGGCAAAGCCGATGAAGTCATCAATATATGCAGTCTTGTTCGGGTTAGCAAAATCATTGGCTATAAATCTGGCCTTGTTCGCAGGTCCAATTTCCGGATTGTTCGAAACTGTACCTTACCTGATGATTGTTGTTGTTCTATTTGCAGTATCGGCAGCTGAGTACCGCCGTACAAAGATAAGGGGGTTTAAACTTGAGTAATACAGCTTTAATTATAGTCGATATGGTAAAGGATTTTACAGATCCTGAAGGTTTGGTTTTTTACCCTCAAAACTGTGAAATACTCCCAAAGATTAAGCGCGTTCTTGATGAATGCAGAAAACACGACCTGCTGGTAATATTTATGCAGCATACCTATAGAAAAGATAAATTTGATAAAAATCTTCAGAATATGCGCCCGAACTGTATAGAGGGTACCGGCGGAAATGAAATTGATCCAATGCTTGATGTGGACCCTGTAAAGGACTATGTAATTAAGAAGAGACGATACAGTGGATTCTTCGGTACTGATTTGGATATGGTATTGCGTGAAAACAACATTAAAAACGTCATTATTGTAGGAACTAAAACAAATTGTTGTATACGTGCGACAGTCACAGATGCCTATTATTTAGACTACCTGCCTATAGTAGTATCAGATTGTGTGGCAACTAACGACGAAACAGTAAATCAAGTACACCTGACAGATATTAAAAAATATTTTGGTAAGGTAGTTACATCCGAGGAGCTTTTTGAGTCTCTCAAAAAAGGGGAGTTGGGTTAAATGAAATACGATGCAATAATAAACGGATATGTCAGCATGGACAGAATTATTAAAACAAATACACCACTCAGATATGGCTATACCTCCATTGTTTCGAACAGTGATAACAGTAAAATTCAATACGGAGGCTGTTCAACAAATATTGCATACCTGATGGCGAAGCTCGGTATGAAGGCGCTGCCTGTTGTAAGAGTCGGAGAGGAAGATTATAAAGAAACAGGTTTTTATGATTATATGAATAATATTGGTGTCTGCCTTGACGCAGTTGAAATAGTTTCTAACGAGTCTACTTCAAATTGTTATCTGATAGCGGACTCTGAAAATAACCACATAACTATTTTTTACCCCGGAGCTATGGATGGAAAATATTCTAAAGAGATGAATCCAGAATTTTTTAAAAATTCCAGAGTAGCTGTAATGACTGTGGGCTCGTATCAGGACAATGTAGAATTTTTCAAGCAGTGCAAGGAAAATAACGTACCCATGGTATTTGGTATGAAATGCGATTATGAAGCATTTCCTGAGCCATTTCTGAAAGAAGCCTTGCGTTTTAGCAAAATTATTTTTTGCAATGAAGGGGAACGCCGTGAAATGGAACGGATTCTCAATTTGGATGACATAACAGAATTGTTTGAGAAGGCTAATGCCGAAATAATCGTAATAACACTGGGCAAAAAGGGGAGCGTGTATTATCAGAAAACAAAGGATGGCATACTATCCCATCATATAGAAGCCGCAGAATTCGGCAAGGTAGTAGATACAACAGGATCAGGGGATGCTTATATGGCCGGGTTCCTGTATGGTTACCTTCATGGCAGAGCTATAAAAGACTGCTGCAGCCTGGGTAGCGTGTTATCATCTTTTATTATTGAAAAAGTAGGTTGTACAACTAATGCTCCTACAGAAGAGGAATTCCTTCAAAGGGTTAACATATTTATAGAAGAGGAAGTGAAATAATATTTTGGAAACTTTATATTCAAAAACAACAGAGAAAGATATAGCAAAATATGTACTCTTTTCAGGTGACCCCTGGAGAGTTGAGACAGTAGCAAAACTTTTGGATAATGTCCAGCATATTGCTTTTGCAAGAGAATTCAATACCTATACAGGATTTTATAAAGGTGTGAGAATAACTGCTACATCCACAGGCATTGGGGCTCCTTCTGCGGCGATTGCTATGGAAGAGATGTATCAATGCGGCATGGAGGTTGCCGTACGTATGGGAACTACTATGGGATTAAAGGATGACCTGCTTGGAAAGGTTATTATCCCTACCGGTTCAATGAGAGAGGAAGCAACAAGTAAGACTTATGTTCCGGTGTCATACCCG
>CAYQCA010000077.1:0-16203 GCA_964415835.1 uncultured Clostridium sp. | reverse complement strand
CATTTGCATGTATTTGTCACTGTTTACTTTTCAAAGTCCATCTCGAAAGCACTGTCACCAGTGTCTTCCAAGCTTTTTTATCACCGCTTTTCGCAAGCGGCTTAATTATAATACCACGTCATTTCGTTACTGTCAACACTTTTTTTAAATTCTTTCAAGCATTTGATATATCCTGCTAGATTTTATTTTGTGTTTAACTGCTCCGTAACGACGGCTCATTTATACTAACACAATAGGGTTTTTGATGTCAAGAGAAAACAGTCTACAATACTCCTATTTTTGACTATTATTTAGAATTATGTCACTATTTTAAATAAGTTCGAGAGAGTTCTCCTTTTTACTGGCATATGCTTTAGAAATATATAACCAGGCAATAAGAATAATCCATGGTCTTCTTGAGAATATGCTAACCAAGAAATTTGCTTCGCAAATCAGTTTCGTGCCCGTTCAAGTACTCTGTTTATGCTACGCAAATTATCTTGTTCGCTAGGGAACCCTAGGTTCCCTTCGACAAAACACTTCGTGTTTCTGAGCACCCTCCTAAACCGGAAAGGGGAATTCCCCTTTTCAATCCCCACGAATAGGAATTTACATTCTTTAGTGTACAACTTGAAAACTGTATACACAAAGGATTCGCGTATTATCTAAAACATATAAATTCCTATTCGTTAAAAGAAAAAACCCTTACCCTGAAGGTAAAGGTTATTCTTAACAGCTAACTTTACTAAGAATTTTTAATACTGCTACCTTATTGCCGCAATGATTATACTTAACCCTATTGCATAGGCTTTCAACTATAATCAAGCCACGACCATGTTCACAAAAATTATTGTTCGTCGTTTTAATGTACTCATCCATTGATACCTTACGTATTTTGGGATCAAATCCATGTCCTTCATCTTTAACACTAATATATAATATATCGTTAATTAATTTATAAGTTACATAAGTCGCCTTTTGCAACTCGCATTGATTCCCATGACATAGAGAATTTACTATTAATTCATTTAGTACGACTTTGATCTCAAATAAATTATCTTCATTGAGTATATGCTTTAACTGGATAGCATTAAGAATTATCTCAATTGTACTACCAACAGCTTTAATATTGTGCTGAATGGTAAAAGTTACGGCTCTCACAATTACACCCGCCTATAATTAGAATAATATTATTTATACCCTAAATAAATTACGTCTAAACATGTTATAACGCCTAGATTCAAAATGAAATTTCTTTATTGTGTACAAATTTCATTACATCAGAGGCATTTCAACGAGACAGAAGATATACTCACCCACATGAAAACACATGGGGAAATCTAATGTCTCGTTATAGTACTTTTCTAAATCTATCAAGAATTTTTTTCTCCATCCTTGAAATATACATTTGAGAAACGCCAAATTTCTCGGCTATCTGTTTTTGAGTGTAATTTTTAATATATCGAAGTGTTATAAATTCTTTTTCTGCATCGCCAAACATTGTTAAAGCTTTTTCAAGAAAGTCTCTATTCTCAATCTTATCATATGTCTTTTCATCGTAACCCAATGTGTCTCCAAAATCAGAGTCATTATCCTGATATACGCTTTGGTCAAGAGACTTTATGCTATTTGAGTTCCCCGCTTCAATTATTTCAAGTACTGTTTCAACACTTATACCCATATAATCAGCAATCTCATCAGCTCTAGGTACCCTGCTCAGTTTCTGAGTCAATTCATCTCTTGCACTATTTAAACCTTGTCTTGCTTCATAAAGCCTTCTTGGAATTTTGATAGCAGAACTTTTATCTCTGAAAAACCGTTTAATTTCACCTAGAATTGTAGGAGTAGCGAAGCTAACAAATTTTACACCTTTATCGGGACTAAATCTGTCCACAGCTTTAATTAAAGCCATACATGCGACTTGGTATATATCATCAAACTCGACGCCCCTGTTAATAAACTTTTTAGATAAAAAATCTGCAAGGTGCAAGTACTTAGATACAATCATATTCCTGTATTTTACGTCATTTGTACTAATATATTGAGTAAACAACTCAACATCATCCATTTTTTCCGCTATCTGATTTAATTGTCCCATAGATTATTCTCCAATCTTTTTGATCATAACTATGGAATTGTTGTTACAAAGCTCCACAGAGTCCATAAGAGCTTGCATTATATACATGCCATATTCATTTTCAGCATTACTTTCAAAACAGCCTATTGTAGTTTCATTGCCGGTAAATGTAATTATCAGCTTATCACTATTAATTTCAAATAAAATTTTATATTGACTTATTTCACTGTTGGATTTTGAAAGTATCATATTACATACTTCGGCAACCGCGACTTTAATATCCTCTATCTCATCAATATTAAATCCTATTCTATTAGCAACGCTTGACGCTGTTAGTCTTGCAGTACTAACATATTCACTTTTAGCAGGCAGTGTAAGCGTCACATTATCAGTAATAGCATTATTCATAGGTCACTCTCCCTTTAATTTAAATATAAATGTGGAAAAATGGGTACACTTAATGTGTACCCATAGTTTTTTAATGATAAACTACTATTCTTCAATTTTAAACAATTTGTCCAAACCAGTTATTAGAAACAATTTTTTTATATTGTCTCTTAAATTGCAGATATAGATGTTGTTATCCTCTTTACGAATTTCTTTCAAGACTCCAACAAGTATTCCCAAACCAGTACTATCGATATAGGTCAACCCTTTGCAATCTATATACAGGTCACCTTTACAAGTCTTGACAATCTCATTCAGCTCATCTTTAAACGATTGTGACGTATAGATGTCAATCTCACCGGAAAGTGTTATCTGTGTATTTCTACCTTCTGATTTTTTTAAAATACTGAGCTCACTATTTTCCATAATAACCTCCACGCCAACTCTTGGCATAAATAGTAATGAAAGTATCGTGGAGTTACGCGGTTGAATTACAGATATATTTTGAAATTCTTGCGCACCCCACTAGCTTTTATTGTAAATCTAAATTTAAATTGAGTCAAAACTCTTTTAAATTTATTAAGTGAAGCATTACTTGGCTAATAGTTTAATTATTTTCTTTGCCAAGTCACTTATTCCTTCATCAGCTTTTGCAGCTTTTACAACTAGAATTTTTTCAGGGCCGATAATATTTACGTCTTTTAGGAATTCACTATTTGAAACATCAATACCATATAGCTGCGGTTCCGCATCCACATAAGTCTTGGGTTTTCTCTCAGCGTTCATATCGGATAGTTCTTCCCACTCATCTACTACTCTAATTTTTAGATTCTCACTATTTGATGTATCAATCCCCAAGTTGTCAGCAATATCCTCAAGCTTCATAAATGCTCCATTTTGTGCATACAGATCAAATGCGTACTTATTGACTATAAATACTTCGATATCTGTTGCTGCCAACATGACCATTGCTTTTTGCATGTATACATATGCTTGCTGGTCATTTGGGTCACCGGTAAGCAAAGCTGTATCAAAAGCAATTTCTTTAATTTCAGGAATTTGCTCTTTTATTTTTTCACCAAAACTCTCAGTTTCCTGCTGGTTAACTATGCCCATCAGTCCTATCGTTATATCAGGATCAACTTTTGTAACAATAGACTTTACCGAAAGGCCTATTACTATAATAGCTACAATAGCAATCAGAATGTGGAATTTATAGTAATAGAAAAAGTTATTTGCCTTTTTCCTGTCTATACCCGCCTTTTCAAAAGCCTTATCCGCATAGGTTTCTTTTTTTTCAACCTTGGGTTCATCTACTATATACCCCATTAAAATTCTATATGCTTCAGTGCTGTTATCGAACTCCAGTTGTGCTTTATCCTCAAGCGTCCCTTCAGCCTTCATAGCCCTATACTTTTTAAGAGCTATATCATATCTTTTTTCTATTTCATCTTTTGATGATTCTTTAGTAACGCCTAATATTTTTCTAGCTTCTTGTTTTGTAAATTTCATTGCAACCCCCTCCCGGATGAGGTTTTATCTATTCTCTTGGCTTCATGGTTGGGAACAGTAAAACATCCCTTATTGATGCAGAGTCTGTCAAGAGTATAATAAGCCTGTCCACACCAATTCCTAAACCACCTGTCGGAGGCAACCCATATTCCAGTGCTGTAACATAATCTTCATCCATCATATTAGCTTCTTCGTCACCGGAATCTCTCTTCTTGACCTGATTTACAAATCTCTCTTTTTGGTCAATCGGATCATTCAATTCTGAGTATGCATTTCCCATCTCTCGGCCTGTAATAAAAAATTCAAAACGTTCAGTTAATTCTGGGCAGTCCGGTTTTCTTTTTGTAAGCGGAGATACCTCAACAGGATAATCATAAATAAATGTAGGCTGTACAAGATTTGCCTCAACAAATTCCTCGAACATTAAGTTGAGAATTTCCCCTCGGCTCATTCCATCTTTTACATGTACCTTTTTCTCTTGCGCTGCAGCTTTAGCTTCTGCATCAGTTTTAATTTCGTCAAAATCAACTCCTGAATACTTTTTAACAGCCTCAATCATTGATAATCTATTCCATGGTGGGGTAAGGTCTATTTCCTGGCCCTGGTACATTATCTTAGTGGTGCCCAATGTTTCCATTGCAACTGTTGATATAAGATTTTCAGTAAGTTCCATCATTCCCTTGTAGTCATTATATGCTTCGTATACTTCCATCATGGTAAATTCAGGGTTATGCTTTATGGACATGCCTTCATTTCTAAACATTCTACCCATCTCGTATACTTTTTCCATGCCACCGACAATAAGGCGTTTTAAATAAAGCTCAGGAGCAATTCTAAGATACATATCTATATCCAGAGTATTATGGTGAGTTATAAACGGCCTAGCCGCAGCCCCCCCTGGAATAGTATTCAATAGTGGTGTATCAACTTCAAGGAATCCTCTGTCATCAAGGAATTTTCTAATTGACTTAATTATTTTACTTCTGAGTATAAATGTATTTTTTACTTCGGGGTTTACAATTAAATCAACATATCTTTGTCTATATCTTAAGTCAGTATCCTTCAGTCCGTGCCATTTTTCCGGCAAAGGCTGCAACGATTTAGATAATAGAGTTATTTCTTTTACCTTAACAGATATTTCTCCTTTATGGGTTTTAAAGATTTCTCCCTTTACTCCAACTATATCACCAATATCGTATTTCTTAAATAATTCATAACTTTCTTCTCCAACTTCATCCTTTCTTACATAGAGTTGGATTTTTCCATCTCTATCCTGCAAGTCGCAGAAACCGGCCTTACCCATTCCTCTTTTCGACATCAATCTACCGGCTACTGAAGTATGTTGCCCTTCAAGTGATTCAAAATTATCTAAAATGGATTTAGTTGAATGTTGCACATCATATTTTACTATTCTAAACGGATCAAGATCTTTTTCCTGCAAATCCTTGAGTTTTGCACGTCTAACCTTGAGTATTTCACTTAAATCCTGTTCCTCATTATTTTGTATTTCCTGCATATTTTCGTCTAGCATTTATATCCTCCTACATTGTTTTGTTTATATGCCTTTTATAATTTAAGAAATAATTTTTACAAAAAACAGTTTACATTATAATGTAAACTGTTAGTATATATAATTATATATTAATTTTGCTTTATGTGGCAACAGATATTGTATACATTATTATTTTACTTTGAAATTTCGAGTATTTTAAACTTAATAACTCCATCTGGCGCCTGAACTTCAACAATGTCACCCTTTTTATGGCCAATCAAAGCTGCTCCGACCGGAGATTCGTTTGAAATTTTAGACTGAAGCGGGTTTGCTTCTGTAGAACCTACCAAGTAGTACTCCACTTCTTCGTCAAATTCCATATCATGTATTTTTACTTTTGAGCCTAGACTAACTACATCAGTCTTAACATCATCTTCATCTATCAATCTGGCATGCTTTAGCATGGATTCAAGCTGTACTATTCTACCTTCAACTTGTGCTTGCTCATTTTTTGCTTCGTCATATTCAGAGTTTTCTGATATATCTCCAAATGAAAGTGCTTGCTTTATTCTTTCTGCAACTTCCTTTCTTTTAGTTCCTCTTAAAAACTCCAATTCTTCTTCTAATTTTTTTAAGCCCTCATAGGTCAAAACAACTTCTTTAGCTGACATTTGAAGCCCTCTCCTTTACCATTATTTTTTACTTAACCTTAGATTATTTAAAGACATAAGGATCTCTAATTTATATACTTAAACATTTTATAGTAAATTTAAACCTTAGGTCATTTTGAACGCTAACTTATTATAAATTACATAAATTATTATGTCAAGAATTCTATGACCAACTTTTTACATTTATTCATTTTTTTATAAAGCCTGAATACTCTCTGTTTTCGTATATAAAAGAATATGCAATGTATATCATTTTATACCTATCTAAGTTCAATTATTTTAAATTACCTGATAAAAAGATCATGACGATGACAATTCCTTATCTTTTAGAATTACGTCATGCGCTCCGCCTTCTTTTATACTTGTAGCTGAAACCAGCGTTATCCTTGCCTTTTGCTTCAGTTCATTTATTGATAGGGCTCCACAGTTACACATTGTTGATTTAACCTTGTATATAGTTGTATCCAGATTATCCTTAAGTTTACCGGCATATGGTACATAGGAATCTACACCCTCTTCAAATCCAAGCTTTGAATCGCCTCCCATATCATATCTCTGCCAGTTTCTTGCTCTATTTGAGCCTTCGCCCCAATATTCCTTTACGAAGTTTCCACCTACTTTTATTTTTCTGGTAGGACTTTCATCAAATCTGGCAAAATATCTTCCCAACATTACAAAGTCAGCACCCATAGCTAGTGCAAGTACAATATGATAGTCATGAACTATACCACCATCAGAACATATTGGTACATAAATTCCTGTATCTTTCATATATTCTTCTCTTGCTGCTGAAACCTCAACTACTGAAGACGCCTGTCCTCTTCCAATACCTTTTTGTTCTCTGGTAATACAAATAGAACCGCCGCCTATACCCACCTTTATAAAGTCAGCTCCGGCATCGGCAAGGTATCTGAAGCCTTCTCTGTCAACAACATTTCCTGCACCTACTTTAACTTCACCATTAAAGGTTTCTTTTATCCACTTAATAGTTTCTGATTGCCATTCACTAAATCCGTCGGATGAGTCGATACATAGTATGTCAACACCAGCCTCAACTAAAGCAGGCACTCTTTCCTTATAATCTCTTGTGTTTATACCAGCTCCAACTACAAGGCGTTTGCTCATATCAAGCAATTCGTTAGGATTTTCTTTGTGGTTGTCATAGTCTTTTCTAAAAACCAAATACATAAGCTTTTGATTTTTATCTATGATTGGGAGACAGTTAAGCTTATGCTCCCAAATCATATCATTTGCTTCCTTTAAAGAGGTTCCCTCATATGCATATATTAAATGAGAAAACGGTGTCATAAACTCATGTATCTTTTGGTCTAAGGATGCTCTGCTAAGTCTGTAATCCCTGCTGGTAACGATGCCAACCAGTTTACCTGTAGAAGTACCATCTTCAGTTATTGCAATCGTTGAGTGACCTGTATTTTCTTTTATTTGTACAACATCTCTCAGTGTGTCATCAGGTTTTAAATTACTATCACTTACAACAAAGCCTGCTTTGTATTTTTTGACCTTCCTAACCATATCGGCTTGGCTTACAATGCTTTGTGAACCATAAACAAAAGATATACCTCCGCATTTTGCCAGAGCAATTGCCATGTTATTATCAGATACAGATTGCATTATTGCAGATGTTACTGGAATATTCAACTCAAGCGAAGATTTTTCTCCGACCTTGTGCCTAACCACTGGTGTCTTTAATTGAACATTATCAGGCATACATTCCTTAGTAGTTAAATTTGGTATTAGTAGATATTCGCTAAATGTCCTGGAAGGTTCATTGTAGAAATATGCCATTTTATAAACTCCCTTCTTTTCTAATATTTAAAATTTATTATAACGCATTAGTTCAGAGAAAATTCTTCGGCTGTAGAAAAATTTTCTTACCTAAGCTGCGTTTCAACGGAGGCAATGGTCACCGGTAGGTGACCTTGGATATACTCACCAACTGAAGCGGTACCGGCCACTCTATACAAGTGGTGGCAATTTCACTGCCTCGACATTATTCAAAAAAGCAAAGAACAAATGTCCTTTGCCTTAATCAATATATTTCAATAGAGATAAGCAATTACTCAAATACTTTTCTTGGAATATATTTTTTAAATGATTCTATCATTTTAGCATGTGGTTCAAAAAATACAAGCATTTTTTCTCCGTCTTTAACTAACAATATAAAGTAAATATCCGGAGATTGCATTGAGGTCACAGCATTAACACGTTTCTTTATATTTTGCATGTTATGATCATATTGTCCACTGGTCATTTTTGCTACAATCTCAAAATCCTTGCAGCTGCCGCTGAAAATTCTCTTTCTTTTTCTTTGAGCTATTATCATATCTATATCCAAGTCACCATTTGTGACAATATACTCGTATTCGATACTCCTGTTTCTTATAAACATATACGCAAGATAACCTATTGCGGCAACAATAAACGGTATAAAAGATGTAAGAATCGGAAAGGAAGCTAAAACCATGAACAACACTATTGCCAGAATTACTATCCCAGCAGTAATTGCATAATCTGCACCTGTCTTCTTGCGCTTGACAATCTTCTCCATAAATATATCCATTAAAACCCCTCCTAATGAGCTGAAGTTCTGAACGTAAAAATAAAGCTTTTAATAAATCATAATAAATTAATTGAATAATATCAAGTACTAAATAATAAATTATTTATTTTGCTTTATTATTTTTAAATTTTTCATTTTATGTTTTATAATATTCAAACGGGGACATTCCTCTCAAGAGATGAGTCCCCGCAACCTTACCTTATAAATAGAGGATGGCCGAGAGGAACAAATAGATTTTGTTCCTTAGCCATCCTCTGCTTTATTTAAACTATTAGTACATTCCGCCCATTCCGCCTGGCATTCCACCACCTGGCATTGCCGGTGCTTCAGGTTCTGGCTTATCGGCAACAACACTTTCAGTAGTAAGTACCATTGCTGCAACAGAAGCTGCATTTTGAAGTGCAGATCTTGTTACCTTAGCAGGGTCAACTATTCCACTTTCAATCATATCAATATATTTTTCATTAAGAGCATCGAAACCCATACCTTTTTTCTCAGTCTTAATCTTTTCAACTATTACTGAACCCTCAAGACCTGCATTAGCAGCAATTTGTCTAACTGGTTCTTCTAAAGCTCTTAATATAATCTGAACACCTGTCTTTTCGTCGCCATGAGTAGTTTCAAGCAGCTTAGCAACGTCAGGTATTACATTAATCAATGCAGTACCACCACCTGCTACTATACCTTCTTCTACAGCAGCTCTAGTTGCAGCAAGAGCATCTTCTATTCTTAATTTCTTTTCTTTCATTTCAGTTTCAGTTGCAGCACCAACCTGAATAACTGCTACTCCACCTGAAAGCTTTGCAAGTCTTTCCTGTAATTTCTCTCTGTCAAAATCAGAAGTAGTATCTTCAATTTGAACTTTTATTGAAGCTATTCTGTTCTTGATTTCATCCTGGCTACCAGCACCATCAACAATTATAGTATTTTCTTTTTGTACTATAACCTGTCTAGCTTTACCTAACTGAGAAATCTTTGCTTCTTTCAGATCAAGGCCTAATTCTTCAGTAATAACTTCTCCACCTGTAAGAACAGCTATATCCTGGAGCATTGCTTTTCTTCTGTCACCAAATCCAGGTGCTTTAACAGCAACACATGTAAATGTTCCTCTGAGCTTATTAACAACCAATGTTGCAAGAGCTTCTCCTTCAACATCTTCAGCTATTATAAGGAGTTTCTTGCCCTGCTGAACTATTTGCTCAAGAACCGGTAATATTTCCTGGATATTTGCAATCTTTTTATCTGTAATAAGTATATATGGATCGTCCAATATTGCTTCCATTTTATCAGTGTCAGTCATCATGTATGAGGAGAGATATCCTCTGTCAAACTGCATACCTTCAACAACTTCAAGGTTAGTGCCCATTGTCTTTGATTCTTCAACGGTGATAACACCATCATTTGTAACCTTTTCCATCGCGTCAGCAATAAGTGAACCGATTACTTCATCATTTGCTGATATTGTTGCAACTCTTGCAATATCTTCTTTGCCCTTGATTTTCTGGCTGTTGGTTTTAATTCCGGAAACAGCAACATCAACTGCTTTTTGCAAGCCTTTCTTTAAAACCATAGGGTTAGCACCTGCAGCTACATTCTTCATACCTTCTCTGATAATTGCCTGTGCAAGTAAAGTAGCTGTTGTTGTACCATCTCCAGCCACGTCATTTGTCTTGGTAGCAACTTCTTTAACAAGTTGTGCGCCCATATTTTCAAATTTATCGTCAAGCTCGATCTCTTTTGCTATAGTGACACCATCATTAGTAATTAAAGGTGAGCCAAATTTCTTATCTAAAACAACGTTTCTACCCTTAGGTCCAAGGGTAATTTTAACAGTATCAGCTAACTGATTTACACCTCTTTCGAGTGCACGTCTAGCTTCTTCACCAAATTTAATTTCCTTTGCCATCTTTTATTGCCTCCTGTTTAAATTATTCAACAATAGCAAGGATATCGCCCTGCTTCAAAATTGTATATTCCTGACCATCATATTTAACTTCAGTTCCGGAATACTTGCTCATAAGCACCTTGTCTCCAACTTTTACTTCCATCTTTATTTCTTTTCCGTCAACAACCGTTCCAGGTCCTACAGCAACAACCTCAGCTACCTGTGGTTTTTCCTTTGCACTTCCTGGTAATACTATTCCGCTCTTAGTAGTTTCTTCGCTCTCAAGCATTTTAATAACTACTCTATCACCTAATGGTTTTATCTTCATTGTTTTACCTCCTCAGAATTTATTTCTTGTTAGCACTCACCACTATCGAGTGCTAATTATAAATATAATATATCCATTGGATATAATATTTTCAAATACCTTAATACCATAAAATTGGTTAAATTCTGCCAAATATCCTTATCACAGCTATTTAGCTAAATATTTCTTTAATTTTCATAAAAAATGTATCAATTTATTTTTTTTAGTGTTTCTTCAAATAATAAATGACTGATATCATATTTCTTTATTAATTCATCCTTATTCATTTCTATATTGTTTTTCTTACAATAAATATATTCAACTGCAGCAGATGATGCTAATATTTCATCTCCAAAATTTACATGCAGGTTATTTAATACCTCTATTATTTCCTTTTCATAATTTGGAGCATACATTATTTCCCTATGTTTCAAAGCACACTCCACTATAGGCAAATATTTTTTATTTACTTTTGCTCTGTTATTTTTTTTATTCCTTAAAAGCCTACGATACATAACAGGATTATACATATAATTATTAGGCTCTTTGTATATTTCAAGAAGCCTTTCGTATTCTTCAACAGCACAGATCTCACTTTTCTTTACATACTCTATCCAGTTACTTAAATCGTTTATATCTTTTGCTGATGAACATAGTATCCTGTTGACTTCCTCAGCTTTATCTTTATCTTTTAACAATATATATCCTAATAGTAATATTGAGTATATAAGTGAATCGCAATGTTTAACAATATTTTTTTGAAGAAATCTAACCAGCTGATCTATTTTATTAAAAACCATCATTGTAGTTGCGACACATAACAAATCATCTCTGTCATCAATATCGGACTCGACCAAGATTTCTATAAACTTATTAACCCTGCTTTGTTTTCCGGCATTTGAAAGGATATATAAACACAAGCAGTTCGCCCATATATCACCTGCATAACAATCCCTAACGGTAATATTTATGTACTCTGCTCGCCTGTATTGTCCATTTTCCATTAATGCCAGTGTAATTAAATTTCTGGCTTCAATGTTTAAAGGATTATATGCTATAGACCTATAGAGTTGATTAATTGCAATATCTGTTTTAGCTTCTTTGAGACTTTTCTTTGCCCTTTTCAGATTTGATTTGGATAGTTCAATAAACTTGTTGTCATGGGATATATTATTATATAGTTTAAGATAAAAAAGCATCTCCTGAACTTCCTGGCTGAATTCTCCGTCATCATCGAAATAAAGATATTTATCAAAATTTTCGGCTGCCTTTTCTATTTCACCAAGCTCCAGATAATTGCACCCCAGCCCAAAATAGCAGTCATACAATGTAGGAGCATAATTTAACAGGATATCGTTAAATATCCTGTTCGCCTCTCTCGGTTGCTGCAGTTCAGATAAAAAGCAAGCCATATTAAATTTGTATTCGCTGTTCCCAGGTTCTAGAATTGATGCCTTAACCAGGTTTTTGTAAGCAGCACTTATATTTTTTTTATTTGCTAAGCGTAACCCTTTATAAAAATAAAATTCGGGGTTATTTCTATATTCGTCAAGATTAAGTAATTTGCTTTTCACTATCTTCTTCCTTTTAGCTCTCCATAAATGTCTTCAAGTGTAACGCCTCTTTCTACAAGCAACACCATCAAATGATACATCAAATCAGACACTTCGTACCTGATTTCTTCCTTAGATTTGTTTTTGGCAGCTATTATTACCTCAGCGGTTTCCTCTCCAACCTTTTTCAGAATCTTATCCAAACCTTTTGTAAATAAATAGTTGGTATATGAGCCTTCTTTAGGGTTTACCACTCTATCTGCAATTATGTTATAAACCTCATGCAATATTGCTGCTGTGGGCTTTTCCTCATCAGTGGCAGCCGCGGTCTCTTCCCATTGTCCGTCTTTCATATTTCGGAAGAAACAGGATTTATTGCCTGTATGACATGCTGCTTCAACCTGTTCTGCTTTAATTAGCAATGTATCTCCGTCACAGTCAAGACTTATTGATTTAACCAATTGGAAATGGCCTGATGTCTCCCCTTTTAACCAGAGTTTACTGCGGCTGCGGCTATAATAATGAACCTTTCCGGTTTCCAGTGTTTTGTTAAAAGCTTCTTGATTCATGTATGCTACCATTAAAACTTCTCCGGTTTTAAAATCTTGTGTAACTACAGGAATAAGTCCTTTATCATCAAATTTCATTGCATCTGTCAAATTACCCATTTCCAAAACGCCTCCATATGTTTAATTAACATGCTACTTATTTTACTTCAACTGCTATATAATATCAAATTATTTATTTACTTTATTCTTGTTTCAATTCCGTTCTCTTTCAGGTATTTTTTTAAATCTCGGATTTCCATTTCTCTGAAATGAAATAGAGAAGCAGCTAACACCGCATCAGCCTTTCCCTGCACTAAAGCTTCCTTGAAGTGCTCCATTTTTCCTGCACCCCCGGACGCAATGACCGGAATGCTGACACTCTCGGAAATGGTCCTGGTAAGTTCTAAATCATACCCATCCTTTGTTCCGTCTTTGTCCATACTGGTTAACAGTATTTCACCGGCGCCAAGTTTTTCCGCTTCCACGGCCCACTGAACAGCATCCCTGCCGGTATTTACCCTTCCGCCGTTCAAGTAAGTGTCCCAACCTGAACCATCCTGCCTTTTTTTTGCATCAATAGCAAGCACTACACATTGGCTGCCAAACTTCCAGGCAGCTTCTGATATAAGCTCAGGTCTTTTCAATGCAGCTGAATTAACGGCAACTTTGTCAGCGCCTGCTTTCAGGATTTCTCTAAAGTCCTCAGCGGTTCTTATTCCCCCTCCAACTGTAAACGGAATAAAAACCTGATCAGCTACGCGCCTTACAACATCAAGCATAATGGCTCTTGCGTCCGACGAGGCAGTTATGTCGAGAAAGGTCAGTTCGTCAGCACCTGCTTTGTCATAGAAGGAAGCCGCCTCAACCGGATCTCCGGCATCAATTATATTCACAAATTGTACACCTTTTACAACCCTTCCTGCATGCACATCCAGGCAGGGAATAATTCTCTTTGTAAGCATTCTTTACTCCTTTGATGCTCTAATTGCTTCATCTAAATTTATGTTCCCTGTATATAATGCTTTTCCAACAATAACACCGCTTACCCCTGTAGTTTTAAGGTCTATAATGTCTTTGAGGCAGCTTACTCCACCCGATGCAATTACATCTATCGCTACACTCTTTGCCATCTCACTCATTGCAGCGAGATTTGGCCCTTTTAGCATTCCATCTCTTGAAATATCTGTATAAATAATTGTTTTAGCTCCCAATTCCTCTACTTTTCTCGCAAAGTCTACAGCCGTCAAATCACTTGTCTTTTCCCAGCCGTGAATAGCTACCCGGCCGTCCTTTGCATCTATTCCAACAACTATTTTCTCGTTGTATTTCTTCAACGCTGCCTTTAACATTTCCTGATTGTTAACAGCAGAAGTTCCTAAGATTACCCGGCTGACACCAAATGAAAGGATATTTTCAATTTTTTCCAGACTCCTCACTCCACCACCAAGCTGAACAGGTATACTCAAGCTTTTTGCTATTTCTTTGATAACTTCCGAATTTTCTGACTTTCCGGATCTGGCTCCGTCTAGATCAACTACATGTAAATATTGCGCCCCTTGGTTTTCCCACTTTACTGCCATTTCAACAGGACTGTCTCCAAAAACTGTTACGTCGCTATAACTTCCCTGTTGCAGCCTGACGCATTTACCATCTATAATATCTATCGCAGGATAAATAATCATTTTTAACCTCCATTGTGTGTTTTCGATTGTTCAGTTAGATTATTGCAAAATTTTTAAGTATCTGGAGACCCACATCTCCGCTTTTTTCGGGATGAAACTGAGTTCCCATTATATTTCCGCTGCAAGCTGCAGCATCAAACTCAATACCATATTTACATACAGAAGCAACATCTGACTTATTCTCAGCAGTTAAATAATAAGAATGAACGAAATATACGTAGCTGTTCTCTGCTACTTTCTTGAAGAGGCCATTATCCTGTTTAATATACAGACTGTTCCAACCCATGTGCGGAACCTTTAAACCCATGTCCATCGGGAATTGTGTAATAGAGCCCTTTAATAGCCCAAGGCCAGTAACTCTATCACCGCCCTCGGTACTATAATCAAATAACAGCTGCATGCCTAAGCAAATACCCAAAAGTGGTGTTCCTTTTGCAGCAACTTGTTTTATTACAGAAACCATATCCATTTTCTGAAGGTTTTCCATGGCGTCGGCAAAAGCACCGACACCCGGAAGTACAACTCTGTCTGCAGCAAGTATCTCGCTATGGTCTGAAGTTATTTTTGATTCATACCCTATAAAGCTGAAGGCTTTATTTACACTTGCTAAATTTCCAACACCATAGTCTATAATTGCAATCATATTCTTATCTCCATCGTTACGGGATTAAAAGTCTTAAAAAACTCGGGTAAAAAGCTCTAAAAGCTAATAAGGAAACGCTAAAAAATAATTCCGGATTTTATATTTTGCAGAAAGCCATATACGCAAGCTTTCTGCAAAATAGTATCGGATATTATTTTTTGCTTATTCCTAAAATAAACTTTTAGAACTTTTTACCGGTAATTCTTTCATACGCTTCTATATATTTTGCTTCTGTCTTATTAATAACTTCGTCAGGCAATGCTGGTGCAGGAGGCTGTTTATCCCATGTAAGAGTTTCAAGATACTCTCTTAAATATTGCTTATCAAAGCTTTTCTGTGCTCTGCCCGGCTCATAGTCATCCATTGCCCAGAATCTTGACGAGTCAGGTGTACATACTTCATCAGCAACCACCAATTCACCGTCAATAATACCAAATTCAAATTTGGTATCAGCAAGTATAAGGCCTTTACTTTCAGCGTGTTTACTTGCCTTAAGATATAAATTAATACTAGCGTCCTTTAGCTTTTGAGCCATTTCAGTACCTATTCTGTCGCAGAGAGCTTCAAAGGAAACGTTAATGTCATGTCCTTCAGACTCCTTTGTAGATGGTGTGAATATAGGCTCAGGGAGCTTATCTGCTTGTTTTAATCCGGAAGGGAGTTTAATTCCGCAAATACTACCTGTTTTTTGGTATTCCTTTAACCCGGAACCTTCAAGATAGCCTCTTACTATGCACTCTGCAGGAAGCATTTCAACTTTTTTAACAAGCATTGATCTCCCTTCCAGCTCTTCCTTAAATACTGAGAGTTCCTTTGGGTATTGATTAACATCAGTAGTTATAACATGATTACCAACAATATCTTTTGTATAATCAAACCAAAAAGC
>CAYQCA010000076.1:15835-16254 GCA_964415835.1 uncultured Clostridium sp. | reverse complement strand
TTGCATTGTGTCCACCGAAGCCAAGTGCATTTGAAAGAGCGTATTTGATGTCTGCTTTTCTTCCTACATTTGGAACACAATCAATATCACATTCCGGATCTTGATTAGCAACATTTATTGTTGGTGGTAAAAAGCCTTCCTTTAAAGCCATTGTAGTAATAATAGCTTCTATTGCACCAGCTGCTCCCAACAAATGTCCTGTCATAGACTTAGTTGAACTCATTGCAACATTTTTTGCACTCTCACCAAATACTTTCTTTACAACTTTTACCTCTGTTGGATCATTTAAAGGTGTTGATGTTCCATGAGCATTTATATAACCTATTTCTTCTGCTTTAATTCCAGCATCATCAATAGCCTTTTGCATACTTTTTACTCCACCTTCTCCTTCAGGATGTGGCGCTGTTATGTGGTATGCA
>CAYQCA010000076.1:7135-15825 GCA_964415835.1 uncultured Clostridium sp. | reverse complement strand
AACCAACTATTTCTCCCAGTATATTTGCTCCTCTTTTTACTGCATGTTCAAGTTCCTCAATTATAAGTATGCCTGCACCTTCACCAGCTACAAATCCATCTCTATCCTTGTCAAAAGGTCTTGAAGCTGTAGCAGGGTCAGGGTTCTTAGTCATAGCACCCATTGAACAAAAGCCCGCATAACTCATCATTGTAATACATGCTTCTGCTCCACCAGTGATCATTACATCGGAATCACCTCGCTGAATTACCTTGAAGGCATCTCCTATTGCATTGTTTGCAGTAGCACATGCAGTAACTACACATTCATTAAAGCCCATAAAACCATATTCTATCGCAATTCGGCCAGCTGCCATATTCGAAATCATCATTGGTATAAAAAATGGGCTTACTCTTCCAGGTCCTTTTTCCAAGAGTACACTGTGTTGATCTTCAAATGTTTCAAGCCCACCTACACCAGAACCTACGATTACACCACATCTGTCCTTTTCAAGAGAATCCAGCTCCAAATTTGCGCTTTCTACTGCCATTTTAGCAGCAGCCATGGCAAACTGATTATATCTATCCATTCTTCTCGCTTCTTTTTTGTCCATAAACTGAGTAGGGTCGAAATCCTTTATTTCAGCTCCTACCTTAGTTGATAGATTTGATACATCGATTCTGGTAACTTCACTAATTCCGTTTTTGCCTTCCTTAATAGCTCCCCAGAACTGATTCAAGCCCATGCCTAATGATGATACAACCCCAGCTCCTGTAATAACTACACGTCTTTTCATACTATAACCTCCAATAAGGTAATTTTTAGTTTTTAACTTTCGAAAATAAAAGATATTAGATTTATATAAAATGCCTGAAAAAGGCACTGTTAAACTTTTGAACTGTGTAAAATTAATAATGTTAATTTAATATTTATTAATAGGCCAAATACTTAAAAAAAGTCCCTTTCGGGACTTTTTTTAAGTATTCTTAGTAATGTATTCAACAGCATCACCCACTGTGGTGATCTTTTCTGCCTCATTGTCTGGAATCTCAAGATTAAACTCTTCTTCCAAAGCCATAATAAGTTCAACTATATCTAGAGAATCAGCTCCAAGATCATCTATGAAAGAAGATTCCATAGCTATATCGTCTTCTTCAACGCCTAACTGCTCTACAATTAACTTCTTAACTTTTTCGAAAACCATATATTCACCTCCTCCCATGGAATAGTATCTTTTTGAATATATCTAGTTTATATTATTACATTACTAATCCACCGTCAATATCAATTACTTGCCCTGTAACATAACCAGCTTCATCTGAAGCAAGAAAAGCAACAACATTTGCAACATCTTCCGGTGTCCCAAACCTTCCAAGTGCAATTTTTTCTAGATACTTTTGCTTCAAATCATCTGGTAATATTTCCGTCATATTGCTTTCTATCAAGCCCGGTGTTACAGCATTACAGGTAATTCCTCTTGGGGCAAATTCCTTGGCCGTTGTCTTAGTTAATGCAATCAATCCGCCCTTTGAGGCAGAATAATTAGCCTGACCAGGATTTCCATAAGCCCCTGCAACAGAAGAAATATTTATTATTCTTCCATACCTTTTCTTCATCATTTGCTTTGCAGCAGCTTTTGTACATAAGAAAGCACCCTTTAAATTAATATCCAGAACGGTGTCCCAATCGTCCTCAGACATCATCGCCATCGGTTTATCCTTAGTAATTCCTGCATTATTTATTAGTATATCCAAACCTCCAAAGGTATCAATTGCGGTGCTTATCATAACTTTTACATCTTCAGTATTTCTTATGTCACCTACTATCGCTGCAACCTTTATTTCCATAGCTTCAAACTCTTTTGCAACTTCAAAAATCTTCTCAGAAGTTGCGTTGAGAACTACATTAGCTCCCAGCTTGCCAAGTTTTTCAGCTATTGCCCTGCCAATTCCCCTTGAAGAGCCAGTGATTATGGCAGTTCTTCCTTCAAATTGCATACTCGAGCACCCCCTAAGACAATTCTTCCAAAGTCTTATTTAAGCTTTCAATATCCTCAACATTTAACATTTTTACATCTTTATCAATTTTCTTTACAAAACCGCTTAAAGCTTTACCAGGACCTATTTCTACAAAAGTGTCAACGCCCTGTTCTATCATTGTTCTAATACAATTTTCCCATAAAACAGAATTACTAACCTGTTTTACTAATAAATCCTTAACTAAATTTTTATCGGTAATACATTCTCCTGTTACATTCGTTACAACAGGAATTGTCATATCATGCAGAGTTACACCTTCCAGTTCCTCCGCCAGTTTGTCTCCTGCGGGTTTTAACAAACTGCAATGGAATGGCGCACTAACCGGTAAAAGCATTGCTCTCTTAGCGCCCTTTGCTTTACACAACTCAGCTGCTTTCTCAACTGCAGCAATCTCACCGGCTACTACCACCTGCCCCGGGCAATTAAAATTGGTTGGCTCAACAATACCGACTGAAGAGGCTTCCTTACAGCAGTCAATAACATCGCTGTTTTCAAGTCCAATAATAGCAGCCATGCCACCTACACCTACAGGTACAGCTTCCTGCATAAACTTGCCTCTTTTCTTAACAAGTGATACAGCATCTTTAAAGCTCATAGTTCCGGCTGCAACATGAGCAGCATATTCTCCCAGGCTTAATCCTGCAACAAAATCAGGCTTTATACCCTTTTCGAGAAGTGGCTGCATACATGCTATACTTGTTGTAACAATCGTTGGCTGTGTATTTTCAGTTATTTTTAACGTTTCATCATCACTGTTAAAAACCATTTCCTTCATGTCGAAACCTAAGGCTTCGGTAGCAGCATTGAAAATATCATCTGCACTTTTATATTGTGATGCAATTTCCTTACCCATGCCCACATATTGTGCGCCTTGGCCAGGAAAAATAAAAGCTAATTTTCCCATCATTAACCTCCATTGATAAATTAATCAATTAAACCATTTTAAAACTAAAGATCCCCAGGTCAAACCGCCTCCAAAGCCAACTAAAACCATGTTGTCGCCTTTGTTCAATTTGCCTGCTTTTTTTGCTTCATCAAGGGCTACCGGAATAGAAGCAGACGATATATTACCATATTTTTGAATAATATAGTGCATTTTTTCATCTGTAACTCCAAGCTTTTTAATAGCACCATCTATAATTCTTGTGTTTGCTTGATGCGGAAAGATAAATTGAAGGTCATCTACAGTCATGCCAATATCCTCCAATACTTTGATTGTTGCTGAAGACATTGCTCTTACTGCAAATTTGAAAACTTCTGAACCATCCATCCAAATCGAATTTAATTTACCATTCTGACGTTTTTCTTTTTCTGAATCAGTAATGTATAAATTCGGGAGAGTTATAGTCATTCCAGAACTTCCATCAGACCCAAGATACGAATTCAATATTCCATATCCATCTTCAACTTCCCCTAAAACAGCAGCCCCTGCTCCATCACCAAAAAGCACGCATGTATTTCTGTCCTTCCAATCAGTTACCTTTGACAAACTCTCACAACCAATTACCAAAACATGCTTAAACATACCATTAGCAATAAATTGCTGCCCCACGACCAGCCCATATATAAATCCTGTACATGCAGCATTTAAATCAAATGCTGTTGCTTTTGTAGCTCCTATTTCTCCCTGTATAATACATGCTGAAGACGGTGTCATATAGTCAGGGGATTCAGTTGTAAATATTATTAAGTCAATATCCTCTGCATTTAATTTTGCATCTTCCAAAGCTCTTTTTGCAGCTTCTACTCCCATAGAGTATGCCGGTTTATCTTCGTCCAGTATTCTTCTTTCTGAAATTCCAGTTCTTTTAAGAATCCACTCATTTGATGTCTCAACCATTTTTTCAAGGTCGTTGTTTGTAAGTATCTTTTCGGGTAAGTAACTCCCTGTTCCTATTATGCCCACACTTTTAGTCGATACTTTCATCAGAGGGCTTCACCTCCATATTTCTAAATTGTTCTCTAATTTCATCTACAACGTGATTTTCAATTAAAGGTATTGCTCTTTTTAAAATTGCGCATCTTATTGTTTTTGCTTTTGAAGATCCATGACTTTTAATTACAAGTCCATTAACTCCAAGTACCGGTGCACCTGCAAGCTCATCTGCATCAAGCTTGTGTTTTAAGCCTTTAAACTGAGGCTTTAATAATAAATAGCAGATCTTTGTAAAAGGATTAGCAGTAAAAATTTTCTTTATTTCTTTCATAAAGAGAGACCCTGCTCCTTCATACAGCTTAAGTGAAACATTCCCTACATAACCATCACAAACAACGACGTCGACATCGCCGCTTGTAATATCATTTCCTTCTATATTACCAACAAAATTGGTTGAAGAACTTGAAAGTTCTTCAAATGCTTGTTTTAATGTATCATTGCCTTTAGCATTTTCTGAACCGACATTCAACAGTCCAATTTTGGGGTTATCAATTTTATAAAGCAATTTCATATATATAGAACCCATTATACCAAACTGCAAGTAATTTATAGGTTTACAAACGGTATTCATACCTGCGTCATTAATCAGAACCATGTTCTTTTTGGTTGGTACCAAAGCAGGCAGTGATGGTCTGTCAATTCCCTTTATACGACCAACCAGAAGCAGTGCACCAGTCATTAAAGCTCCTGTATTACCGGCTGACACAAATGCATCGCCTCTTTTTTCCTTTAATAGTTTTAACCCTACCACCATTGATGAATCTTTTTTACTTTTGATTGCTTTTGTAGGAGTATCATCCCCTGTAATAATCTCTGTTGCATTTACTATATTTACTCTTTCTTTGTTGAAATCTCTTTTATTTAGAACATTTTGAATAACTTCACTTTTACCTACAAGAGTAATATTGAAACCGTCTTTCATACTCAAAGCTTCTATACAACCATCTATAATTGCATCAGGTGCATTATCTCCACCCATTGCATCAACAATAATATTAATCATCTATGACACTCCCGAATTTTAATTAAATACTGTCTTTAGACTTCACACTATCTCTGCTTAGTGAAACCAAAATAAACTTACCTCTGAAAACCTCAATATTTTTTTCATATATTTTAACCCAAACAATAAACTGGTTACCTTTAATCTTCTTAACTTCTGCCTTCGCAACAATCTTGGCACCGGAATAAACCGGTATTTTATATTTTATATTAGCTACACCAACCAAAGCCACCTGAGCATCTATCACTGCAATCGCTAATGTTTCTGCTAAAGAGTATATATAATGGCCTCTAACTATACGAGTCTTTTCAAATGCCATTGAATCGTTTGTTTCCATCAGAGATATTGCACTTATTCCTAACTGCAAATCGATTAGTTCTCCGATAAATTCTTTACTCTCAAGAGTCTTTAATTTGTCTTGGTTTGTTTCTGCAACATTTTTTATTCTCTCCCTAAGTTCGGGAATACCTAATTCAAGTCGGTCAAGTCTTATAGTTGGTACACTCACCTTAAAAAAATCAGCTAATTCTTCATCTGTCAAAAAAGGATCATATTTGATTTTTTCAAGCAGAATCTTTTGTCTTTGTTGTTTGTGTGAAGACGATCTGCTCACGAACAATCACTCCTTATTAATATAATCTATAATTATTACCAGATACTAATTGCTGATAACAAAATTATATATTAACTTTATTATTATTGCAACTATTTTCTAATAATATTAGTCAATGTTTAATATTGTGACCTAATAATAAACCTAAATAAAATCAAATAGCCGTAAATTAAATACGGCTACTCTAAAAAAATTCATATTTTAAACTATTTTAAATTCCACCAGCCTTAAAGATTTTACCGTTCTTTACAAAGAAATCAATACCTGAATATATTGTAACTATTACAGCAGCAAACATTAAATAGTTATCTACCCGTATATCGGTAATTAGTGAAAATGGGAAATTATTTAAGAGACAAACAGAAACAGCAACTGTCTGTAAAACCATTTTTATTTTTCCTGACTTGTTTGCGGCAATTACCAGTCCTTCTGCTGCTGCTATTGAACGGGCTCCTGTAACAATTAATTCTCTTGAAATAATTATCATCGCTGACCAGGCTGTTACGGTATCTCTTTGAACCAGCGCAATCAAGGCTGCTGTTATAAGTAATTTATCAGCCAGAGGATCAAGGAATTTTCCAAACGCAGTAACGAGTTTACGTTTTCTTGCAATATACCCATCAACTCCATCTGTACTTGCAGCAAGGATAAATAGCACAGCGGCAACATAATTGCCATACTCATTAATAAACCTATTAATAGCTAACATTTCATCCTTAAAAAACGCCAATAGTGAAAAATTAACAGTTATGTCCGGAATCGGAATTACAAAAATCATAAATAATGGTACTAGTAGTATTCTTGAAACAGTTATTTTATTTGGTAAATTCATTTATGACCTCTCCTATCAAATCATAATCTTCTGTATTTAAAATTTTAACATCTACAAAGCAACCAACGGATAGTGGTTCAGGGCTAGTGAAATATATAATGCCATCAATTTCAGGAGCCTCTGCATAAGTACGCCCATAATAGAATATACCATCATCTGCAATCCCGTCAACAATAGTTTTGTATATATTACCAGCCTTACTTGAATTTACTTCTTTGCTTATTTGGTTTTGAATCTCCAATATAGCTTTTTGTCTTTTTACTTTTATATGCTTTTTTATCTGGCTCTTCATTTTAGCTGCAGGCGTTCCTTCTTCTTTAGAATAAGTAAAAACACCCAGTCTGTCAAATCTAAATTCTTTTACAAAACTAGAAAGTTGATCAAAGTCATCATCTGTTTCATCCGGAAAGCCAACAATCAGTGACGTTCTAATTACTATATCCTTTACTCTTTCCCTTAGTTTGTTTAGGGTAGAAACTATATCCGATTTATTTCCCCTGCGGCCCATCATTTTTAGAATCCGATCAGAGACATGCTGTATCGGTATATCTAAATACTTGCAGACTTTAGGATTTTGTGCAATCTCTTCGATTAAATCGTCATCTATTTCTTCCGGATAGCAGTATAATAGCCTAATCCATTCTATACCGTCAATTTTGGAAATATTCCTTATTAGTTCCACCAACATTTTTTTACCATACAAATCAATACCGTATCTTGTTGTATCCTGGGCCACTAAAATAATTTCCTTTGTACCGTTTTGAGCTAATAGATCAGCTTCCCTTACAAGTGACTCAATTTTTCTGCTTCGGAATTTACCTCTCAGGTAAGGAATAATACAGTATGTGCAGCGATTGTCACATCCCTCTGCTACTTTTAAATAAACAGAATGCTTGCTGGAAGATATAATTCTCTTCTCATCCAGATAATCAGTATCGTCAAGTTTTCCATAAGAAACTGTCTTTTCACCCTGATATGCCAGATTTATAACCTCAGCAATCTCTTTATAATTTCCTGTTCCAAGTACTGCATCAACTTCAGGTATTTGTTCAAGAATTTTTTCCTTGTATCTTTCAGCCATACAACCAGTTACAATTAGTACTTCACAATTACGTTTTTTTTCTTCTGCCATTTCCAGAATAGTATTTATTGATTCCTGCTGAGCAGATTCAATAAAACCGCATGTATTAACAATTAACACATCCGCTTCATCTTTGTTATTTGTAATTTCATAATTTTCATTAGTAAGCATTCCGAGCATTATTTCACTATCTACTAAATTTTTGGGGCATCCCAGAGAAACAATGCCTATTTTCTTATTCAATAATTTACACTCCTCAATTTGTAATAATAATATTCTTCATAAATTATTTATTAATATTATTAACTTGTCAATAAATTCTAATAATAATTTGCAAATAATTAATATATTTACATTTGGTCATCTGGCAAAAATTTGCTGATTGCTTTTGAAATTTGCTGATAATTAAAACCTCTGGTCATTAAAAATGATCGCATTTTGTTAATAGTTTTTTCATCAAATGATGAATATTTTGCATATTTTTTTTTCAATAGATCATAAGCTATACTATCCTCATTAAAATCAAATTCATCTATAGCTCTGCTGATAATATCCCTGGAGATACCTTTGTTACCAAGTTCCATCGACAACATTTTACTAGACATAGGCTTTAGTTTGGATTTTTCAGCTAGATACTTAACAGCATACTTGTAATCATCTATGTAATTTATTTCAATAAGGCTTTCTATTACTCTCTCAATTGTATCTTGCTCGTAACCCAGTTCAGTCAGTTTATGTTCAATTTCGTATGAGGTTCTCAATTTTAGTGCAAGGAAGCTGACGGCGGCACTTTTTGCTGAAGCATAAACTTCAGTAGATAAAATATAATCTAATGTTTCAGGTTCTAATTCTTTTCCTTCTTCCAGATTTAAAGCTCCGATCCGCTTTTTGGGAAGACAGAAGCTGCTCTTATCCTCCAAAAAAACTCTGTTCATTGAAGCATTTTTTTCATCCTTCTCAATTGATTTTATTAGCAAAGTAAACCTCCTTTTCTAGCCTGAATACTAACTACGAAAGTATTTAAAAACTACAACTAGAGTTCAGGTGGAATCTATATCCTCCTGAACTCTAGTTGATATACTTTTCTTATAGTAATTATACATTAAAAGACTTAATAAATCCTAATCTAATTCTTCTTCACCCTCATCTAAGCCTTCCTCTATAATTGGCTGTGGAGCAGCTGAAGTAAAGTTGCTCCTAACCAATT
>CAYQCA010000076.1:0-7125 GCA_964415835.1 uncultured Clostridium sp. | reverse complement strand
CAATTTTTCAATTTCAGCACACATCTGCGGGTTTTCTTTAAGAAACTGCTTCGCATTTTCTCTTCCCTGTCCTATTCGTTGACCGTTATATGAGAACCATGCGCCGCTCTTGTTTACTATTTCCATATTAACTGCAATATCAAGAATCCCGCCTTCTCTGGAGATACCCTCACCATATACTATATCAAACTCAGCTTCTCTGAATGGAGGTGCTATTTTATTTTTAACAACTTTAACTCTAGTTCTGTTACCAACAACTTCATTAGCCTGCTTAATTGACTCAATCCTTCTTACATCAAGTCTGACAGAAGCATAGAACTTTAATGCTCTTCCGCCAGGCGTAGTCTCAGGATTTCCAAACATAATACCAACTTTTTCACGAAGCTGATTAATAAATATAGCAGTGGTTCTGGATTTGCTGATAACACCTGCAAGCTTACGGAGAGCCTGTGACATAAGCCTCGCTTGCAAACCGACATGTGCATCTCCCATTTCTCCATCTATTTCAGCTTTTGGTACAAGGGCTGCAACAGAGTCAATGACAATAATATCAATAGCACCACTTCTAACTAAAGCTTCGGTAATCTCAAGAGCTTGTTCCCCAGTATCAGGCTGAGATACTATCAAATTATCTATATCAACACCAAGCTTCTTGGCATATACAGGATCAAGAGCATGTTCAGCATCAATAAATGCAGCTTCTCCCCCCGCCTTTTGTGCCTCAGCAATAATATGTAGTGCAACTGTTGTTTTACCTGAAGATTCTGGCCCATATATTTCAACAATTCTTCCTCTTGGAACTCCGCCAACTCCAAGTGCAATATCCAGGCTGAGCGAACCTGTAGGTATAACCTCTACATTCATATGCGCATTCTCGCCTAATTTCATAACTGCACCTTTGCCAAACTGCTTTTCAATCTGGCCTAATGCCATCTCTAACGCTTTCTTCTTTTCTAACATTGGGGTAGCCTCCTTAATCTTTCGAACATTTGTTCTGTTTTAATTATATATAGAATTTTTAAATTCGTCAACTGGAAATTTAAAATATTTGTCTATGACAAACTCTATGCCCTCTTAAAAATCTTTTTTATTTGTCCTGCAAATTTATTTTTAAATGCTAAAGCTTCATCTATTCTGAATAGCATTGTGCATCCAAAGTATACCAGTACTCCAATAACAATTTCTATTCCTAAAACAATTATTTCTATGAGTTTTGTCTTTAGAGAAAAGACTTGAGTAAAATCAACAGGTATGACTTCATTAAAAGCAAAGAGCACTCCGCCCATTATTACTGCTGATGCCAGCAGTTTAGCAGCATAGCTGAACAACTCTCTCCATCGCATACCATTCATTCGTCTGGATATTATCAGCATCATTAATGCCATATTAACTATACTTTGTATTGAGTAAGACAATGACATACCAGCAGGACCCAAATTAGTTGCATTAAAAAATATTGAACAGAAAACAAAATTCAACGCAATTGATACAACGCCTATGTACATTGGTGTTTTGGTATCGTTGCTGGCATAAAATGCCCGGTTTAATAAAGCCAGCATGGACTGTGCAATCATAGCTACAGTGAACAGCATAAGTATTGAAGCAGCAGTAGTTATTCTCTTTTCAGTTATATTTAGGGACCATTTGTAGACTACACTGATAACTGGCTGAGATAGTATCAAAAAAGCTATTGAAGATGGTATTATCAAGTACAGAATTGATTTAAACCCTTTATTCAGAATACCTTTGAATTCATCCACCTGTTTAAGTGCAAGTTTTTCTGATAAAGTAGGAAGCAGCGCTGTTCCCAATCCCATCGCAAATATGCCGTATGGCAGCTGCCAAAGGTCATTTGCGTTATTATATGCTGTAACATTTCCCACATTTTGAAAAAGAGAAATAAAGTTCTGAGAAATTAATACGTTTATCTGTGCTACTGCTGAAGCGGCAAGCGAAGGAATTGCAAGTTTAAATAATCTTCTGAATCCGGGATTGCTCCATAAAATTGTGAGCCTATAATATTTGAAATTTGGAAAAGCAAATGACAATTGAATAATAAAATACATCACAGCGCTGGCAAGGACCCCTACAGCTACATATTTTACACCAAAACGGCTTAATATAAAAACGCTGAGTGCTGCACCAAGGTTATAGATTGATGGCCCATAAGCCGCTGCTGCAAAACGTTTATATGAATTCAGCACTCCATTTGTCATTCCTGCCAGCATCATAAAGCCTACAGATGGGAATAAAATTCTTGTCAGTTGAATTGTTGTTTCTCTTACCTCACCCTTAAATCCCGGTGCTGTCAAAGACACAACCCAAGGTGCAAAAATGACACCCGCTGCGCTGACTGCAACCATGGTCAGAAAAATGACATTTATAAATGTCCCTACAGCTTTCCAACCGTCTTTTTCTTCATCCCGGGCCAAATAGCCTGATAATATTGGAATCAGAGCTGCAGAAATAGCTCCTCCTATTAATAGATTATACATTAAATCAGTCGTTCTAAATGCTGCAAAAAGTGCATCTGACTGTGATGCTGTAAGTAAATTATTTATAAGTATGGTTCTAAGGTACCCAGTTATTCTGCTTACCACTAACGAAGACATTACAATAATGGCTGCACCTGTTATTTTTGAATTGTTTGAGCTCAAAATCAAATCCTCCTGACTGTCTTAATCAGTCCTTATCATATGTTATAAATTTATTTCAAGGTTTAATATATATCTTCGTATCATATCAAATACGTTTAAGGCTGCAATTGCCCTTATCCTGTTACGGTTTCCTGAAAGTCTGAGTTCTTTTGTAACTGTACCGTTTTCAGAAGCGAGACCTATATACACCAAGCCCACAGGTTTCTCGGCTGTTCCGCCATCCGGTCCGGCTATTCCGGTAATAGATATACCTATATCGGTTTTTAATCTGCTCCTGACTCCTGCAGCCATTTCAGCTGCTGTTTCACGACTAACCGCACCATATTGTTTCAACGTTTCAGGGTCTACACCGAGATATTCAACTTTTACATCATTTGAATAGGCAACAGCACCTCCTATAAATACCTTCGATATGCCGGGGATATTTGTAAGTGTCTCGGATATAAGACCTCCTGTACAGGATTCAGCAGTTGATATGGTAATATTATTTTTCATCAGTAAATCTGCTGCAACTGCATCAAGTGTCTGATCATTTTCTGAATATAAGCAACTCCCTGCACGCTTTTTTATTTCATCAATTACCGGTTTTAAAAGGTATTCTGCATCTTCACCATTCTGTACTTTAGCAGAAACTCTCAGAGTAACCTCACCTTCTTTTGCATAGGTAGCAATAGTAGGATTTGTTTGTCCATCAATTAAATCGAGGATTCTTGTTTCAAGCTCGGATTCCCCAATACCAAATACCCGAAGAAATTTTGATTCAATTAAGAATGTGCTTTTTTCCTTGAAGTATGGTAATACAGCTTCATCAAACATAGGCTTCATTTCCGAAGGCGGCCCAGGTAACATTATAACAACTTTATTACCTTCCTCAATAATACATCCCGGAGCAGTACCGTTGTTATTCTTTAAAATAATACTGCCTTCAGGCAAGTATGCCTGCTTCTCATTATTAGCTGCCATTTTCCTTCCACGTTTATCGAAATAACTCTTAATTTCATTATAACTATCCTCATGTAATACGAGTTTTCTGCCGAAAGCCTCAGCTATAGTTTCTTTTGTCAAGTCATCCTGAGTAGGTCCAAGACCTCCTGTCGTAATTACGACATCACATCTTTCCAACGCTAGCTTTAGACTTTTTTTCAATCTATCAGGATTATCACCAACAACGCTGTGATAGTATACTCCAACCCCAACATCAGGTAATTTTGAAGATATATATTGAGCATTTGTATTTGAAATCTGTCCCATAAGCAGTTCAGTACCTACTGCTAAAATTTCCGCTCTCATAAATTCTGTCCTCCATATATGTAATAATATAATATTATATCAATATAGGAGCAAAATAGTAAGCACTGAATAACTTTTAATAAACTTATTTATAAATTTTTAAAGGTAAAATTTAAGAATTATATCAGAAAAGATTATTAGTTATTTTATACCATATTTATAATTATTTTGCAAGTATTATTTTTTGAATAAACATTGTATAATATTTTTACCATGTAAATACTTTACAATATTATATTTATTTTTGGAGGAACACTATGAAGGCTCTATTTATTGGTGGAACAGGAACCATTAGCTCAGCAATTTCTACTTCTTTAATTAAACAAGGCTGGGAACTATATTTATTAAATCGCGGCAACAATAACGACAGAATTCCTGAGGGTGCAAAATTAATAAAGGCGGATATAAATGATGAAGAATATGTATCTACTCTTATAAAAGACCATAATTTTAACGTAGTTGCCGATTTTATTGCCTTTGTACCGGCACAAATAGAAAGGGATATCAGACTTTTTAAAGAAAAAACGGAGCAATACATATTTATTAGTTCTGCCTCAGCATATCAAAAGCCGCCGCAGAATTTTATTATAACAGAGTCTACTCCTTTGGCAAATCCCTACTGGGAATACTCACGAAATAAAATTACATGCGAAGAGGTGTTAATATCAGAGTATCGTAAAAATGGATTCCCAATAACAATTGTACGACCAAGCCACACATATGATGAGCGTAAAGTACCTATAGGAGTCCATGGCAGAAATGGCAGCTGGCAAGTTATAAAACGAATGCTGGAAAACAGACCGGTTATTATTCACGGTGATGGTACATCGCTGTGGACCTTGACTCATAACAGCGATTTTGCCAAAGGTTTTATAGGTTTAATGGGTAATATTCATGCAATTGGTGAAGCAGTTAATATTACTTCTGATGAAAGCCTTACATGGAATCAGATATATCAGATTATCGCATCAGCGCTTGGAGTTAAACTTAATGCGGTTCATGTGTCATCAGAATATCTTGCAGCTAATAGTAGCTATGATTTTACCGGTTCACTAATAGGTGACAAGGCTAATACCGTTGTATTTGATAATTCCAAATTAAAAAGACTTGTTCCGGGATTTCAATCCACGGTTCGCTTTGATCAAGGTATTAGAATTATTTTGGATTATATTATGTCACATGCGGAATGCCAGAACGAAGATCCTGATTTCGATAGTTGGTGCGACAAGATTATCTCGGAATTCAGAATATAGAGTATAGAAGACAGAACACAGAATATGGTTGCCTCAGCAGATGCCGAGGCAAATTTAAAGCTGACTTATGCTGGGACACATTTCCATAGCACTTTAGTACATCGGAAATGTGTCCCGCAAAAAGCCAGCTTTCATTCTTCTAAATTCTGTCTACTGTGAGAATATTTATTTTGAATAAATTTTCTCACTAGGCAGTATTTCAATATCACAACTTTCAAGAGTTTTTATCGCTTCTTCAGGATTTTCTACTCTTAATATTACAAAGGCTTCATTACCAGTTTTCCCAACAAAAGCATACATGTACTCAATACTTATTAAATTTTTCTCCAATATATCCAGCGCTTTTGCCAATCCACCCGGCTTATCTTCAACCCCGATAGCGATTACATTAGTGCAGCTAACAGTAAACTCTTGCTCACTCAATGCTTTTTCAGCTTCTTCTGGTTTATTCACTATAAGTCTTAAAATACCAAAATCTGTAGTATCTGCTATTGACAGTGCACTGATATCGATATTTTTTTCTGCCAGTGTCCTGGTAACCTCAGCTAATCGTCCTGACTTATTCTCCAAAAAAACAGAAATTTGTTTTACAAGCATGGGTATAGGCCTCCTTATTTTAAATTTGTGTTGATAACGTTATTATAACACTCTTTTATCAATTACTCTTTTTGCTTTGCCTTCGCTGCGCTGAATTGATTTAGGCTCTACCAACTTGATTTTTGTTGCAACCCCTAATGTACTCTGCATTTCTTTGCATATTTTTTTCTCAATATCTTCAAGTTTTCTAACTTCATCAGAGAATAGCTGCGGAGTAATTTCAACCTGTATTTCCAGTGTATCCAAATTGTCTTTTCTATCAACAACTAAAAGATAATGCGGTGCAGTTTCACCAATTGAAAGAAGAACGCTTTCAACCTGAGATGGAAATACATTAACACCTCTGATTATTAGCATATCATCTGTTCTACCTGTAACCTTGGTCATTCTTACTTCAGTACGGCCGCATTCACATTTATCATAATTTAAAGAAGAAAGATCTCTGGTTCTATACCTGATTAATGGCAGTCCTTCTTTAGTTATTGTTGTAAATACAATTTCCCCCTCTGAACCTGCTGGTAATACTTCTTCAGTTTCAGGGTCGATTATTTCAGCAATAAAATGATCTTCCGGGATATGCATCCCGCACTGATACTCACATTCACAAGCTACACCCGGGCCAATTACCTCACTTAGACCGTAAATATCAAATGCTTTAATTTTTAATCTGTTCTCTATTTCTTTTCTCATGCTTTCTGACCAGGGCTCAGCTCCGAATATACCGGCCTGAAGTTTCAGATCGCTTCTATTGACACCAAGTTCTTCCATCTCTTCAGCTAAATACAATGCATAAGAAGGAGTACATGCAATATGGGTAGTACCGAAATCCTGCATTAATGACAACTGAAGCTTTGTATTTCCTGATGAAGTAGGAATAACTGTTGCTCCCAGATTTTCTCCGCCGTAATGGGCACCAAGGCCTCCCGTAAAGAGTCCGTATCCGTATGACACCTGCAAAAATGAGTCTTTATTCATTCCTGCTCCGGCAAAAGTTCGGGACATAACCTCTGCCCAGACTTCAATATCATGTTTCGTATAGCCGACAACCGTTTTTTTGCCGGTTGTACCTGATGATGCATGAACACGTACAATCTCATTCATTGGTACCGCAAATAAACCAAAAGGATAGGTATCTCTTAAATCCTGCTTATACGTAAAAGGTAAATGCTTCAAATCATCCACTGATTTGATGTCTCCGGGCAATAGACCTTTTTCCTTCATCTTTTCTCTGTAGTGCGGTACATTATCATATACCCTGCTTACTGTTTTAATGAGTCGTTCAGACTGAACTTTCCTCATTTCTTCTCTGGACATACATTCATATGTCT
>CAYQCA010000075.1:0-16413 GCA_964415835.1 uncultured Clostridium sp. | reverse complement strand
ACGTTTACCATACCATTTATAAAAAAAATACTACACTTCAACCTGGTATTCATCTGGTTTTCAAAGTACCTTACCTCTAACGTGTCATCCTCGCTGAATATATCTTTAATCAGTTTTATATTGTAGTCTAGTGATTTATTTAATGTTAATTCTGCGAAATCAGTCTTCTGATCTATTTTATTTAATTTATTTTTATCTCCTCTTCGTCCAAACATAATAACCTCCATGCCCGGTTTGAGGTATTATATGTATTTTACATTTAATTATTCCTAGGTAAATTCAGGAACTATAATTTGGAAATATACAAGAAATGGATGAAGCAGATTTATGCTTCACCCATTTTCTATTACCTCTTGAATAGTTATAATTGGTATATACTTATTAATTTGATACAAGTTTTATAGCTGTGGTTTCATAAGGTGTCAAACTCACGTTGATTTGGTTATTTACAACTTGAACCACATTGCCTGAAACTAAATCAAGAGCTGTTAACTGACCGCTTAATCCCATTTCAGACGGGTTAATGGTTATTGTTGCAATGTTTGCTGTAGTGGAGTCATTTTCTATTGTAAGGTATACTGTTGACCCAGTACCGTAACGTTCTACATAAATACTGTTATTACTACTGCTTGCAAATGTTTTTGGCTCCCATCCAGCTTCAGCTACCTGCTTTATAATCGGAACATATTTAACAAATAGAGCTCGGTCACGGTTGTAATATTGTGGATTCTTCCAGTAATTACTTGCATCATCTGCTGCAGGACTAAAACAACTTGGGTAAATACCATAGAAAAGACAGCGTTGCATATATTTTTCAACATGGCTGTATGTAAATTTTGAATAATCTGTATTCTGCAGCATAAGATAAGGCTTTTGGGCTGCCAAAGTCCTGTATTTGCTCAAAGTTGCATCAGAATCCGGAGAAAATGAATTATTTTCTCCAAGCCAGTTTCTTTCGTTCCCCATTATATCCAGCCATGGCATATACATTGAGTATTGATGAGGCGTTCCATTAGCCATCAAGTAGTTTCCTGTAGTGTGCATTCTGTCTGCGATACGCTTAGTTGCTTCCCATACAGAAAATGCTCTATGTACTCCGGGCTTTTTTGTTACTTTTGAGAATACCAATGGAGTACTAGCGTACTGAAAATGGGTTCTGTTGTAGTTCATTGTTGTTGGCCATCCATCTAATGTATCCAAGTATTCACCGTTTACCTTTGGAGAATAATTATATCTCTCATCCATCTGATCTTCGCTGAAGTATCTAGTATATCCATTTGGATTACCTGGTAGGTCTGGATTTGGATTTATCATCCACAGCGCTCCGTTAGGGCACCATGGTGTACTGACAAAACGCAGGTTTGGCTGATTATTTGTATTCCTTACATCAGCTACCTGAGCCATTTTTGCCATTTCATCCCCCTGACTCGCTGCATTATCACGTTCGATAATGGCAGCCTGAACAGTCTGAGGAATGCTGGTATCCATCTTCTGCCACCATGACCCTAATTCCTGATAGCGGAACGCTAATATATTGTTTTGATTACAGAATTCAGTATCCAAAGGATCATCATCGCCCTCTTTATATTTGAATCCGAAATCACTCCAGCCTGTAATATTTCTTATGGAAGCAAAAGGCATCCAGATACCCTGATCCGTAGATCGTACAGTATAGTATTCAGGGAATAGTTCTGTATACTTTTCAAAAGCACTACGGAATCCCCAATCGGATCCGAATCTATAAATAACGAAAGAAAAATCAGCACTGCTTGGAAAATTCTGAGTTTCAGGCACAAGCCCGAATTCAAATGTAATTAGAAGCTGTTTGGTACCACCATTATAATCAAGCCTGTAATGTGTTGGCTTGTTATAGTCCACTGCAATTGATAATGCTTTATTTGTAACATTATTGTACACTGCGGACATGGGATACAGCGACAAGGCACCTGTTTCATAATCCGGATCACTGCTATTGGTATATATGTTTCCGGGCTGACCTACTGAAATTTCTCTGCTTGACCTAATATAGTCCCCCCACTTCCAACCTGAAGCATTCATTGGTAAAGCAAAAGTCAAAGTTACTGCCCTGTCTATATGCTTGGTATCCGTAAGCCTTCCGCTGACCTTGATACTATTGGCGTTTGCAGTGAAATCAGCATTTACGTCAAGTCCAAGATCCTGGCATACTCCATGGTAATTTCCAGGAGTTGAATTAGTTATCCTATTAAAGTAATAAATATCTGAGCCTGAAGCCATATCTCTTGCTAAAAATCCGGAAGGAGCATTTGCATCAGCCAGCTCTGTCCCATCAATTTGTAAAGAAGTTATTGCATTTTGTCCAAGTGACAATGACAAACCATCTTGTGTCTGCAATGAAGTATAGGTTGTTTGTTGAGGCACCTGATTAACTTGTACACAAGCATCCTCAAATTCTGCTGCTCCAGAGGTTACTTCCTTGATAGAAAAATCGTCAAACCATACTTTGCCTTTATGATCCCTGAACATTCCATAGACCGTAATCCACTTTACAGGTTTTTGAGGGGAATAATGATGCTCGACCTTCTGCCAATCATGGGTGCCTGTATTAATAGATATTGTCTTTGCCCACATGGTAGTTCCATCACTAAAGCCAACATCCATGTACAGGCAGTAATTATTGTCTATAATACCTTCAACGTTTTCCGCCTTACTCCAAGCGCTTATTACAAGCAATCTTGGTTCTGTTCTGTTAAGTTGCATATACTGATACATTCCATAACTACCGGCTCCTGTAGTGTTTTCACATAAAATGCCATTTGTACCATTTCGCCCGCCGGTTGGCACTATGCTATATCCATTTTCATAAACACCCCAGTCTGCTATCAGACTTCCATTTAAATTTTCGCAGCTTCCGTTCAATAACAATTCGGTACCAATGTTACTTACATCTAATGCATTCATTGCAGTTACTGAAGGGTTTTCGTTCAACAACTCCTCTACAGAAATATTATCAAATAATACAGTACCGGAGTGACCTCTATAAAGACCATAAACAGTTAAACTTTTTATTGGTTTCTCCGGATTTATATATAAAGTCTTTGCTTCCCAGTCATGAGTTCCCGTACTAAAACTAATATTATACCCCCAGGACGCCGTGCCATCATGGTAAGTAATGTCTGCCCATAATGAGTACCCACTATCCGTGCTTCCGATTACTCCTTCAGCTTTGCTCCATCCACGTATAAGAATAGGTCTGGTGTAAGTTCTGTTTAGCGAAACAGTCTGATAAATACCATACTCTCCATTACCTGATAAATTTTCACATTTTGCGGCTTTGGAGCCTCCACGTCCACCGGTACTGTCTATTGTATAACCGTTGTACCATGAAGCCCATCCCGTAAAGCTGCTGCCGACTATTTCATCAAATCCATTGTTTTGTGCTAAATTGGCTGGGAGCTCTTCGATTTTTATGTCATCAAACCATACTTTTCCTGATTTATTTCTAAATAAGCCATATACCACAATATTTTTAACAGGCTTTTCCGGATCGATGTAAAACTCTGAATATTCCCAATCATGGGTACCTGTGCTAAAACTCTTAGCTTCACCCCATCTGTTGGTATTATCGGAATATGTTATATCTACCCAAATAGAATAATCCTCATTTGCACTTCCACTTACATTTTGCGCTTTACTCCATCCACTTACTTTCAAAGGAAGAATATTATTTCGATTTAATGTTAGAATCTGATATATTCCATATTCTCCGGTTCCACTTGCATTGTTGCAGGATATTGAATATATACCGGTGTATTTTTGTTCTGATTCCAAAATATATCCGTTGTACCAGCTGTACCAATTATCTGCAGTGCTTCCTGTAATAGTTTCAAACCCACCATTAATCTGCAAATAATTACTGTTATGATTGTATTGCTCTTCTTGATAGTACGCTTCGACACGCATACTGCTGCTAATCATGGATGCCATCATAGTAAAGATAATCAAAATACAAACTACTGAATTCTTGACCTTTATTAACATATGTAAGCCTCCTATTCTAACTCTTAACAAATATAACTGATTATTCCTTTACACTCCCCAATACTATTCCTTTAATAAAATACTTTTGCAAAAAGGGGTATACGAGCATAATTGGAAGCGCTGCAAGAAATATCTGTGCAGTCCTTAGAGTTTTTTCACTCACATCCTTTAATCTCTCCAAATCTTCTGTTGAAAACATCTGCCGATTTATCTGCATAATCAATGTGGACAAATAAGTCTGTAGCGGGTATTTTTGCGGCGAGTTCATAAATAAGATTCCATCAAACCACGAATTCCAATGAAACACTATTGTAAATAGAAGTATTGTGGCTATGGCAGGCATGGATGCAGGAAAATATAGCTTCCACAGAATGGACCAATGGTTTGCCCCGTCAATAATAGCAGCCTCTTCCATTTCTTTTGGAACCCCTCTGAAAAAATTGAGCAGCATTACCATATTCCAAACATTTAGAGCCACCGGAAGTACCAAAGCCCAAATTGTATCGATTAGACCGGTATTCTTAACCACTATATAGTATGGAATAAGCCCTCCACCAAAGAACATGGTGAATACAAAGAACCAGACATATACGGTTCTGCCCATGAGTTGCTTGTTATCCTTAGAAAGAGGGTAAGCTGTAATAATTACAAAAAACATGCTGATTACTGTACCTAACAAAACCCTCTTTAAGGAAATAAACAATGCTGTTATAAAAGCTGACTTCTGAGCAAGAAAGCGGTATGCTTCGAGTGTGAAACCTACAGGCGTAAGTTTGACCTCTCCGGCTGAAGCTGCTAAATTTGAACTTAAAGACACAGCCAAAAGGTGTATAAATGGTACAATACACAGAATTGTTACTGCTGTTAAAAATAATGCATTGAAAGCTATAAAAAACTTTCTGGACAATGACACTTTATAAAGCATACTAATTCCTCCTGTTGTTTTAGAATATTTTGTAGTCACTGAACTTGTACGCAAGGAAATAAGACATTGATACCATAAACATTGATACAAAGGACTTGAATAGTCCCACAGCAGCTGCTGGAGAATACTGTTGGTCAAAAATACCCATTCTGTACACGAATGTGTCGATGATATCTCCACTCTGATAAACAACAGGATTGTATAATATCAAAATCTGTTCGAATCCTGCATTAAGTATGGATCCGATGCTCAAAGTACATATAAGGATAATAATCGGGAATATCCCGGGAATAGTTATATTTAATACCTGTTTCCACTTTCCTGCTCCATCTACTTCCGCAGCCTCATACAGACTTAGATTTATATTGGTTATGGCTGCTAAAAAAATTATCATGTTGTAGCCCATATTCTTCCATACATCTGAAGCAACAATAATACCCGGAAACCAATCATTACTAGCCATGAACATAATAGGATCGATTCCAAACTGCACTAAAATGTAGTTTATAGGACCTCTTAGCGAAAAAACCTCAATTAGCACACCTCCTAATACAGTCCAGGAGAGAAAGAATGGAATAAAAATGCTTGTCTGCACAACTTTTTTAAACCATTTTTTATTGACTTCATTTACTAACAATGCAAGTACAAGTGGTATGGTGATACTGAAAATGATTTTTAGAAAAGATATATAGAACGAGTTCCACAAAACATTATAAAAGTCCGGCATAGCAAATATATATTTAAAGTTCTTCAGTCCAACCCATTTTGATTCTATAAAACCCTTTACAGGGTTAAATTTTTGAAACGCCATTATAATTCCAAACATCGGGCCATATGAATATATCAAGGTTATCAATATACCAGGTATAAGCATTAAGTGAAGAAGTTTTTCTTTTTTGTAACGTTTTAAAGTCAATTGGTTCCTCACAGATTACATCTCCTATCAGCGAATTTTAGTTATTATATTTTGAGAGGAGAGTTTTTTTGTACTCTCCTCTCAATTAAAGCTAAGTCATTTGAAATAATTATTTCTGCTTTTTAAACCACTCATTAACCTCGTTGGTTATATCGTCACCGCCAAGCTTCTTCCAGTTAGCTACAAAGGAATCAAACTCATCAATAGATACAGCTCCCATTATAATCTTGAGAAACGTCTCATCCCTCATCTTTTGGAGTGAGCTTCCTTTTTCTGTCATGGTTTCTGTTGTAGGCCCGTAATACTCATTGTAAACAATTTTTCCATTATCGCGAATTTTACGTGTCAGTCCCCAGCCGCCATCCTCGGCAACTCTGCTATAGTATTTTCCCCATGCTAGTTTATCACCTGTAGAAAGGAATTTCTTTGCATCATTCAAAGTATCAATTACAGCTTTTTCTTTAGGGTTTTCTATAGTATCCTTATTTTCCTTTAATGCCTTATTTATTTCATTGTATTGCCATTCATTCAGCATAGGATAATAAGGTCTTTGTGGAATCCAATTGTATACAAATCCTTTTTCAGCTTTAATCAGATCTCCATACTTTTCCTCAGAAAGATCCAGATAAAGATTCATCATCTTTATAGCCGCTTCAGGGTTTTTGCAAGATTTATTAATTACCTGATACTTTGCTATAGATAATTTATCTGTACCATATGTTGTCGCATTTCCATCAGCTGACGGCAGCTCAAAGCACTTCCATTCAGCCTTAGGATCCTTATCCATTACCGTATTGAGAGGCCATGCCGGATACCACCATTCACCATACAGCATACCTATTTTACCTGCAACAACATCCTCTGAAACCTTGTTTTCATCCTTTATAGCAAACTCTTTGTCAATTAGGCCATTCTTATACATTGACTGCATTTTGGCCAAAGCATTTTTCATTTCAGGCTGTATATCAGCAGCAACCAGATTGCCATCTCCCTTATTCAGCCAACTGGTAAACTGATATGCATTGGGATATGCGCCAAAGCCATTGAAAAATCCTCTGAGATCGAATCCCCATGTAAATAGATTTTTATTTATTGCAAGTCCATATGTATCTTTCTTCCCGTTTTTATCAGGATCCTGGTTCACAAATGCTTCCATAAGCTTTTCCATCTCATCTATAGTCTTAGGTGGCTGCATATTTAAGTTTTTAAGCCAGTCAGTCCTTATCCAAAGTAATTGTATGAATTGGTTTACGTCTGTGTAGAATGGAAGAGCAAACAATTTTCCATCATCCTTGCACGCATTCAGTGCTTTCCCTCCATCTGCTTCAACAGCGTCCTTCAAAGCAGGAGAAGCATATTTTTCATATATACTTCCAAAATCACTAATTACTCCATTCTCTTTAAATAATTGAAAATTACTCGTTTTTGCATCTACTTCCATAATGTCAGGAAGATCAGAAGATGCTACAGCCAGCTTGAACTTTTGATCAAACTGATCCATAGGCACAGTCCACTTGAACTTCAGTTTTATATTTAAAGCATCCTCACAAAGCTTAATCCATGATTGAGTTTCAGGTGTAATTCCTGCTGGGGTTTTAGAATCTTCGGGAGGATTATAACCTAATACTGCAGTAATTTCTATAGGCTCTTCATATTTCCCTAATGGATCAATTTTTTCTGTATCTTCTTGAGCCACAGTTGTACTGGCAGCAGAACTTGTTGCCGCTTTATCTTGAACTCCCTCTGGTGTATCAGATCCACATGCTGACAGAATTGTACTTAGTATTATAAGCATAGCAATGCTTAAACAAATAATCCTTTTTTTCATGTATTGCCTCCTCTTTGTGCTCTTTTTTAGAGTTTTCGCACAAATTGCCCGTTCTTGGCTAATGTGCGTTTTCTAATTCCTTTTAAGGTGCATACCGGGTTAATCTCTGATGATCATCATACAAACCGAGTTCATTACAATATTAATTATAAATACTCCCCATTTTTTTCACAATAAAACAATATTTACTTTATACTGTTTTGTTTACTTCTTAAAAGGATTCAAAAAAAGAGAGTCACATGGACTCCCTAAACTCCTGAGGTGTAAGTGCTGAATGTTTTTTGAAAAAAGATATAAAATAAGATACATTTTCAAATCCCAGCTTTGCCGCTATTTCATTTACCTTTAATGGTGTTTGATTCAAAAGTTCTCTTGCTTTTTTGTATTTTTCAGCATTAATATAATCCGATATGTTTTGGCCTGAGGTCTGTTTATAGAAACGTGACAGGTATGATGGATTAAAATGTACTGTTTCAGCTATTTTCGATAGAGACAGATCTCCTCCCAGATTGTCTCTTATATGTTTGTTTACCTGCTCAATGACAAGATCATTCTCATGCTCACAATGTTCACTCATATACATACAAATAAGATTGCCCAAACCTACAAAGTTTTGTTCCGTTTTATCCCAATCCCTTGGAAATTCCATATTGAATATCTTATCTATGTTCAAACCAATATTTCTTGTATAATCCAATATACTATATTTATTAAGATAAGAAATAAATACGAGCATAAATGTATGGTACCTTTCTATTGTTACCATATAGTTCACTTTCATATCTTCCTTAAACTTGTTGAGCAGACTCCTGCAAATATTTTCAACTTGTCTCTGCTGTCCTTTTGTGAATTGATTTCCAAGTTCTTTTATTTCAGTAATAAACTCTATATCCGTTAAGCGCATCTTCCCGTTACTTTGTCCTAATAGTTCTCCTGGCTTGCCAAGATCTATAATCATTTGATGCCCCTCGGGAATCCTTCTATCCACGATATTTCCCATTGTGTCAAACTGCATTTGTATGTACTTCCATTCAGTAGGCTCCTTTGGAAGAATAAAAGAAAATGTAACTCCCAATACATCCTTGCACATATTCTGAATGGTTTCCATATTACCCTTTATATATGTAAGGAATCCGTTCCAGTCAATATGACCAGCACCATCTACAAACCTCTCTTCACTTGATGCTGGCTGCATTAGCCAAATAACTCTACTATTCAATAAAACACTCTCACAAATTACAAATGGAGTCAATAAGTCATTTATCATTTGCTGAACTGTATAAAATGTATTGATTTTACTTGTATGCGTAGGATTTTCGGCACAGCTGTCTATTCTACCCAATATCATAATGACAAATCTATCTGTTTTCATCTGTATATCCAGCTCTTTAAAGCGCTCTTCAATAACTTCCTGAGAGTGAATGTCTCCCTGTAAAATTAGTTCAAATAATTCTTTTCGCAAGAGAGGAACCATGCGTTCTATTTGTCTCTCAGCAATCTGCATGATACTTTGCTGCCTCACTTCCTCCTCAATACTGGAAATAGCGTCTTCTACTGTCTTTATAATAGTTTCATCCTTTTCTGACTTTAGAATATAATTTACATTTGGCCTGTGTATGGCAGAGTAAACATAGTCAAACTCACTATACCCTGTAAGAAATATAACTCTACATTTGGGCAGATAATATAATATTTTGTCAACCAATTGAAAACCATCCATTTCAGGCATTCGAATGTCTGAAAGTACAATATCTATTTTATTCTTCTTGATTATCTCAATAGCCTCCAGTGAAGAATAAGTTTTATATATTTCCAGTTCTAAGTCCTCACACTCTGAGAACAATTGGACCAACCCCTCCAATATGTATGTTTCATCATCCACTATTAAAAGTCTGTACATTACAATCCCTCCACTACTAATGTCCTATATACCTTTGATTACGATACTTACCTTAACTCCACCATACTCACTCTTTGAAACATAGAGCCCACTTTCTTCACCAAATTTTAATTGTATTCGTCTACTCACATTGATAATACCAGTTTTTTCCTGAGTTTCCCATGGAGCAGAGAGTTTTCTCTGAAGCTCTCTAAGTATAGAGTCATCCAGTGTGGGACCATTATCCTGGATTCCTATGCATAAATTATCTTCAACTTGACTAACTTCAATGCTAATAATTCCATTAGATGTGTTCTTTTCGAAAACATGCTCGAATGCATTTTCTATTATTGGTTGAATAATAATTCTAGGAACAAATAAATTCTCATATTCTTTAGGCAACTCGTCTGCTATAACAGTTATACGGTTAGCAAATCTAATTCTTTGTATATCCACATAATCCATTGCATGACGGTATTCCTTTATTAATGGAACTTCATCCGAGCCACTTCTGGTGATAAACTGATAATAGCTGGCAAGGCTTTGAGTAAAAGTAACCACTTTATCGTACTCACCTATTTTACACATTCGACTAATAGTAAAAAAACTGTTGTATAAAAAATGTGGATTAATCTGAGATTGAAGCTGCTTTAATTCCGATTGCTGCATCGATAGCTTCTGTTCATAGTTTTGTTGTATTGACTGCTTTATTCTTGCAATCATATTGTTAAATCCTGAGTATAAATATCCAAATTCATCACTTGCCTTGCTGAGGATGGAAAACTCTAAATTATTGAGTTCAAACTCTTTAAAGGCTTTTACAAGTTTATTTATTGGTTTATGTATCATTATGTTTACAGAAAAAGAAAACATTATCATAACGATTAAAGAAACACTAAATAATACAATAAACAGAATGTTGAATTTCGTTAAAACACCCATAACATCTGATTCTGGAGTGTAAGTTATAAGAACCAGATCTTTTATAATTAATTTCCTATATGCTAACAAATACTTTTTTCCATCCAGCTTATCAATAAAATTAGATGAATTCTCAATATAATTCCTTTTATAACTTTCTAAAATCGGCATGATAACATCATCATCAGATGAAGTAATTATAAATCCCTGGTTTACACTTAACAAAATCGCGCCAGAATTTTCTGCAAGGGATAATTGTTGTAAAGTCTTTCTGATTCTATCTTTTGAAATTTCTATATAGCTTATTATATTGTTATCTTCATACTTCTTCGGCTCACTCATTAAACTTGATTTTACTAAATATAGGCTTCCACTTGTATTGTATATCATGGGGGATTCCATACTGGAACTTAAGTTTTTTACTAAATCGTACTCATCATTAGGGATTTTTTCCACTCCCTTCTGAACTGATATAGTACTGTTTATTGATTTTATATATACTCCTACATTCTTGATATAATCACTTGTGTTCTTAACTGTTTGTATTCTTTCATTCGCTTTGTATATCAGGTATGACTTTTCGTACTCATTAAATACCTCATATTGATAGCTTAGTCTTTGAATATCAGTGTCATCTATAAATTGAAACTGTTGAAGCTTTATATGTGAAAATTCATCTTCGAAATGTTTTGAATAAAGTTCCATATTGGACATAATTGATGATGATATTCCCTTGTTGATATAGTTTGAGCCAAAAATGTTTATCCAGATACTAATCATAAAAATAGGCGTAAGCAGTAAAATAAATATTAAGATTATCTTTTGATAAATGTGAAGCTTAAAATTAAAAATATTTTTCATCATGGATTCACCTTTAATATATTTTTTTGTTTCATTTTTTGGATATATAGTTATTAAAAAAGCAACCTAAATTGACTCTATGAAATGATAACGCAAGAGATTATATAAAAGTAAATTTCATACTTTGTTACGATGAAATTTTCAATCCAGTTTTATGCACCTTGTTTTAATCATACAACAATTTGTTAAAAATTAAAAGAGAATGGTACACAAAAAATATTTGTGTACCATAAAGGTAAGAAAATTCATTACTATCGATATTTTCTCTCATGAACCGATGTGCTATAAAATTCTTTCTGCAACTTGGAAATTTGCTTGCCCCACTGTTTCTCCTGTAGCCTCGCTTTACCCTCTTTTTTAGCCTCAAGAAACGCCAGCTCCTTCTGGAGCTTTAGCCAGCTTTCCCATCTCTTAGCTTCCAGATTTCCGGTATCTAACGCCTCTCTTACCGCACAGCCCGGCTCGTTCTGATGTTTGCAATCAGTGAAGCGGCACAGCTTTACAAGCTCTTCAACGTCGCCGAACATTATTTCCATTCCGTTATCAGCTTCCCAAAGGGATAAAGAGCGCATGCCGGGAGTATCAAGGATCAATCCTCCTTCCGGCAATAGTACAAGCTCTCTGTGCGTGGTAGTATGCCTTCCCCGGCTGTCATCCTCCCTGATTGCCTGTGTTTTTAGCAAATCCTCACCTGCCAGTGTATTAGCTAATGTAGACTTACCTACACCCGATGACCCTAGCAACGCCACTGTTTTCCCCGGCATAAAATATTTCTTTATATTTTCAAGCCCATCTCCTGTTACACAGCTTATGGCATGTACCTCTACACCAGGCGCAGTATTATAAACTATTGATAGCTTATCAGCTATATCATTACAGCAATCTGCTTTTGTCAGCACAACCACTGGTACTGCACCGCTTTCCCATGCTGCAATCAGGTATCTCTCCAGCCTCCGCATATTGAAATCCCTGTTCAATGACTGTATCAGTAAAACTGTATCTACATTAGCTGCTACAATTTGTTCTTTTACTTCTATTCCGGCGGCAGCCCTTGAAAACTTAGTTTTTCTGGCAAGAACGGAGTTGATTCTGTAGGAATCAGTACCTGTCAATTCCAATACGACCCAATCACCTACAGCAACCTGAATTTCATTATCCAGTTTACTTACTGGCCTGTTTATAACCAGCTCTCCATTGTCTGTAATTACACGAAGCATCTGCCCATAGTCAGCTATTACTCTTCCGGGGAAGGTATCCTCACGATACTCTTCTTTCATTTCCTTTTCAAAACTCTGATTCCAACCATAATCGTTTATATTCATTTATTCAAATCCATCCTTTACAAATTTCTTTTCATCCTGCCTGCGTTTCTTTTTATTTTTCAAATTATTTTCCTGGATCCTGGTTCTGGGATTAATCACCCAGCTGCCTCTTATTTCTCTCATATAATCAAAAGTACTTTTCTTTTTTGTCATAATCATCTCTCCCATCATAAATTTACTTATACTTCTCAACCCCAAAAAGGGTATAAAAAAACACGCTACCATGCGTGCCAACTATCTGTTATATTTATACACGTTTTTGTGGTTGCTCGAAAGAAGCTGCACCGATAACTCGACTCATAAGAGCCTGCAACATAGCTACCCTCATAAAAAGAAAGCAATAGGGACTTTGTTATCGAGTGCTAATATTCAGTTATTGAAAAATCACCTCAAAATTAAATTCAGACATTAAAACAACCCCTTTCGTTATTATTCCACATGCTATTATGCATATGTATTTTTATTATATGTGGAATTCCAAACTCTGTCAATTGATTCTTAAACAAAAAAATTGAGTGCCTATTACACTCAATTTTTATATTATTATCAAGATTCTTCTCTGGCCGTTTTCATTTTTTCAAGTTTTGGCCCCACTTTATGTAAAATGCCTTTTGGAGCTTTCTCATTGAACATTTTTATAACCAGATCTTCTGTTACTACCTCCACTTTATTCTTAACCAACCAATCTTCTACCTCACGCTTTATCATTGATTTAAATATAGAAGGTACATTTTCAAGAATAGTCGTATACATTTTTTTGCTATTACCTTTCCAAGTAACTTTTTCTAATGGAGAGTCTTTCATTATTACCTCCTAATCTTAACATTTTTAGTTAAAACATTAAATTAGTACATAGTATGAAATAAATTTAAAAAACGTTACATTAATTTTAGCTTGACTCTATTTATAACTAGAATTATAATTATGTTATTAATTTAACTAAATAATGACGGATGATTGATGGAGGAGAGTCCTTTTTGTTACACAAAAGGGCACCGAAGGAGTAGCACTCTCAGGTATAAAAGACTTCATCAGGACGGACCTCTGGAGAGACCATTTTTGGCGCCGAAGGGGCAATACGGTTAACACCGTAAATCTCTCAGGCAAAAGGACAGAGTATGCTATTATAACATATTTACAGAAATATGGTTTATTTGCATTTACAGAGGTCAAGTCTTATAGATTTGACCTTTTAATTTTTCATAAATTTTAATTAATATAAATAAAGGAGAGTCTTTATGAGCAGAGTTTATAATTTTTCAGCCGGTCCTTCTATGCTACCGGAATCAGTTTTAAAGAAAGCTGCAGAAGAAATGTTGGATTACAGCGGTACTGGTATGTCTGTAATGGAAATGAGCCATAGATCAAAAGTCTACACTTCCATAATTGAAAATGCAGAAAGCCTTCTTCGCAAGCTAATGAATATTGATGATACCTATTCGGTACTATTTTTACAGGGCGGAGCATCAACACAGTTTGCCATGGTTCCAATGAACCTGTTCAGCAAATACAAAAAAGCTGACTTTATTAATACCGGTAATTGGTCCAAAAAGGCTATTTCAGAAGCAAAGATGTATGGTAGTGCAAATATAATTGCTTCATCCGATGACAAGAACTTTACTTACATTCCTGAGAACTATAAGATTTCTGAGGAGATTGATTATGTTCATATAACCAGTAATAACACGCTGGAAGGAACACGTTTTACAACATATCCTGAGACCGGCAGCATACCACTCGTTGCAGATATGTCAAGTGAAATTATGTCTACGGTAGTAGATGTTAACAAGTTTGGCTTGATCTATGCCGGTGCGCAAAAAAATCTGGGACCTGCAGGACTTACAATTGTAATTATTAAAAAGGATCTTATAGGAAAACACATAGACAATGTTCCAACAATGATGAGATACGAAACTCATGACAAGGAAAAATCGCTCTACAATACACCTCCTTGCTACAGTATCTATGTTGCAGGGCTGGTATTCCAGTGGATTGATGAAATGGGTGGCGTTAAGGCTATCGAAAAAGTAAATAATGAAAAAGCTGCAATTTTGTATGATTTTCTTGATGAGTCAAAGATGTTTAAAAATAATGTAAATAAAAAAGACAGGTCCATAATGAACGTACCGTTTACAGCTCCTACAGATGAGTTAAACGAAAAGTTTATAAAAGAATCTGAAAAAGCAGGCCTGTGCACACTTCGAGGTCACCGTTTAGTTGGTGGAATGAGGGCCAGCATTTATAATGCAATGCCTGTTGAAGGTGTAAAAAAACTTGTTGATTTTATGAAGAAGTTTGAAATAGAAAATAAATAAAACACAGAAAAGGAATGATTCAAATATGTTTAAAATACAGATGCTTAATAAAATATCAGATTGTGGTTTAGACCTTATTCCAACTGAATCATATGAAGTGGCATCAGATATTGCAAACCCTGATGCTGTGCTTGTGAGAAGCGCAAACATGCTGGATATGGAGCTTTCATCCAACCTGAAAGCTATTGCAAGAGCCGGAGCAGGCGTTAACAATATTCCAATAGACAAATGCACTGAAAAAGGCATTGTTGTTTTCAATACTCCCGGAGCAAATTCCAATGGTGTTAAAGAGCTTGTAATAGCTTCACTGTTACTTTCTTCAAGAAAAATCAACCAGGGTATAAACTGGGCTCAATCCCTAAAAGGTAAAGGCGAAGAGGTTCCTAAGCTGGTTGAAAAAGGCAAGTCGCAGTTTGAAGGTCCTGAGATCAGCAGTAAAAGACTTGGTGTTATCGGGCTGGGCGCAATCGGAGTAATGGTAGCGAATGATGCTTATTCAATGGGTATGGAAGTAATGGGTTACGACCCTTATATTTCAGTAAAGGCTGCGTGGGGATTGTCAAGCTCGGTAATAAGAGCTACCAATTTGGATCACCTTTTATCCACATGTGATTATATCTCTATACATGTGCCCCTTACAAAAGAAACAGCAGGCATGCTAAATAAAGAAAAATTTGATGTTATGAAAAAAGGAATAAGAATAATTAATCTTGCCAGAGGCGGTCTGGTTAACAACACAGATTTACTCGAAGCAATAAAAGATGGCACTGTTGCCTGCTATGTTACAGACTTCCCTGAAGATGAACTTCTTGGAATTGACGAGATTATTGCTATACCTCATTTAGGAGCTTCAACCCCTGAGTCTGAAGAAAATTGTGCAGTTATGGCAGTTAATCAAATGAAAAACTATCTTGAAACAGGTATGATTAAAAACTCAGTCAACTTCCCTGACTGTGATATGCAGCCAACAGATAAAACAAGAATTATTACAGTTCATAAAAATATACCAAATATGATTGGTCAGATGACAACTATTCTTGCGGCAAATAAAATAAATATTGCAGATATGCTTACCCGTCATAAGGACACCATTGGATATAATGTAATCGATATTGAAGGTGAGCTGACCGATAATATTGTTGATCAGATTCGTGCAATTGAAGGGGTTAAAACTGTAAGGGTTATTAAGTAGTAAGAAGTATAGAAGTACAGGAGTAAACAAGCAGAATACAGTAGTATAGGAGTTCAGAAGTACAGAATATGGTAGCTCAGCCATGCTGAGCGTTTGAATTAAAAAAGACCGCACTGCGGTCTTTTCCCTATTCAGTCTTCTATACTCCTTTACTCCTGCTACTACTATACTTCTAGAACTTACAGCAGCTCTTTTATCAACTCGGCACCACTCTTTGGAGACAAATATGCCAAT
>CAYQCA010000074.1:2199-16575 GCA_964415835.1 uncultured Clostridium sp. | reverse complement strand
ATATAGGCGTTTACTTTGCTATTTTAAGTGGACTTGTAGCAGGAAACCTGATAGGCTTCTTTACGGAATATTTCACATCAGATACATATAAACCTACTCAAAGGCTTGCAAATACTTCGTTGACTGGCCCGGCAACAATTATAATCGGTGGTTTATCTTTAGGAATGCTATCAACTGCTGTTCCTGTAATCATTGTTGCAGCAGCTGTTTTGGCAAGCTTCTACCTTGCAGGTGGAGGAGCTGACTTCAACCTCGGATTATACGGAGTTGGTATTTCAGCTGTTGGTATGCTCAGTACACTGGGTATCACACTTGCGACAGATGCTTATGGCCCTGTTGCCGACAATGCAGGTGGTATTGCAGAAATGTCACATTTGCCTCCTGAAGTAAGAGAACGTACAGATGCTCTTGATTCACTGGGCAATACAACAGCGGCTACTGGAAAAGGCTTTGCAATAGGTTCTGCTGCTTTAACAGCACTTGCCCTTATTGCAGCCTTCAAGAGTGAAGTCGAAGTTATTGCTGCCAAAGACGGTATACAGAATGTGTTTGATTTATCAATATTGAACCCAACAGTTCTTATTGGATTATTTATAGGTGCAATGCTTCCATTCCTGTTTGCTGCCTTAACAATGGACGCAGTTGGAAGAGCAGCGCAGAGTATTGTTGTTGAAGTAAGAAGACAGTTCAGAGAAATAAAAGGATTGTTGGAAGGAAAACCAGGAGTAGAAGCTGATTATGCTACTTGCGTAGATATTTGTACAAGAGGAGCTCAGAAGGAAATGATTGCTCCAGCTCTTACTGCCATAGCTTTCCCAATAGTTATAGGTTTGATTCTTGGAGTTAATGGTGTTGCCGGTATGCTTGCAGGAGCTACTGTATCCGGATTTGTTCTGGCAGTAATGATGGCGAACTCCGGTGGAGCATGGGATAATGCCAAGAAATATATTGAAGCAGGAAATCATGGCGGCAAGGGATCAGATCCTCATAAGGCAGCAGTTGTTGGAGATACAGTAGGAGATCCGTTCAAGGATACTTCAGGACCATCAATTAACATACTTATAAAGTTGTTATCAATGGTTTCCATAGTATTTGCAGCCCTTATTCTAAATAACTCAATTTTCTAAAAGGAAAAAGAAAAAATATTAAACACGGCAAATTAGTGAATTTGCCGTGTTTTCTTTTTTTGCTCAATACTATATAATTGTAATAAGATTGCAAAAAATTAGAATTGGGGTGCTTTCTGATGTTTTCAGTGACTATAAAGGAAGTAATGGAAGAGTTTCAACTGGAAGAGCTTTCCGGATGCAAGGATTATGAAGGAATAGAAATTACTTCAACGGAAGTAAACAGGCCAGGATTACAATTGGCCGGCTATATGGAGTATTTTGGAACTGACAGGATGCAGATTATGGGAAAGGGCGAGACTGCTTACCTGATGCAGCTTAGTGAAGGAGATCGTTACAGAAGACTGGATAGCTTCTTTAAATGTGGCTTTCCATGTATGGTTGTAGCACGAGGTTTAGGCGTATTTCCGGAAATGATAGAAGTTGGAAGAAAGTATAAAATTCCTATTCTCAGAACAGATGATGATACATCAAGATTTATGAGTGGTGTAATCAGATACCTGAATTTGCAGCTTGCACCCAGAACAAGTATGCATGGCGTTCTCGTTGAGGTATATGGTGAAGGAATTCTGATTCTTGGTGAAAGTGGTGTAGGAAAGAGTGAAATAGCTCTTGAGTTGGTAAAGAGAGGTCATCGGCTTGTGGCTGACGACAACGTTGAAATCAGAAAGGTTTCGGATAAAACCCTAGTAGGTACTGCACCTGACATAATAAGACACTTTATTGAAATAAGAGGTATTGGAATTCTGGATGTTAAAAATTTATACGGTGTAGGTTCCGTTAAGATGACTGAAAATATAAATCTGGTTATCAAGCTTGAACATTGGAAAGACAATAAAATATATGACCGCCTTGGAATAGAAGACGAGTATACAGATATATTGGGGTTGTCAGTTCCATGCCTTAATATACCTGTCAGTCCTGGAAGAAACCTGGCAATTATTGTAGAGGTAGCGGCCATGAATAACAGGCAGAAGAAGATGGGTTATAATGCTGCAAGAGCGTTAAGTGAGAGAGTACTGGGCAATATTAACAAAGGGGAACGGGTATAACGAGGCAACATAATGTCCCCCGCTTTTATAATTAAAGCGTAATAAAGACTGATTTAATCGAGGACATATAAGGAGGACTGGTTTTGAATATCGTTGTTGACACACATACGCACACAATATCAAGCGGGCATGCGTATAGTACTATACAAGAAAATGCAAAAGAGGCTTTTAATAATGGAATGAAAATGATTAACATAGCAGACCATGCTCCATCAATGCTTGGTGCACCATCATTGTTTCACTTTGGAAATCTGAAGGAAATTCCAAATGTATTATATGGCGTCCGCATTGTAAAAGGTGTGGAGCTTAATATAATTAACTATGAAGGTAAAGTAGATATGCCTGACAGCTACTTAAATAGATTGGAACTGTGCCTGGCAAGCTTTCATGATGTTTGCATTGAACCTTCAACCTTGGAAGAGCATACAAACGCCGCTGTAAAAGTCTTGTCCAATCCGTATGTAGATATATTGGCGCATTCCGGAAATGGGCAGTTTCCAATAGATATTGAAGCTGTTGTTAAAACAGCCCGAGAATACAATAAATTGATTGAAATAAATAATCATTCTTTTGATGTAAGAAAAGGAAGTAAAGAAAATTGCCTTAAAATAGCACGAGTGTGCAAGAAATACGGGGTTAGGGTTACCACAGGAAGCGATGCACACATTAGTTTCAATGTAGGAAAATTCGATAAGGTAAAAGAATTGCTGGAAGCGGTGGAAATGCCGGAGGAGCTGGTTTTGACTACATCAGCTGACAAGGTTGAGGAATTCCTCCAGGAAAGGAAACAGAGGTTAGCGCATATAATGAATAGGTAATAACAAATATTCATTACGTTTTGGAAGGAGACGGTTATATTTTGGCAAACCTGGAACTAGTTAAAAAGCTTACATTAATTTTAGGTGAAGAAAAAGTTTTAATAAATGAACCGATGAGTAATCACACATCGTTTAAAATTGGTGGGCCTGTTGATACTATGGTTATTCCTGATAACAGCGATCAGCTAGGGGAGATTATAAGAGCGTGTATAAATGCCAAAATCCCATACATGGTGATGGGAAACGGGACAAATCTTTTGGTCTCGGATAAAGGCATTCGAGGCGTTGTCATTAAGATATACGATAATATGTGCAATTGTACAGTCTATGATGACATAATGGAAGTGGAAGCAGGAATGCTTATTTCAAGAGCTTCAAAAAGAGCACTTGAAAATTCTCTTACCGGACTGGAATTTGCAGAAGGGATTCCTGGGACTGTTGGTGGAGCTGTGACAATGAATGCCGGTGCATATATCGGAGAAATGTGTATGGTTGTATATCAGACTGAGTATATGGATAAAGAAGGCTCGGTAATTACCATTACAGGTGATGAACACTGTTTTTCTTACCGAAACAGCATTATTCAGCAAACCGGGGGAATAGTTTTAAAAACCAGATTAAAATTAGATAGTGGTAATTATGAAAATATTAAAGCGTTAATGGATGAATTTAATTTTAAACGCAGGGATAAACAGCCACTGGAGTGGCCAAGTGCCGGCAGCGTTTTTAAAAGACCTAAAGGATACTTCGTTGGTAAATTGATTGACGACTGTGGTTTAAGAGGTTTTGAAATAGGCGGAGCAAAAGTATCCGATAAGCATAGCGGCTTTATTATTAATAAAGGCGGTGCTACCTGCGAGGATGTGTTGAATTTGATTAACCACATTCAGACTACTGTATCCGAGCGCTTTTCAGTTCATTTGGAGCCTGAAATAAGAATTATTGGGGATTTTAGCAAGTAAAATTTTAAATATTGAAACTACTATGTAAAAGATTAGAGGTATACAAATGAGATTAGTTATAGTAACAGGAATGTCAGGGGCAGGTAAGAGTCTGGTAACAAAATATCTGGAGGATATAGGATTTTTTTGCGTTGATAATTTACCGCCTGCGCTGATACCCAAATTTGCTGAAATTAGTGCTCAGAGCGAAGGCAAAATGGAAAAAATAGCACTGGTCGTTGACATCAGAGGAGGAAAGCTGTTACAGGATCTTTTTCCGGCTCTTTCTGAGGTGAAACACTCAGGCTTTAGCTACGAAATAATGTTTCTTGAAGCCGATGACGATGTTTTGGTAAAGCGGTATAAGGAGAGCAGAAGGCAGCATCCATTGTCGCCTGAGGGGCGTTTGCTAAAGGGGATAAAGGAAGAAAGGACTGCACTGGAATCCATCAAATCCAAGGCAAACTACATCATAGATACTTCTACTCTTAGTACCAGGCAGCTTAAACAGGAGATAAACGGCATATTTCTTGAGGGTAAAACTTTTAAAGGTATAATAATAAATATTGTTTCGTTTGGGTTTAAGTATGGAATCCCTACAGACTGCGATTTGGTTTTCGACGTACGGTTTATTCCTAATCCATATTATATTGCTCCTATGAAGATGCAGACAGGTAAAGATCAGATGGTAAAGGAATTTGTATTGAATGCCAATGAAACCAGGGAATTTTTAATAAAATTGTTTGATATGCTTGATTTCCTGATTCCGAACTATATAAAGGAAGGAAAATCTCAGCTTGATATAGGAATTGGATGTACCGGCGGAAGACATAGGTCAGTTGCAATAGCTGATGAGCTGCATAGGCGTCTCGAAGAAAAAATGCATAGTGTTGTTATAGAGCATAGAGATATTGAGAAAGATGGCAAAGGGGTAGTTAAATGAGTTTGGCTGAAATAACCGAATGGCTTATTTTAATTGTTTTGGCGATAATAGGAATAGCAGCTGTGATTTTTGCATTACAGGGGCTTTTAAGAACATATATGGCTTTGCAGAAACGAAATTCCGGATCTATAAATTCTGAAGGACTAAATAATCTTCTGAATGAAAAACGGATTCTTGTAAAGGGCCCGAAGATAGTAGCTGTGGGAGGAGGTACGGGATTATCTACAATGCTCAGAGGATTGAAGCAATATTCTTCAAACCTTACAGCGTTGGTAACAGTAGCTGATGATGGCGGAGGATCAGGAATATTAAGGGAAGACCTTGGTATGCTGCCACCGGGTGATATCAGAAACTGTATCCTGGCCTTAGCCGACACTGAACCAATTATGCAGAAACTTCTGCAGTATAGGTTTCAGGATGGCATGTTAAAGGGGCAGAGTTTTGGAAACTTATTTCTAGCTGCAATGGATGGAATTTCCGATAACTTTGAAGAAGCAGTAAAAAAAATGAGCGATGTTCTTGCAGTAACCGGTACAGTTTTGCCAATTACACTTGAAGATGTCAGACTCTGTGCAGAAACAGACAGTGGACACACAATACTTGGAGAATTTAATATCGGACATAGAAGTGATAATGATAAATCGAAGATAAACAGGATATATTTGAACCAAACTAATGTCAAGCCTTTAAATGAAGCTATTGAAGCAATAATGGATGCGGATATAGTTGTATTGGGACCAGGAAGTCTTTATACCAGTATAATACCAAATTTATTGGTAGATGGAGTATGCGAAGCTCTTTCAAAAACAAAAGCAATTATAGTATATGTATGCAACGTAATGACACAGCCCTGTGAGACAGACGGTTATACTCTCAGTGAACATATTAAAGCCATAGAGAAGCATTCAAAAAAGGGCATAATAGATTACTGCATAGTCAATACTGCTGACATTCCATATGAATTGAAAGAGCGTTACGAAAAAGATGGGGCTGAAATGGTAAAGGTTGATTCAGAGGTAGTAGATAAAATGGGTATAGAAATTGTTTCAGGCGATTTCAAAGCTATAATAAATAACAGTTATGTCAGACATGACTCAAATAAACTGGCAAAACAGGTAATTCAGCTAGTTTCAGAGCTCGTTCTGTCAAAAGATAAAGCCAGAATGCTTGACTACTATTTTGCTAAAGAAAAAATAGATAAGGTTCCTTAGGAACAGTTATATAAAACTATTCAAATCGGAGTGTGGAAAATGGAGTTTGGCAAGAGCTATTGGTATACTTATGAGCAGGGTAGCAGCAGAGAATGGCTAATTACCAACGGTATAGGCGGATATGCCTCGGGCTCGTTGATTTGTTCAAACAGCAGGAGATACCACGGTTTACTTATTGCTGCTTTGAAGCCGCCTACAAGCAGATATCTTTTGTTGTCAAATGTTTTGGAAGACATTTGCCTCGAAGGTGGAGAAGTTATTTCAATTAGCTCTTTTAAAACAAAAGACGGTTATATAAATACCGGATATAATCATTTACAGAGAGTGCAATATGAATTTTTACCACAGTTTATTTACAGCTATAGAGATATTTTTATTAAAAAGAAAGTGGCAATGAAATACGGCGAAAACACTACAGTAATACAATATGAAATCAGGAACGGTTCAAAAAATGTGGTTTTCAAATTAATGCCATTAGTTAATTTTAGAGATCATCATCATAAAAGTGAAAACAAATTTTTAAAATTTGATGTTTCCAATCACCAAAAAGAGGTTACACTGTATCCTGCAGATTCTGACATAGTATTTAGGTTAGGTACTGATGCTGGAGACTTTAATAAGTATGATTCCACATATTTTTACAATATGTTTTATACAATTGAACAGGAGCGCGGTCTTGACGATTTTGAGGATCACTTTATGCCCGGATGCTTTGAAATCAGACTTGAGCCCTGGGAAAACAAAACAATTTCTTTTTATGCTACAACTGAAGAATTTGGATTTTCTGAAATTAATGCCGGGGATATAATCGAAGAAGAAGAGCGAAGGTTAAAAGAGCTTCTGGACATTAAGGCATACAGTAATAATCTTTGCAGAAGGCTTGTACTTGCAGCGGATAATTTTATTGTTTACAGGAAATCAACTGATTCAAAGACTGTTATTGCGGGCTATCCCTGGTTTACCGATTGGGGCAGAGATACAATGATTGCACTTACCGGACTTACCCTGACAACAGGTAGATATGAGGATGCCAGAGAAATATTATATACGTTTTCAAAATATGTTAACAATGGCTTGATACCGAATATGTTTCCCGATGATGGTGAACAGCCTATTTATAATAGTGTTGATGCAGCACTGTGGTATTTTGAAGCAGTGAATAGCTACTTGCAATATACAGGTGATTACTCCTTTGTACAGAATAATATATACGACTGCCTGAAGCAAATTTGTTCCAGCTTTATAAAAGGTACTGTCTATGATATTAAAATGACAGAAGACGGATTGGTTACAGCAGGAAACAAGTATACACAATTAACCTGGATGGATGCAAAGGTAGGAGAATGGGTTGTAACGCCAAGACATGGAAAAGCAGTGGAGATCAATGCTCTATGGTACAATGCTCTGATGATAATGTCAAAGTTAACTAAAAAGTTCCGGGATCAGGATATATATGGATCGGTGGCTAATCTTGCACAACAATCCTTCAATCAAATTTTTTGGAATGAAGAACAGAAATGTTTATATGATGTTATTGATGGAAAAGAAAAGGATGCCAGTATCAGACCAAATCAAATACTTGCGGTAGGGTTGTCATATGCGATTATTGAAGGAGACAAGGCCAAGTCCGTAGTTAATAAGGTTTGGAATGATCTATATACCCCATATGGGCTTAGAACACTGTCACAGCAAAGTTTTCAATACAAAGGTCTGTGCATAGGAGACTCATGCAGCAGAGATGGTGCGTATCACCAGGGTACAGTGTGGCCCTGGCTTTTGGGCAGGTTTATCAAGGCTTACGTCAGGGTGAATGGTGCTGCCGAACAAGAGAATTCTTTTGCTGCAAGAGAGAGGGCCTACGATTTTATTGCCCCATTTTGTGATCATTTAAAGGATGGGGGCCTTGGAAATATTTCTGAGATATTTGACGGCAATGAACCTTATTATCCAAGGGGCTGTTTCGCACAGGCCTGGAGCGTTGCGGAAATTCTCAGAGCTGCAGTGGAAGATATAAACTTAAAGTGAAAAGTGAATAGTGAAAAATGAAAAGTGAAGGAAAGCCGGCTTCGCCGGCTAAATTATGGCTCGGCAAAAGCCGAGCTACCATAACTATTCACTCTTAATTTTTCACTATTCACTAATATTTAGGAGGTTATAATGTCTTTTTCAACATTGGTTAAAGATGAACTTTGTAGAATAGAATTGCATGATACTTGCTGTATGAAGTCTGAAATTTTAGCAGTTATTCTTACCGGTAATCTTTTTTCTCGTGAAAAGGATTCCAGTAATCTGAAAATAGTTACTGAAAATGCTGCGTTTGCAAGAAGGGTTTATTCAATTGTCAGAAAGATTTATGGAATTAATCCTGAGGTTGCCATAAGAAGAAGCAGCAAGCTAAAAAAGCACGTTTCTTATTCAATAATTTTGTCCTCGATGCAGGTAATTAATAATATGCTGTATGATTTTGGCATCAGTGCTTTTTTAGAAGGCGAATACACCCAAATATATTCGCTGCTTGAAAAAGTCTGCTGCAAGAAAAGCTTTCTAAGAGCTGCTTTTTTGACAGGGGGCTCAATTAGTGATCCTGAAAAAACATACCATCTGGAAATTGCCACTCACAATCCAGTGTGTCTTGAAATAATAAAAGAACTTTTGAAGGATTATGACATTTACATTAAAACTATAACCAGGAAAGGAAACAATGTGGCCTATATCAAGGAAGGCGAAAACATAGTGGACTTTCTGAATATTATCGGTGCCCATGGTGCATTGATGGAGCTCGAAAATGTTAGAATCCTCAAGGATATGAGAAATAGCGTCAACAGAATAGTAAACTGCGAGACAGCCAATCTCGAAAAAACTGTTAATGCATCTGTCCGCCAGATAGAAAATATTAAGTATATCCAAGCAACAATAGGAATAAGCAATCTCCCTGACAATCTGATTGAAATTGCGAATACGAGACTCACAAACAGTGAGGCAAGCCTTAAGGAGCTGGGAGAAATGCTTAGCCCGAAGTTAGGTAAGTCCGGAGTAAATCACAGACTTAGAAAACTGGATGAAATCGCAGAAAAAATAAAAGAAGGTAAATTCAGGGAAATATAGAATTAAATACAGTGGCAATTCCTAAAAGGGGGTATTTAATTGGACTTAAAACTTTTAAAAAAAGGGACAACCCTGATTATTAAGATCATGGAGGATATGGACCATCATTCTGCACAGTATATAAGGCAGAAAATTGATAACGAAATAATAAAGGCAACTGTAAAAAACATTATTTTTGATTTTTCAAATGTAAATTTTATGGATAGTTCCGGTATCGGTGTGGTTATCGGTAGATATAAAAATATCCAGAAATTGAATGGCAGAGCAGCAATTGTAAATGCAAATCCTAAAATAATGCAAATATTTGAAATGTCAGGAGTTTTAAAGATTATTCCTGCTTATAGTAATATGGATAAAGCTGTTTCAAGTATGTGTGGAGAGTGAGGAAAATAAAATGCAACTTATTAACGAAATGAAGCTTGAATTTATGAGTAAATCAAACAATGAAGCATTCGGAAGGGTGGTTGCAGCGGCTTTTGCTTCACAGCTTGATCCGACTGTTGAAGAACTTGCTGATATAAAAACTGCAGTTTCAGAAGCTGTAACAAACGCAATAATTCATGGATATGAAAATAGTACGGGAATGGTCAATATGGTATGCAGACTGTATGACGAAGGAATAGAAATAGTCATTTCCGATCAGGGAAAAGGTATAGAAGATATACAGCTTGCAAGGCAGCCTTTGTACACATCAAAGCCGGAAATGGAACGCTCCGGAATGGGGTTTACAGTTATGGAGAGTTTCATGGATAGCGTCGAAGTAGTGTCTCAGCCAAATCTGGGGACAACTGTTACAATGTTTAAAAAAATAAAATCCTAATATCTATTATGGAAAATGGTTTAGGAGCCGGACTGTTGTTAGCATTTGATGTAAAAATATAGAATAAATGTATAAAAATATTTAATTATGCTAATAATATTAAATACCGGATGTGCAAAAATATGTAACAGAAAGGTTTAGGACGATAAATGAAGGATATTTCTGATGATGTAGTAATGACTCTTATTACAGATGCTAAAGCAGGGGATAAACATGCTCAGTCGGTTTTGGTTGAGAAAAATGTCGGTCTGGTTTGGAGTATCGTAAAAAGGTTTCAAAATAGAGGCTATGAAACTGATGATTTATTCCAGATTGGAAGCATAGGCTTAATTAAGGCTATTAATAAATTTGATACATCATATGATGTAAAATTCTCTACATACGCCGTTCCAATGATAATAGGCGAGATTAAAAGGTTTATCAGGGATGACGGTATAATAAAGGTGAGCAGATCACTTAAGGAGATATCTTCAAAAGCAAGAATAACAAAGGAAATAATGAGTAAGGAACTTGGCAGAGAACCTTCTATTAACGAGATCTCTCAACGAATGAACATTTCGTCTGAAGAACTGGTAATGGCTCTGGAAGCAGGATGTACACCTGAGTCACTGTACAGTACTATAGGAGAAGGGGATAATTCACCTATACTTTTAATTGACAGAATAGATGCCGATAATAATACTGAGGTTGATCTTATTGATAAAATCGCCATTAGGCAAATACTTGATACATTAGATGCCAGAGAAAGACAAATAATAGTGCTTAGGTATTTCAAAGAAAAAACTCAGGTTCAGATTGCGAAGATGCTTGGTATTTCTCAAGTACAGGTTTCACGCATTGAAAAGAAAATTCTAAAGGATATTAAATACAAGATGATAGCAAATAAATAATGATTATTACTAAAATTTTCATAATAATAAAAGCTTAAAATGCAAAAAATACAAAATGTGTTTATTGCATTTTATTTTTTTATTTACAGGAGGTTATATGAAAAAGACTTTTACAAAGGAAGAATATTCAGAATATGTTAAAAGTGTTTCGCCAAATTCTAAGATTTTTTCAAATGTTCTAAAAGCATTTTTGGTTGGAGGGCTTATTTGCATTATTGGACAGCTGTTTGTAAATTATTTTAAAAGCAGAGGCCTGAATCAGGATGTAGTTTCCGGTCTGACCAGCATGACAATGATTTTTATAGCGGCATTATTAACAGGCCTAAATGTATATGATGACATTGGCAAGTTTGCAGGGGCAGGTTCAGTTGTACCTATAACAGGGTTTGCAAACTCTGTAGTTTCACCTGCCATGGAATTTAAATCAGAAGGATTCATCATGGGTATGGGAGCAAAGATGTTCATTATTGCGGGACCTGTAATCGTATTTGGAGTTATATCTTCGATTTTAGTGGGAATAATTCATTATTTTATTACTTAGAATCTGATTTTGGAGTGAAATTATGAATCCTTGGGATCACCTTAAAAAATTAACACACAGAAGTAAACACCAAAGAAGTAAACATCAAAAGGAGATTACTATGGCAGAAAAACATATTGGTAAACAGACAGTTGTTTTAAAAAATCCACCTTCTATAAAGGCAACTGCTTCAATTGTTGGTCCAAAGGAAGGGCAGGGTGAATTAAAGAAATGTTTCGATTACATTATTCCTGATGAAATGTGGGGTGAAGACAGCTGGGAAAAAGCAGAAAGCAAACTCATTCGCGAAACCTTTGCGAAAGTACTGCAGAATGCACAATTAAGTAATGACAAAATAGAGTATGTTTTGGCTGGTGATTTACTGAACCAATGTATCGCTGCAAACTATGGATTAAGAGAAACTAATGTGCCTTTTCTTGGCCTATTTGGAGCCTGTTCCACTATGGCAGAATCTATGAGTATAGGGAGTATGCTTGTAGAGGGTGGTTTTGCCGAGAATGTTGTTTGCATGACGTCAAGCCACTTTTGTACTGCAGAAAGACAGTTTAGATCTCCTCTGGAGTTAGGCAACCAAAGACCTCCTACCGCACAATGGACAGTCACGGGCTCAGGTGCGGCTGTAATATCATCAGGAGGCTCGGGCCCATATATAAAGCATGTTACAGTGGGTAAAATAAATGATCTGGGAATAACAGATGCAAATAACATGGGTGCTGCTATGGCTCCAGCTGCAGCTGATACTATTCTTGCACACTTTGCAGATACTGGCCTTACACCGGATTATTATGATCTAATTGTAACCGGGGATTTGGGGAAAATAGGCAGGCAGATTTGCAATGACATGCTATTGATGAACGGTCTGAATATCGATTCCAGATTTAATGACTGCGGTTTAATGATATTTAATACTAAGCAACAGGATAAACATTCCGGCGGAAGTGGTTGCGGATGCTCAGCAACAGTATTTGCAGGCCATATATATAAAGAAATAATGAAGGGTAACCTCAAAAGAGTCCTGTTTGTTGCAACAGGGGCGTTAATGAGTCCCATAAGTGTACAGCAAAAAGAGTCAATTCCCTGTATTGCACATGCATTAGGGATTCATAGAAGTTTAGATTAGTATCAGGTTTATAAGCTGAAATAGCTTTTATATTCAGCTGGAATGGGAGGACATATGAGTTATTTATATGCATTTTTAGTAGGTGGAATAATATGCGCAATAGGACAGGTTCTTATTGACAAGACAAAGCTTACGCCTGCCAGGATATTAGTGCTTTATGTAGTTGCAGGAGTTTTTCTTACTGCCTTGGGAGTATACCAGAAAATCGTTGATATAGGCGGAGCAGGAGCGACCATACCTTTGACGGGATTTGGATATTCACTGGCAAAAGGAGCGTTCAGGGATGTTGATGAAATGGGATTAATAGGGGCCTTTACAGGTGGATTCAAGGCAACAGCTGCAGGACTGGCAGCTGCAGTGTTTTTTGGATATATTATGGCAGCAGTTTTTAGGCCAAAGGCGAAAAAATAAAGGCAGGAGTAGTAGAAGTACAGTAGTAGGAGGAGTACAGAATAAGGATAGGTCCGTAAACGGACCTATTACAACAAAATTATATACGTTCTTTGATTAAATGCTTCGGCTCTGCCAAGCTTTCTAACATTCCATACTCCTAGACTCCTATACTTCTATACTACTAAATTTTTACTCCTGTTACTCCTTACAACTGAATTATTAAGAAAATTTGAAAAATCTATAGAATTTTGTACTAATATTGTATATAATTAAGTAAGATTTTGTAAAATTACCGATTTTCAGTTTTTAATAGCATTTAATATACATATGAATAAGGTGGATTAATATGAACATAGAATACATAAACCCATTTATTGAAGCAAGCCAAACAGTGTTAGCACAAGTAGCAAACGTTGATGCAAAACTCGGTAAAGTTTTTCTTAAATCGGCTCCTTACAAAGGAGAATCAATTTTAATTATAGTAGGTATTACAGGTAAAATCAGAGGGCAAGCTATATTTACCATGACCAAGGAAGTTGCTTTAAAAATAGCTTCAGCTATGATGTTCGGAATGCCGGTAGATGAATTAAATGAAATATCAAAAAGTGCACTATCAGAGTTAACAAATATGATTTTAGGTAATACTGCTACTTTACTTTACAATAAGGGAATTGGTATAGAAATTACACCCCCGTCATTGTTGTTTGGTGAAAATTTGCAAATTTCACCGTCAAAAATGAAGACCATTTGTATCCCGCTTTACATGACAGATACAGACGTACTGGAAATTGATATTTCTGTAGAGGATTGAGATATGTAATGTAAACTGGTAAAATACATATAATAATAAAAAAAGATGGCAAATACCATCTTTTTTAATGAGCAAAAATAACAAATTGAAATGGAAGTGAAATACAAAAATGGCATTTAACGTAGTTTTGGTGGAACCTGAGATTCCACAGAATACAGGAAATATAGTAAGATCTTGTGCGGCTACCGGTACAATTCTGCACTTGATTGGGCCACTGGGATTTTCAATTGAAGATAAATATTTAAAACGAGCCGGACTGGATTATTGGGAGGAAGCGGAAGTAAAATATTATAATAATCTGGAAGAATTCCTGACAAGGCATAAAGATGGTAAATTTTATTTTTCAACTACTAAAGCAATTAATAACTATAGCGATGTTCAATATGAGGATGGATGCTTTTTAGTATTTGGCAAAGAAACCGCCGGATTGCCTGAGGAATTGCTAAAAAATAATAAAGAGAGTTGCATTAGGATTCCAATGAAAGAAGGTATCAGATCCTTGAACCTGTCGAATTCGGTAGCGATAGTTTTATATGAGGCGCTAAGACAAAGGGACTTTTTAAATTTGAAAACAGAAGGACACCTTGTCAAGTACAATTGGTGA
>CAYQCA010000074.1:0-2099 GCA_964415835.1 uncultured Clostridium sp. | reverse complement strand
ACTTATTTAAATTTAATAATATAAATAAGTGATTATTAAGAAATTATGGGTATATTATTAGTGATACTAAACAGGTTCTAAGTATTGACATGAAGTTGGCTATGTATAGGGGGCTTTTTATTGCAAACAAAGTTAACAGTTTCTGAGATATCAATAGATGATAAAAATTTTTTTGATGAGTACATTAAATTAGCTGATCTACAGGTATCTGAGTTAAACTTTACAAATTTTTTTATGTGGAGAGATTACTATAAACTAAGATATAGTATAGTTAATAATTTTTTATGCATAATATCAGTAGTGGGGAACGGCAAGCCTTTTTGCTTTTTTCCGATTGGTGACTATAAAAATATTGAGGATTTAAAAGCAACATTAAATGATTTGAAGGAATATTTTGCTAAAATGGGATGGGATTTTATACTTTCAAGAGTCTCAAAAGAGCAGATTGCTACATTGCACGGCTTAAAAATAGGTTTTATTCAAAATGAGGATCGGGATAATTTTGATTATATTTATTCCGTGAAAAAGCTTTCAACTCTCTCAGGTAAAAAACTTGATGGCAAGCGAAATCATATTAATAAATTTAAAAAACTTTACTCATTTGAATATAACGAAATTTCAGAGCAAAATATAAAAGATTGTAAAGATATTCTTGAAAAATGGTGCAGCGAAAGGAACTTTTTTCAGGACAACAGCCTTATTTCTGAAAGAAGGGCAAATTTAGATTTATTGGATAATTATGAAGCGCTTGGAGTCAAGGGGGCTTTGATTAAAGTAAATGGTAAGCCGGAGGCATTTACTGTAGGGGAAAAATTAAACAAGGATACAGTAGTTATTCATGTTGAAAAGGCAAATTCGGAGATCCACGGGCTCTATCCTTTAATTAATCAGCAGTTTTTGGCCAACCAATGGAGTGATATTGAGTATGTAAACAGGGAACAGGATTTGGGCATAGAGGGGTTAAGAAAAGCCAAATTGTCTTATCATCCAGTAGGCTTTGTTGAAAAGTATACAGTTGAACTTTGTTAAATTTTTATTAAATTCAACGTTTATACTATTGAAAATGTTTTTTAAATATTATAAAATTAAATCTGGTTTATGAAAATAGAACCAATTATTTTGTTGGTGAGCATTAATTTGCTTGATTAATTAATAATTAATAAAATTTAGGAGGTACTAACAATGGCAGTAAAAATGGGTATTAATGGTTTCGGACGTATTGGACGTCTTGTTTTCAGGGCTGCAATCAACAACCCTAATGTAGAAGTAAAAGGAATTAACGATCCTTTTGTAGATTTAGAGTACATGAAATATATGTTGACTTATGACACAGTTCATGGAAAATTCGAAGGTACAGTTGAAGTTAAAGACGGTAAGCTCGTTGTTAACGGAAAAGAAATTGCTGTATATGCAGAAAAAGATCCTACAGTTATTGCTTGGGGTGCTTGCGGAGCTGATTATGTTGTTGAATCAACAGGTGTATTCACTACTACTGAAAAAGCATCAGCTCACTTAAAGGGCGGAGCAAAGAAAGTTGTAATCAGTGCTCCTTCAGCTGACGCTCCAATGTTTGTAATGGGCGTTAACCAGGACAAGTACACTAAGGACATGGTTGTTGTATCAAACGCATCATGTACTACTAACTGCTTAGCTCCTCTTGCTAAGGTTATCAATGACAACTTTGGTATTGTTGAAGGTCTTATGACTACAGTTCATGCTGCTACAAACACTCAGAAGACTGTTGACGCTCCTTCAATGAAAGACTGGAGAGGCGGAAGATCAATCCTTGGAAACATCATTCCTTCATCAACTGGTGCTGCAAAAGCAGTTGGTAAGGTTATTCCTGAATTAAACGGAAAATTAACTGGTATGGCATTCAGAGTTCCTACAGCTGACGTTTCAGTTGTTGACCTTACAGTTCGTCTTGAAAAATCAGCTACTTATGCTGAAATCAAAGATGCAGTTAAGAAAGCATCTGAAAATGAATTAAAGGGTATCCTCGGTTACACTGAAGATGCAGTTGTATCAACTGACTTCATCCACGATGCACGTACTTCAATATTTGATGCTGAAGCTGGTATCGCATTGAACGGAAACTT
>CAYQCA010000073.1:0-16747 GCA_964415835.1 uncultured Clostridium sp. | reverse complement strand
GTTGAGGGTATTAATTTTACGGGCATCGGCTATGTAGACGGAATGCTTCATATTCAGACATCCGTTATTGATAACTCTACTAAAGATAATCATGGATATTTTTTCTTAAAAGACAGGAACGGTAATAAAATTCAATGTATTTATAACGTATACTTTGGGGATAACTCAAACATTGACAAAAAAGTTACTTGTATTGAATATGTTTTTGACATACCTCAGTCAGAAATCGGACAATACTCTCTTTACGGAACCTTTGTGACCAGCGGATTATTTACCAAGGGAAACTGGCAGGTAACATTTCCTCTTGAAGAAGCAGAAAATAATTAAATAAACTCAGGGCTTCTGGAAGATCTCTTTAAAAGAATCTTCCAGAAGCCCTATCAACTACTTCAAATATACCTCTATCTGTTTAATTTCTTTATTTCTAATCATTTTCGCATATCGACCTTTTATAGCTTCGCCGACAATTTCCGTCTCTTTACCCTCGGCATCTGTAAGTTTATACTTATAAGGTTTGGCTCGGTCCGGACCAAAGGTATCTTTTAAATTAGGATTAATATATGTTACCAAAGCGCTTCCAAGGAATTTGAAGCTTACTAGCCCTTGCTCATCAAAGAGCCAACCTGGAAGTACAGGCGTAAGCTGTAACACCAATTCATTATTTTCACAGCTGAAAACTTTGTCTCCCGCCATCATCAGGAACCACATACTGAGCATTTCAGCAGTTGTTCCACTCATTCTCGCCACGAATCCACGACCATGCACTGTCTCATCAGGATTGACAGAGCTGGCTATAAAAGATGAGTTCTCCAAAGTACTTCGTCCATAAATTTCAGGCTTCATAAATGGTACAAGCATGGTTTTAATATCAGTATAAAACTGCTCGTACAACCCGGCTTGCAACATAGCATACAGATACTTGTACTCCATGTGCATGAATATTGACTCACGTTCAAGCCATCCCGGGGTAAACGCTTTAAGTCTGCCAATCTCATGGCTGGTACCCTCCAGCGGGGCAGAGGTTTTATACATTTCCAGCTTTTTGTCATAAATATCGCTTACCTTAACCTTGTCATATATTTCGAGGGCTTTCTCTCTGCTTTTTAGCGTTTTCAAAGCTCTTGCAGGCCCCTCAAGAAACAGCGGCAACGGTTTTATCTCAAAGCCAGAAATCTTCACATTCCGATAACCATTTACAGGATTTGTTTTACCTTCGATAACCTCATATCCTGTTGCATCGTAGGTAAAGTAAGTTGGGTATACACCATCACCATACTCCAAAGATTTTTCCATTCCCTGGTCAAGCTTCTTTTTAAAGTTTCTAAATATTTTTAGAATATCTTTAGTGTTATAGGTTTCTTCAGTACCGCTTATACCGTAACGGATTTTCTTCCTGTACTGTTCCTTTGCTGTCGATGTCAAATCCCAGTATTCAAAATTCGATAATTGGCCCGACAGATTCCCCTCTAAAAGTGCATCAGTACTATTTAACAGTTCACCAACTTCAACTGGTAGGAGAACATTCCTATTATACTGATTACTGCTTTCAATAATGAATTCAACGATTCTCAGCAGTTCAGCAGTCTCTGCAATGCTTGAACCAAATAATCCCGAAAGGCCATTTAAAGCATCATTCCACCCAGGTTTACCTGCTTCAACTTCAATACCCATTCCATAGGCATCCAAGCTGACAAATTTGATTAAGGCCAGTGAGATCAGTTTTACGTATAAATTTGTTTCATATATTTTACCTGTACCACCTTCTGTTTTAAGCCAGCAACTGTCTGAGTGTTTATCTTCTATAATTGCACCATATTGTCTGACCTTCCCATTGGCAATAACATACTTGTCTTCTCTGGGGAGCACATATACAGGGCTGTAGAAGAATCTGTACGACATATCGTCAAACAAAAAGCTTTCTTTAAAATCAGGGTATATTGCAAGGTAGGAATCCACTAAATCCATATTGTATGTCCAGTGATCACTCCAGTACCCTTCCCCGAAATCTGCTTCAAAGTTCAGTTCCGAATTATGAAGAACTGCCTCAAGAAAGTCTTCCTTTGTCGTATTGAGGATTATATCATGCTCACTGATATACGTGCTCAGCTTTCCGGGTGTAAATTTCTTTGACAGAAGCTTCCGGACTTCTTCAGCGCCACTTTGAATCAGACCTTCTATTTTTCCCCAAGCTTCCTGCCTGAAAGAAAAAGTACAGCCTTTAACCTGTAGAGGATTATACCCATCAGCCTGAATTAAACTCATAAAGTGCCTTACGTTAAAGTCTCCCACTTCAGGTTTTATAAGCACATCGTTTCTTCTGTTCTGACTCACATCTCTAAAATTACCATTACCCTGTGAATAATAGGCAGGTTCAAGAGAAAAGAAATTATATTCCCGCTCAGTATCACCATGTTTTCTTGAAAATACGTGGTATACATGATTTTTTCCCTCTGTTTTAAATACCAAGGGATACCCACCTCTAAGTAAATTATCCAGATAGCATTGGTCTATATAACTATTGAACAAATCAACAGATGTTTTTGTATATGTGTCCTTAACTAAATCATTCACCAGTTCGGCAGCCTGGTTTTCCTTCTCATTAATAAAATCAAAAGTAAACCGGCTTTTAATTGAATTAAGGAATTCAAGGCTTGAAGTATTTCCAATAACAGTACACAGTGTGAATTTATTATCCCCCAGTGTAACTTTTGTTCCCGAAAACCCTCCCGAAACCTTATTCTCTGGAATTTGCCTCTTTTTTTTCAGCTCCTCCACGGTACAATTCCATCCATCCGGTCTGGATAAAGCGGTATTCTCACCAAAAATTACATTCATATCATAGATAGGTGGAATCAAACCCTTATCCTGTGAACTGAACGACAAATAAAAGTTACCCTCCTCGTACTCCTTAACCTCAACCGTATCTTCACTTGATGCCCTTAGTTTATAAAATGCAATATCATTTTCAGTATTATAAACCTCGAACCAGGCCTTCATAAGATTTGCCATATTTTGAAAATCACCGTTTGATACTCCAAAAGGCAGAATTTGCGGGAGACCATCCAGGATTTCAAATTCCTTAACTTCATTATTAAGATTCTCAATCTCAACTTTCCTTACAATAGCAGCATACCGTTCCTTTGGCATAGTGAAATAGGTTACTGTTATCTTTAAGTCCAATGACCGGTTTTGTTCCACAATTCTTATAATATTTTTATCAATAAACAGCGACCTGGTACTATTATCATTTGATACAGAAGAAAAAACCTCATGGATTTCATCTTTAAATTTTATAAAAGTCCTGAATCCCTGATGTTCAATATTTCTGTACAAAACATTTGCAGGGAAAAACTCCATGATTGTGCTGTTTTTATCTTTCACTCCAAAGCTGCCCAATACCTGACCTCTGTTTACATAGAAGGACCACATGGGAATTCCGTCGATCCCTGCTATGCCCGGTAAAAAGCTTGCAAAAGTCTTTGCCTTGTCATAATTCTCAATTTCAAACTTGTTATTCTTGTTAAATGTATATTTTGTACTCATATTCATACCTCAAAAACCAGTGTTGCTATTGAATGGGCAGGAAGAATATGTTCTATATGCCCTTCTCCTATCTTAGCATTGAAGCTTTCAGCTTTATCCGTCTCATTCATAACTATTAAGGCTACAGATCCATCCTCATTTTTAAAGCCTACATGCTGCAATGAAGTATGCTGGTTTGAAGAAACCTCTATTCTCTTGGCCCCTGTTTTTACAAACTTGCTGAATTGGCCGATATAGTAATATGAGCTATTGAAATGGAGTTCCTGATTTTTTGTATCACAAATTACAGGAGCATCACATAGGTTGCCAACATGGTTTGGTCCACCGGTTTCGTCCAATACTATATTCCAATCCAGCCAGCCTTCCTGCCAGTTGTTGAAATCACCTATCATATTTCTGCCATACCTCTCACCTGTTAACCATGAACCCAAGTGAACTCCGCCCTCCTGACAGCCCTCTGAAAATAAAATGTGCTTATCGGGGAAAAGCTCATGAACCTTTGAAAGATTTTCAAATTCTTCAGATACATACCAATGGTTGGCTATGCCATATACATATTTTGAGGTTTCAGGGTCGGACAGTGTGCCAACCGCTCTATCTATAATAACATCTCTGTTATGATCCCAGATATAAAGCTTGATATCGCCCAGACCTTCCTTCTCCATAATCGGCCCCAGGTAATCCCTTACAAAATCTCCTTCCTCTTGTGCTGTAAAAATACATGAATCCCAGGTCTGAACTGCCTCGGGTTCGTTCTGCACAGTAATAGCGAATATATTTAGTCCTCTTGCTCTCATTTCCTTGATATACTTCGTATAGTATAAAGCCCATGCTTCTCGGTATTCAGCAAGCAATTTGCCACCATGATTCATATCTTTGTTGGTTTTCATCCATGCAGGTGGGCTCCAGGGTGAAGCCAGCAGAGCAATATCTCCGTTTCTAGCTTTTACAGCCTCTTTAATCATAGGTATTGTCCATTTATCCTCGCGGGATATATCAAAAGTTTTTAGTTCTTTATCCAGTTCTTTAACGTAAGTATAATTCTCCAACGCAAAATCACAACTGTGAATATGAACTCTGCCTATGGAATACCCAATTCCCTCTTCGGAGTCAAAATATTTCTTCAATATTTCCTGTCTTTTTACAGGCTCCATCCTGTAAAATGTGTATGCTGCTGCTTCAGTAAAGGCAGCTCCAAATCCAAGTACCTGCTGATAAGTTTTATCAGTGTTCAAGGAAAGTACCAGCCCATTAGCATTTTGGCTTTTTAAGGTGAATGAACCTTTTTCGGTTAATCTGTCATTCGTGTCCTTTGCGGTTTGAATAATCTTTACATTTTTCATAGTAACCCTCCTGAGTTTTAATATATTTTATTTACTTTATTAATCATCAGCTCATAATGTTAGCGCTAACATTTTTGTTTAAAAATTTTTGTCCTAAATGTTAACAGCCTATAGGTCCAACTGATTCTCTTATTTTAAGTTCAGGTTTTATATATGCTTTTTGGTATGCTAAATCCGGATTTTTTAATCTCTCCAATATTCTTGCAGCTAGTGCCCTTCCAGTCTCATATATAGGTTGTCTCATAGTTGTCAGTGGTACCTTTGGAATGAGGTCAAAAATAAGTCCGTCAAAACCAGCAATTGAGATGTCCCTTGGAATCTTTAGTTTCATATTCTCCGCCGCCCTAAAGGCTCCAATAGCCAAAAGATCATTACTGCAAAATATGGCAGTTGGGTTTTCTTTCTCCATAAGGTCAAGAGCTTTAAGATATCCATCCTGTTCAGTATTCTGCATGTATCTTACCAGTTTTTCATCAAAAGCAATTCCACTTTGTTCAAGTGCCTGTCTATAACCATCAAAACGTTCATGAGCAAATCGTTGATTGGTTTTTATCATTAAAAATCCAATTTTACTGTGACCATTTGAAATTATATGTTCTGTCATAATTTTAGCGCCTTCAACATTGTCGACATCTATGCAATCAAAGTTAAGGCCGGTTTTACCGAATAAAACAAAAGGTAATTTCAGCTTACTTGTAATATCATTTTCTTCATTCAGCTCCAGCCCCATCAATATAACACCATCGCAACGCTGATTGAATTCAAGATCTCTCTTTATTAGGAATAAATAATTAGCATTACTTAGTTCCTCACTTATTCCGGCTATCAGGTGCATGCTGAAAGGATCGGAAATAGGCATATACTTGGGTACATACAGGTAAATAGTGCGGGTATTGTTTTGGGCTAATGCTTTTGCAGCAAAATTTGGTACAAAATCCAGCTCCTGCATTGCTCTCTGTATTTTTATTCTTGTATTTTCTGACACAATTTCAGGAGAATTGATGACGCGTGATACAGTTATCAACGATACTCCTGCCAATTCTGCCACATCCTTCATAGTTGCCATTTTATAATACCCTTTTCGTCTATTGTTTTTAATGTTAGCGCTAACATCTTTCTAGTTTAATAATAAAACGTTTTTACAGACAAGTCAATATATATTAGTATTCACAGTACAAATTATAATCTCAGGATTGCTGTTTTGGAGGAGCAGGAGTAACCTTATCGGATAGACCTTTTATGGAGAGCGCATATTCGGATGGTGACATTCCTGTAACTTGCTTGAATTTCTTTGAAAAATAGGCAGAGGAGCCATAAGCAAGATAATCTGCAATTTCGGAGAAATTCTTGCTTCCATCACGTATAATTTGCTTAGCCATCTTAATTTTCATAGAATTAAAATATTCCATTACGCCACATTTCATTTCCCTGTGAAACAATTCATGCAAATGAGAACGGCCAATTAGATTATCATTACAGATTATTTGGATGGTTAAGTCTTCACAGACGTGGAATTCTAAATATTTCAGCACCTTTTCGAGCAATTCGGCCTGTGATTTTTTTCTTGTATAGGGGGTGCTCTTGCGAGATTTTATTTTCGTGTCGTTTTCTTCCCTGATAAATCCAATGAGTAACTGTTCCAAATAAAGTTTTATTAGTTGCTCCGACCCAAAGGGAGCGGAGTGGGAGCGTTTGACCTGTTCGACCGAAGGAACATGAAGGGGCGTTGAAAAAGCCAGGCGTGCTTCAGCAATAATTTTGGATAGTAACATCCTATCGCTGTCTGTTGAGGATAGAACCCGGTTATTAAACAGCTGCATTGCAGTAGATTTACATTCAAAGGAAATTACAACAAGATTAGGTGCGGTACTACTACATGATTTAATAGCGTGAAATTCCATGGGCTTGTGGAAAATAACATCGTTTTTTTCAAGTGTATAGATATTATCATTTGCCTGGACTTCAACCTTGCCTCTGTCCACGCATACAAACTCCCAGAAATTGTGTGATTCTCCCTTGAACGAGAAATTCCCCAAGTACTCAAAATAATGAATAGTTATAATCTTGTTAATACAGATGGGCTGCTGTAAACGGGTGCTCACATAAGTCATAACAAATTCTCCACAAAAATCCAAAAATTCATGTAATCCTTTATATTTAATAATACATTATGTTTCGAAGGATGTAAATATCGGATGATAGTGTAAATAATTAGGACGAATTTACATTTGAAGTTAAAGTGAATTGTATTATACTAAAAACATTAGAATTCTGATAAATAAAGACATGCATTTAACCGGAAAAAATACTGACTAAATGGCATGGCCAGTCATTTATAGTTGCTTTTAATTTTTGAGTTAGAAGTAGAGTGGAGGATTCGTCATGAATAAAAAAATTACTGTATCCCTTGCAGGGCTAGGAAGTCGTGGAAAGGATGCTTACGCTTCCACGGCAAAGATTTTCTCAGACAAAATGGAAATTGTAGCAATCGCAGACATAGATCCCAACAAAGTAGAAGATGTTGCAAAAGAATATAACATACCTAAAGAAGCATGCTACTGTAGTGCGGAAGAGATGCTCGAAAAGGAGAAATTGTCGGATTTAATGTTTATTACGACACAGGACCGCCAGCATGTTGGGCATGCAATCCCGGCTCTCAGAAAAGGTTATGATATTTTACTGGAAAAGCCTATTTCACCGGATCTTGATGAGTGTAGAGAGCTCGTAAAGGTTGCAAGGGAGTGTAACAGGAAGGTCATTGTCTGCCACGTACTCAGGTATACGCCATTTTTTACTAAACTTAAGGAAGTTATCGATTCCGGAGAAATTGGGGATATTGTTTCGGTAATGTCGATTGAAAATGTAGGCTACTGGCATCAGGCCCATTCCTTCGTACGCGGAAATTGGTCCAACTCCAATGAAACCAGTCCTATGATCCTGCAAAAATGCTGTCATGACATGGATTTGTACCTATGGTTGACAGGCAAAACCTGTAAATCAGTTAATTCGTTCGGAAGCATTTATCACTTTAAACCTGAGAAAGCTCCGCAGGGCGCTGCAAGACGCTGCATGGATGGCTGTGAGGTAAAGGATGAATGTCCTTTTGACGCTGAGAAAATTTATATTACTGATGAGAAGACCGGTGTCGCTAACGGAAAGACAGGCTGGCCCTGCAATGTACTGTCGCTTCACCCAACAGTTGAGAGTATTTCGGAAGCAATTAAGACCGGTCCTTATGGAAAATGCGTTTACCATTGTGATAATAATGTGGTTGATCATCAGGTTGTGAATTTGGAGATGACTGATGGCTCAACAATTAGCTTCACAATGTGCGGACTGACAGTTGATAATTCGCGTTATGCTAAAATAATGGGAACCAAAGGGGATATTATTGCCGATATGAAGAAAAATACTATTGATATCGGACGTTTTGGCCAGCCACGTGAAGTTATAGATATATCAAAGCTTGCTTCAGACTTTTCCGGTCATGCAGGCGGAGACAATAAGATGGTAGAAGAGTTTCTGGATTGGGTGATTAAGGACGGAGCGCCTCCGAAATCAATCACGTCGGTGGATCGTTCCATGGAGAGCCATTATATTGCCATAGCAGCCGAAAAGTCTCGACTTGAAGGCGGTGCTTGTATTAATCTTGACTCGCTCAGAAAATAACGGACAGTTATTTTGAGATAAAATAAAATGTGGGAGGAATTAAAACATGAAAAAGAATTTTAAAAGGATCATGGCATTAGTAATGGCGTTAATGTTGCTAGTTTCCGTATTTACAGGGTGCGGGAACAGCACAGGCTCCAAGTCCGGAAACGATTCAGGGCCGGTTAAGCTTGCACTGGGCATCTGGGATAAAAATCAGCAGCCGGCTATACAAGCAATCTGCGATGCTTATAACAAGGCAAATCCAAATGTGAAAATTGAAATTCAACTGACACCATACAAGGGCTCAGAGTATTGGACAAAGCTGGAGGCTTCCATGAACGGAGGAACAGCACCGGATGTATTCTGGCTTAATGTCCTGCACTTTGAAAAGTACTTGCAGGGTGGAATGCTTGAACCGCTGGATGCAGCAATAAAGGCAGAAAACTTTGATGTTGCTCAGTTCCCGCCGGCGTTGATCTCAATGTACACACTTGATAATAAAGTGTACGCTGTTCCGAAAGATTTTGATACAAATGCAGTTTGGTACAATAAAGAAATATTTGATGCGGCAAAGGTAAGCTATCCACAAAAAGGCTGGACCTGGGATGACATGGTAGCTACTGCAAAGAAGCTGACCAATAAGGATAAGGGTATATACGGAGTTGCAGCTCCGTTGGACTTCCAGACCTGCTATTACAACACTATTTTCGCGGCAGGCGGGTATATTTTGAATGGAGATAAAACTGCAACCGGCTTCAGCGACGCTAAGACACAGAAGGGGATTCAGTCCTGGATTGACCTGATAAATGAAGGCATATCTCCTACATTGGCACAAACAACAGACACAAGTGCCGATGCAATGTTTGAATCCGGCAAACTGGCTATGTGCTGGGCAGGTTCATACATGACACCGGAATACATGCAGAATGAAGTTATAAAAGACAAGGTAGATATAGTTGAGCTGCCTACCTTTGACGGCAAGGAAGCAAATGTTATTAACGGTCTCGGCTATGCGGTATATTCAAAGTCCAAACAAAAGGATGCAGCTACTAAGTTTGCTCTGTGGCTGGGCGGTGAAGAAGCGATGAAGATCCAGGGACAGTCAGGTGCAGTTATATCTGCCAGAAATGATGCTCAGAAATATTTCGAAGAGACTCATAAAAACATCAATCTTGTAGCATATACAGATAAAGCAAAGATTTCTACTCCGTTGCCTGCTTCTCTGGTATCAAGCGAGCTGTTTGATACAGAAGCAAAGTATCTCAAACAGGCATATGCAGGACAAATGAGCTTGAAAGATGCTTGTGCAAAAATTGATGAGGAGAGTAAAGCCTTGCTTGCAAAGATAAAATAGTTGGGGGAATACTATTATGAACACCCATATCACTGCAAAGAAAACAAGAAAGTATTCAAAAGGGGAAACTGCTGAGTGGGGTTGGGGCTATTTCTTTATAGCCCCTTTGCTTATAGGGCTGGTTATATTTTATATATATCCTTTCATTCAAAGTTTCTTTTACAGCTTTACAGATATCAATACCTTTAATCAGGCAAAATTTGTAGGTCTAGAAAACTATAAAAAAATGCTTCAGGACGCAGAACTGTGGCGGGCGGCGGGAAACACCCTCAAGTATGTTGTGGTTACAGTTCCGGTCGGCATTGCATTATCTTTGATTGTTGCATCCCTGCTTAATACCGACATCCGGGGCAAGTCCATGTACCGTACGCTGTACTTTCTTCCGGTTGTGACAATGGCCGCTGCAATTGCAATGGTGTGGAGATGGATTTTTAACGGCAGCTACGGTATTCTGAACCAGATTCTCGGCATATTCGGAATTGAGGGTAGAAATTGGATGTCAGACCCGGAAGTTGCTATATATATGGTAATGGTTGTAGGAGTCTGGAGCATTGTTGGATACAATATGATTATTTTACTTGCCGGAATGCAGGGAATATCCAAATCTTATTATGAATCAGCTTCCATTGACGGTGCCAAGGCAGTTCAACAGTTTTTCAAAATTACGCTTCCAATGCTGACGCCAACTATATTTTTCGTCGTGATTACAGGCTTGATCGGCGCATTTCAGGTTTTTGACATTATCTATATGATGATCGGAAAGAACAGTCTTGCCTATGAGTCTACTCAGACACTGGTAATGATTTTTTACCGGAATGCCTTTGACTATTCATATAAAGGATATGCTTCGGCGATTGCAATGTTCATATTTGTCATTATTCTGGCTATTACAATCGTCCAGATGAAATTGCAAAAGCATTGGGTTAATTATGACGACTAAGGGAGGTAGAATAAATAATGAAAACCAGTAAGTCAAGTGCTTTCTTAATACATTTGGGACTACTCCTTGGTCTGGGCATAACGGTCTTCCCTTTCCTCTGGATGGTACTAACGTCATTTAAAACGAACGGTGAGGCTGTGCAAGTGCCGCCTGTAATACTGCCTTCACATTTTAATTTTGACAGCTATATCGATACAATTCATGCAATTCCCTTTAAGGAAGTCTATCTGAATACAATTATTTCTACGCTGGTAACTGTAGGCGGACAGGTGCTGATCTGTTCTATGGCGGCATACGCTTTCGGAAGACTCCGCTTTCCGGGCAGGGATGTATTATTCGTACTGGTTTTGTCAATCTTAATGGTTCCGGGACAAATATTTCTGGTTCCGCAGTACCTGATTGTTCAGAAGCTGAGTCTGCTAAACACTATTGTTGCACTTTTCCTGCCAAATCTGTTCAGCGCCTTCGGAACATTCCTCCTTAGACAATTTTTTATGTCTCTGCCGAGAGAAATGGAGGAGGCTGCTATTTTAGACGGCTGCAACCATTTTCAGATTTATTACAAAATAATGCTGCCGTTGGTCAAGGCAGGTCTCGTATCTCTTGTTATATTTACTGCCAAGTTTGCATGGAATGATTTTATGTGGCCAATGATAGTCAACACTTCGCCGAAGATGATGATTTTGGGTCCGGCGCTTGCTTCTCTGCAAGGGCAGTATACAAATAATTTTCCAGGACAGATGGCTGGAGCGGTTATGGCTGTTGTTCCAATGATTGTGTTGTTTTTCATTTTCCAGAAGCAATTTATTGAAGGTGTTGCCCGTGTGGGAGTTAAAGGTTAACGAGACAATTTACTATAATACTTGAAACAAAAATTGCAGAATTTCTTGGAACAAAAGCACCATGCGTAATTATTTTACATATGGTGCTTTTGCAAAAATCATCTTGCTCTGCCGTTTGGAAAAGCACCGAATAATCTTGGTGCCAGTTAATTAATTTATTTCTTTTATATATAGCCTCTCATTAGATGCGTCTTTTACAAATCCCATTTTTTTCAAGTAATTTGAGTTATCATTATCAAAAGAATACACCATAAAACGTTTGTAACCCAAATCGCCGAATATTTTTTTCTGATTATTATAAACATATTTACCTGCTTTGAAATCCCTGTATTCCGGAATTACAAAGTCCAGAACAATCAACAAACTATCCTCATCAACACGTTTCCCAAGAAACAACCCAGCTATAGCCTTATCCCTTAAAACATAAAAGCTTATATCCCAATTTTCTTCATTAAAATCAAAGCCGGGATAATATTTATTAATATCTGTTTTGTAAAAATCTAAAAAATGCTTTAGATACTGATCATTCTGATTTGTTTGTAAAATTGTAAAAAACTCTTTAGTGTTAAAGATTTTCACAAGATAATAGATATTTACAAAAGCAATCATAGTATTCATTATCCCGGTTGGTATTGAATGTATAAGAAAGCCGTATATTGCAAACAAGACTGAACCTAACAGATTGATGACCCTAAGCCTTAGAATGGAGCTGGATAATACTGAAATAAGAATAACAGCCGAAGCAATATAGCCTATAAGTTCCACAATGAACATATTGACACCTCTCTCATCCTTTGACAATTTTACAAAATTAAATGCTCTTTTATAATTAATTATAAACAATTTTAACAGTTCTGTCAGTTATAAATGTTAAATCTTAAATACATAAAATTTTTTTGTAACTCCTTTATGTTATTCTTCTTCCTCGAATTATTACTTGACCTTAATTTCAACCGGCGTAACCAGCTTAACTGTACGGGTAAAAGACGGTGAAAGGTAAACGGTATCGTAGGGATAATCCTTCAATGCAAACTCAACCCGGAATACTCCCGGCGTTTCAATATACTGACCGGCTTCTTCATCAAAGTAACCCGTAGCTCCCGATGACCAGCTGTTATACTCATATTCTTTCCCAGTTTCATCATAATACTTCGTTCCAAACAGTTGATACGAGTTGTTTTCTTTACGCTCCAGTCCGGAGAAAGTCAGCTGCCAGCTGCTCCCTTTTCGAACGGATTTCTCAAGTTTCACTCCTTCAGGCAGCTTGTCGGCCACACCCTTTGCCAAATCAACCTTCACACGCTCCATATCCTCGTCAAGCCAGGTCGCCCCGGTGATATAGAGTGTCAAGTTCCGGCTTTGTGAGAAAAAGGAGCTTTCCAGCCGGTGAGATGCCATAAATGGTGAATCCACCGAACCTGTGGCTGTTATACCGTTACTGATTGTATCAAACCTTTTTCCGGCTTCATTTTTTAGATAGAATCCAAGAGATCGAAGCCATGCCGTATTACCTTCATTATCTGCAAGATTTAACCGGATATGGGTCGGATAAATCTCAACCGTCGTTGCTGTCAGATGTTGTCCGTCCAGAACAAAACTTTGATTAAGGTTTATCACCTCTCCCTTATGTGTGTATGTGGGGTCAAAGTTAAGCGTGAAGGTAAATGTCGAAATAACTTCAGGTTCTCTGTACACTTCTTCCTGTATTGAATCCACCGTAGCGGAAGCAGTCATCACATCGCTTCCGTTATCATGTACTCTGCATTTTAGAACCATACTCCCCGGCATATCTCCGTCGGTAAAATCCACGGTGAATTGGCGTAACTCACCGTTTTCAGCATTAAACCCGCTTCCATGCATTCCGTATCCCTCCAGCGGCGTACCGTCAGGATTACTGATACTGGGTGTGGCATTCATATGAGAATAGCTTTGCGATTGCAGAGAATAAAAAATGTTAAGTTGCTTTTGGTCAACGATAACATATTCTATCCGCATGGTAATACCGTTTTCGATTTGTTCAAGCTCGATTGGCTGCACATATTCGTTTTCAACAGCGGCTCTTAGAGAGGGCGAAAAGGAAACAGCTGCGGTAAGTTCGCGCAACAGAGGTACCCGACCGCAAGCCATTGCAAAGGTTGTGGATAGATTCACCGTTGCAACAAAGACAATGAGAAATACTACAATACTGCTTACGGGTATCGCAAAGAAATGCCGTATATGCTTCGACTTTTTCCCTCTTGTTGTTGCGTGTATGACAGCATTTTCAAGAGCGTGAGGGGTGTTGTCAAGTTCCGCCAAAAGGCTGTGGTATTCTTCTTTTCGATTCATCGATTATTCCTCCTCCGAAAGTTCCAGTTTCAACAGACCAAGGGCACGACGCTGCCTGGTTACTACCGTTCCCTGCGGTATTTCAAGGCTCTGCGCGGTTTCTGCAAGAGTATAATCAGAAAAATACCGAAGAATAATGACTTCCTTCAACTCTTGCGGCAAACGAAGGATGGCATCTTTCAGCGGAAGTGAATTAAACTCTTCAACCGCCGTTTCGGAAAGCTCAGCAAAGGACAGCATCCGTTTTTTGCGGCGTAGTTCTTTCTTGCACTCATTAATGAGAATCCGTGTCATCCATGTTTCAAAATATTCCGGTTGGCGCAGCTTTTTCAATGCCTTAAAGCCTCTGTATATTGTTTCATCTACTGCGTCAAGCGCCAGGCTCTCGCTGCCCATATATAAAAATGCCGTGCGATAAAGCCGGGTTTTCAGAAGATCTGTTCGAGCGGTAAACTCGTTCACATCCATTCGCTTCCGCTCCTTTCCGTTGTAAACTTTCATGTTCATTGATTAGATTCATCAGCGAAGGATTTTGATTTATGTTAAAAAAATATTTATAACGTCTTTAGGCTACTACAAAAAAGATGGCTCCTCTTTACTTCAGGAACCATCTTTTTATTATATCTCTAATTATTATACCTCTAATTATTCTTCTTCTTCTTCCACCATGTTCTTCTTTGCTTCCTCAATTATCTTGCTTGCAACGATGGCTGGCGCTTCGTCATATCTTTCAAACCATATTTTGAAATAACCTCTGCCCTGGGTCATGGATCTTAAATCTGTAGCATATTTGAACATTTCAGACTGAGGAACTTCTGCTTCGACCTGCTGTAACCCGTTATCCATCGGATTCATTCCAAGAATACGTCCCCTTCTCTTATTCATATCCCCGATTACATCTCCCATATAATTTTCAGGAATATAAACCTCTACATGAGCAATTGGTTCAAGCAGTACCGGTGACGCCATAGGCAGCCCCTTCTTGTATGCAAGTCTAGCGGCTATTTTAAATGCCATTTCAGATGAGTCAACATCATGATATGAACCATCAACCAGAGTAGCTTTCAGGTTAACAACCGGATAGCCTGCAAGTACGCCTTTTACAATGGCTTCTCTTAATCCCTTTTCTACTGCCGGGTGATATGATTTTGGAACAGAACCGCCAAATATTTTTTCTTCAAATGTCAGATCCTCCGTATCACCATGTTCAAATTCAACCCATACATGTCCGTATTGGCCATGTCCACCTGACTGTTTTTTGTGTTTACCCTCAACCTTGACCTTTTTCTTTATAGTTTCTCTATATGGAACCTTTGGATCAACAAGGTTGACCGAAACCCCAAACTTTGCCTTAAGCTTGCTTACGATAACATCCAGATGCTGTTCTCCGACACCGGAAATTAACGTCTGATGAGTTTCTATATTTGTGGACAATTTGAACGTTGGATCTTCATCCTGAAGCTTATGAAGGCCTGAGTTAATTTTCTCCTCATCGCCCTTTGCCTTTGGCTCAACCGCCATTGATATTGCAGGTTCCGGGAATTCAATTTTATCTAAAATAACTTTAGTTGCCTGGTCACATAATGTATCATTTGTATTGGTACCTGCCAATTTCGCAACACCACCAATGTCACCGGCACTTAATTTTTCAACAGGTATTTGTTTCTTACCTCTCATTACAAATATCTGCCCGATTTTTTCAGTTTTTTCCGTTGTGGAGTTATAGACTGTGGAATCAGCCTTCAAAGTACCTGAATAAACTCTGAACATGGAGATCTTACCGACAAATGGGTCTGCAATAGTTTTAAATACCAATGCCGCCATAGGTCCTGTGGCATCAGGTTTTATTTCTACAGTTTCATCTTTTCCTACTTTCTGAGCTTTTGTTGTAACTTTTTCAGGAGTCGGCAAATACTCAATAATTGCATTCATCAATTCCTGTACTCCTAAATTCTGAAAAGCAGATCCACAGAAAACAGGAGTAATGGTTCCGTCTGCAATACCGGCTTTAATGCCTTTTTGAATTTCTTCCTGTGTATATTCCTCGCCACCGAAGAACTTTTCCATAAGGCTTTCATCAGTCTCTGCTATTAATTCGTTCAATGAGTCCTTGATTTTAGAAATTTTATCATTTAAATCCGCTGGGATCTGAGCGTCTACTAGCTTATCCTTTTGGAATTTTTTCGCAGTCATATTGATTATGTCCACATAACCAACATATTTTTCAGCTTCATAGATAGGGAGTTGGAAAGGTATAACGCTATTTCCAAATGCATTCAGCATCTTGTCATATGCTGCATTGAAGTTAGCGTTTTCTTCATCCATTTTATTGACGAAGAATAATCTGGCTACATTACGCTCTTTTGCATATGCCCATGCTTTTTCTGTTCCTACAGAAACACCACTTTTTGCAGAAACAACAATAACTGCACCTTCAACAACACGGATACCCTGCATTACTTCTCCTACAAAATCGAAATAACCGGGAGTATCAATTACATTAATCTTATGGTCCATCCATTCGCATGGCGCCATAGCGGTACTGATAGATATCTTTCTCTTAATTTCCTCGGGATCATAGTCAGTTGTGGTAGTTCCATCAACAACTTTCCCAAATCTGTCCAACACACCTGTATTGAACATCATAGCCTCAGCCAAGGTAGTTTTTCCAGCATTACCGTGAGCTAAGAGGCAAATATTCCGTAGTTTTTGCACGGCATAGTCCTTCATAATCATTCCCCCTTAT
>CAYQCA010000072.1:0-16805 GCA_964415835.1 uncultured Clostridium sp. | reverse complement strand
AATGGAAGAATTGGTCAGGAAGGCGCAAAAAGGAGATGACGAGGCTTTTTATACAATTATATCTGGTGTGAAAGACAGGCTTTATAAAACAGCTTTCTACTACTTAAGAAATGAAGCCTCTGCTTTGGAAGCCATATCTGAAGCAACCTGTCGTGCGTATATATCAATCGGGAAACTAAAGGATTGCAGATATTTTGCAACCTGGATAACTAGAATATTAATTAATTATTGCATGGATGAACTTAAATACATGTCAAAAAACAATCCTTTGGAGCAGTTTGATCTTTCGCCAGTTTTTATTAAGGATGAGGAAGCAGGTATAGATATGAAATTGGATTTAATGGCAAGCCTTCGTTTACTAAAGCCAAAATACCGGGATGTCATAGTAATGAGGTATCTTGAAGATATTTCAGTCAAAGAAATAGCAGAGTCATTAAGTAAACCTGAGAACACCATTAAAACATTGATAAACCGTGGACTTCGCCAGCTAAGAGAGCATATGAAAGGGAGTGAGCAGTATGCATGATAATATAGAAATACCGGACATAATAGATGACTATATTGCCAAGGGAATAAAAAAGGGTAAGAGAACAAAAAGTAACAGAATGATAAAACGTACAACTACAGCTGTTACTTGTCTCGTAATAATGTTTTTGCTGGTAGGAATAAGGGTTTCCCCTGTTATGGCAGCCAATGTTGCTAAAATTCCGGGACTTAAATACATTGTGGAGCTGGTAAGATTTGATAAGGGTCTTACATCCGCTATAGAGAATGATTATATTCAACATGTAGAAAAATCTGATGAAAAGCTGGGTGTTGTTTTTACTGTTAAGGATATAATTGCTGATAACAGTGGTATTATCGTTTTCTATTCAATAGAAAATAAAGGCGGATACAAATGGCCGCATATTGCGGATATCAAAGTGCTTGATCTTAATGGCAAGAATTTAGAAATGAGTAGCAGCTTCGGCTATGGTCCAACAGAGGATATAATTTACGAAGGACAGGTTGATTTCCATATTGTAAATGAAAACAACGGAATTGTTGAAATGCCTGATACTATCAGGCTGCAGACTAAAATAGCAGTGAATAAAGATGCGGATTCAAATAATAGTAAAGCTGTAAATGCTGAAAATGTTACAGAAAATCAGGGTGCTGTGGTTGATACTGTACTGGATGAAGAGTGGATAGTAGAATTTGCTATTGATAAATCTAAATTCTCAGGGATTGAAAAAGTTTACACGATAAATCAAAAGGTTGAGGTTGAAGGCCAGAATATACTATTTGAGAATATCAGAATATATCCTACTAAGAGTATTTTGAAAGTAAGCTTTGATGAAGCTAATTCTAAGAGAATATTTGCTTTTGAGGATTTAAAACTAGTTGATGAAAATGGCCGGGAGTGGGGAAGGATTAATAATGGGATAACCGGATCATTCCCTGATGAAAACTCTCAAACACTGAATTTCCAGAGTAATTATTTTTACAAGCCCAAAAAACTCTATTTAACCGGAAATTCTATCAGAGCTCTAGACAAGGATAAATGCTATTTTACAATTGATACTGATAAGCAACAAATAATATCACCTTATCATCTGCTTTCAATAAAGGACATCAATTTAAACAATAAAAGATTGGCATTAAGTATGGAAATCAAAAAGGATATAGCGGATAATAATTTTAGTTATGATATTAGCAATGAAGTTTTTGATGTTAATGAAAATAAAATTAATATAATCAGTTCAGGAATGGGAAGCACTACTGATAAGAGTTATATTAATTATGAATTAAAGCTTCCGGAAAACTTTAAAGGGCCGATAATGTTTAAACTGCATAATTATCCAACTAAAATAAAAGATGATTTTAAAGTTAAGATTCCGTTAGACTAAAAAAATATTTAAATACCAAGTTTTGTGTTATAATAACTTCTGTAAATTTTATTACAGGAGTTATATTTTTTTATGAAGCTACCGGAACAATTTGTAGAAAAAATGCAAGGGCTGATGGGCGATGAGTTTGACAGCTACCTTGAATCGTATAAAAAACCAAGGTTTTATGGCTTAAGAGTTAATACATTAAAGATATCTGTTGAAGAATTCTTAAAGATTGCACCTTTTCACCTGGAGCCCGTTCCATGGACTCAGGATGGCTTTTATTATCAGGAAGGCGATAATCCGGGAAGGCATCCATACTATTATGCAGGGCTTTATTATATTCAGGAACCCAGTGCAATGCTACCTGGAGCTGTAATAGGCGTTAAACCCGGGGAAAGGGTTTTGGATCTGTGCGCAGCCCCCGGGGGCAAGACAGTGCAAATGGCTGCCCAAATGAAGGGTAAAGGTCTTCTTGTAGCTAATGATATTAATACGGATAGAGTAAAAGCGCTTGTTAAAAATGTAGAGCTTTGCGGTGTCAGAAACGCAATTGTTCTGAATGAAACACCCGATAAGCTTGTAAAGAATTTTGAAGGATATTTTGATAAAATAATGGTTGATGCTCCCTGCTCAGGTGAGGGTATGTTCCGAAAGGATGAAGATGCCATAAAGAGCTGGGAAAAATATAAATGTGAGAAATGCTGCGGGATGCAATGGGATATTTTAGAGCAGGTGGATAGAATGTTAAAGCCCGGCGGTGTTATTTTATACTCTACCTGTACGTTTTCACCTGAAGAGGACGAACTGATGATAGAAAGGTTTCTTGACAAGCATCCCGGCCGTTACGAACTGTTGGAAATTCCAAAGGCTGCAGGTATTGTGGGAGGTCGTACCGAATGGTCAAGCGGCAAATACGATTTTAGTAAGGCTGCCAGACTATGGCCACACAAACTTAATGGAGAAGGACATTTTGCAGCATTAATCAGAAAAACTGACAGTGCCGTTGAGACAGATAGCAGGATGGATAGGCCTGATAAAACATCTACAATAGATCCCGTAGTGACAGATTTTATAAAAAACAATACAAATTTAAATCCGGAGGGCCACATATTCCAAAAAGGTGCGAATGTATACTGTTTACCGGTTCAAAGTCCTGATTTGTCCGGTTTGAAGGTTGCTAAATTTGGGTGGTATCTGGGTGAACTGGGACCGAAGGGATTTATACCGTCTCACTCCTTTGCCGTATCGTTAAATTACAATGAGATTAAAAATAAAATTAATTTTGCCGCTGATTCTAGAGAGATAAATAGTTACTTAAAGGGTGAAACTATGATGGAGTCAGGTGAAAAAGGGTATACCGGCATATGTGTTGATGGATATCCTATCGGATGGGCAAAGCAAACTGGCGATATGCTTAAAAATCTATATCCCAAGGGTTGGCGTAAAATGTCCTGATTAATTGGTTTTAGAATGCAGCTGGGAGGTAATGCTTTTTGAAAAATAAACAGCGATTGGATAAAGTACTTTCTAATTTCGGATTCGGCTCAAGAACTGAAATAAAGAGCGCAGTTAAAAATGGTCTGGTAATAGTGGATGGGAAAATAGTAAATGATAGCGGGCTGCATGTAGATCCAAATGAGAATGTTATTGAAATGAATGGAATAAGGTTAAATTACCGCAAATTCATTTACCTTATGATGAATAAGCCCAAAGGTGTAATTTCGGCCACCACTGATACCAGGCAAAAAACTGTTTTTGATATTTTGCCAGAACAATATAAATGTTTTGAATTATTCCCCGCGGGAAGGCTGGATATTGATACAGAAGGTCTAGTGCTAATGACAAATGATGGTCAGCTGGCACACGAAATTCTTTCACCCAAAAAACACGTTCCAAAGCAATATTTTGCACACGTTTTAGGCAGAGTAACCGTAGAGGATATTGATGCATTCCGAAATGGTGTGATTTTGGACGATGGATATGAAACCCTTCCTGCACAGCTTGAAATATTAAAATCAGATGAGATTTCCGAAATAAACCTAACTATAGTTGAGGGAAAATTTCATCAGGTAAAGAGGATGTTCGAAGCGGTGGATAAAAAAGTTATTTATTTAAAGAGAATGAGTATGGGAAGACTGAAATTGGATGAATCACTTAAACTTGGTGAATGCAAGGAACTTGATCAGGACGATGTTCAATTGTTAAGGGATTCAATGCTAAGTTTATGATTAAAAAATATTAATAAAGAGGTGAGTGTATATGAACAAGCAAAGTATACAGAAGCTTGGGCTTTTTCTAACCGGATTGGAGCAGAGGATAACAGAAAATGAGAGTTATTTTAAAAGGATAACCATTACTCTGAAGTCCGGAACAAAGCAATATGAGGCAAATGTCAGACTACAGGATAATAAATTATTGCTGCAATATAACGGCAGAACAGATAAAATAGAGGTTTCATGGCTGGGGGCAAGGGTATCTAAAATTGCTGAGAATTACGAAGCCTTATATTTGGTCTATGTGGAACGAGGAACCACTATTTTCATTGAAGCAGATGATAAAAATGTAAAGATGAAAACCAGGGATAATGAACTATCCGAAAACAACAGCGAACATACTGAAACTTCACACATTGCCAACAGGGATTATTATATCAAAGTGGGACCTGCGGATGATGTACTTAAAGCAATAGGTATTCTAGGTGAAAATGGTAAAATAAAAAATGATATGATCAGAAAGTATAATCAGATTGACCATTATATTGAGTTAGTGGATGAAATGCTAAAAACTTTATGTGCAAAGTACGAAACTATTAATGTTGTAGATTGCGGCTGCGGGAAATCCTATTTATCCTTTGTTTTGAATTATTATATAAAGGAAGTACTCAAAAAGAACTGCCATTTTATTGGCCTTGATATATCCCAGACAGTTATCGATGCTTCCCGTAAAATAGCTGGGCAGCTTGATTACAGAAATATGGATTTCAAAGTGACAGATATTAGAACATATACTCCAAGTGAGGATATACACTTGGTAATAAGTTTACATGCTTGTGATACTGCTACCGATGAGGCAATTGCATTTGCAGTAAATAACAACGCCAAGGCAATGGTAATGGTTCCGTGCTGCCAAAAGGAAATATTAAGCCAGTACTCATTCGAAATGCTTCGCAATATTACAAAGCATGGAGTATTAAAGGCCAGAATGGCAGATGTCCTCACTGATGGTATAAGACTTATGATACTAGAATCACTGGGGTATAAGGCTTCGATAGTAGAATATGTATCTCCGCTCGAAACACCGAAAAATTTAATGATCAGGGCGGAGAAAACCGGGTCTTTAAATAAAAGCCTATTGGATGAGTATAATAAGCTGAAGCAAACATTAGGAGTTAATCCTACTCTTGATAAACTTGTATTGCAAAAATAAGATATATATTCGACAGGAATTAATTGACATTATTTACAACGACATGCTATAATTGCCTCGTTAAAAGGCGCAGGGGGTGAAAATTTTTCTCCATCCGAAAATTTTCTACAGAATTGATGCGCTATAATTATGCTTAAATGGAGGTTGTACAATGGCAACAAAAGCTTATGATACTAATGGAGTGTTTCTTTCCAAAAAAACAGTTTATAACGGAGATACTGTTGAATTAATGTATAATGGTTTGCTAGCCCAGTCTGGAGCAGATTGCGTTTTTGCTCACATAGGATATGGAGATAGTTGGGAGAATAAAGCATTTATACCAATGGACCTTGACCAAGGCGTATTTAAGGCAAAACTGAAAATAGAGAATGAGAAAAATTTTAGTTTATGCTTTAAAGATTCTGCGGAGAATTGGGATAATAATTCAGGAGAGAATTATGTATTCAAAATTTCAGCCAAAAAGGCCAAAGCTGAAACAAAATCAAAGGATTCTGATAAAGAGGAAATTAGTAAAAAGGCTGCTAAAAAAGGTACAAGTACAAAGAAAACAGCGAAAAAAGCAATAGAAATGTAATTGGATAAATATTAACTTGAAAAGTAAATAAAACTAGTATATGGATAAAAGAAGACTATATTGTCTTCTTTTTCTCTGTTAAAATATGAAATTAACAAGTATAATAAATACAGAATAAATTAAAAGGAATATAGATGATAAGAAAAATGCGTAAATTTGACTTGATTAGCTGGTATGACAGGTACAGCATGCTGTCTACACCCGATGGGGAAAAACAATTTGCCAGAATAGTATACTTTTTGTCCATTTGTATTATAGCAATTGTATTTATATGGTATAACGGAATACAGCAGTTAAATATTCAATCCGAAAATAATAAAATATCGATATCACAAAATGAACAATTGCCTTCTTCATCGTCAAATTCTGTTAGTATACAATCCCCTTCAAAAGGGCAATCTTCAGTAACTTCGGAGGTATATAATTATAAAACACCGGAACCTGCTAATACATCGATTGAGGCAAAACCAAGCAAAGTAACTGAGCCAGATAAACCTGCTGTGGAAAGTAAAAAGGAAGATAAACAACTCAACCTAAAGGAAGAAGATAAAAAGGATTATGGTAAGGTCAACCCATCCATATACAAAGGCTCAAAGCGTGCACAGATATCGTTAACCTTTGATGACGGATATGACAAAAACATAGTTGCGAAGGTACTTGATGTCCTGAAAAGCAAAAATATAAAATGTACTTTCTTTGTAATAGGAGAAGCAATAAAAAGAAATCCTGAAGTCTGGAAACGAGCTGTTGAAGAAGGTCACCAGATTTGCAATCATACACAGAATCATAAAAATCTTACAAAACTTTCAGATGATCTGATTCAGAAAGAAATAACAGGATGGGAAAGCACGGTAAAGCAATTTCTCGGGGAAGACTATTTATTTAAAATGAAGAATGAGTTTGCTTTTATAAGGTTTCCGGGGGGGAACGGCGGAAAAGATAATAGGGTACTTTCTATTGCTCAAAAAAACGGGTACTCAGTTATAGCATGGAATGTAGAAACTTACAGCAGTATAATTAGACCAATGAAAGATACACATACTGTGTCTGATATTTCTAAGAGAATAGAATCTCATGTAGTAAGTAAATGCGGTAAAGGGTCAATTGTTTTGCTGCATTTTAACCAGTATGACGCAGGGAATCTGGATGGGATGATAGATGGCATAATAAAAAAAGGATTCGAAATAAAGCCTTTAAGCGAAATAACGAGGTGAGCTTTTGCTTTCAGTTAAATGCCTGGCTTGCCAGGCTTATGAGCATTATCTCCCACCTCGTTGAAACGCGTAAAGGTAATAAAATTTTTCTACAGTCGAAAAATTTTATTTAAATCGATGCGTTATAATTAAATAATTTATTGAAAGCCGATATAATGTAGCTTATAATTTTGAATATATTGATAAAAAATGGAGGTAAAACATGAAAAGTGTTATACGTGATATATCTCTCGCAGAAAAGGGCAAGCAGAAAATTGAATGGGTAAGAAAGAATATGCCTCTTTTGAGAAGCCTTGAAGAGGAATTCAGCCAGACACAACCCTTTAAAGGAGTAAGAATTGTAGTATCGGTTCATCTTGAAGCTAAAACTGCTTATTTAGCAAAGATATTTGCTATTGGAGGAGGAGAGGTTTCAGTAACGGGAAGTAATCCACTTTCAACCCAGGATGATGTAGCTGCAGGACTTGTTGCAGACGGATTGGATGTATATGCCTGGTATAATTCGACTAAGAAGGAATATGAAGAGCATCTGAACCTGGCTCTGGGATATAAGCCAAATATTATTATAGATGATGGCGGGGACCTGGTAAATCTTCTTCATACTACAAGAAAAGAATTACTGCCACACATTATGGGAGGTTGTGAAGAAACAACTACCGGAGTGCTGCGCTTGAAAGCCATGGAAAAGGAAGGCGCTCTAAAGTTCCCTATGATAGCAGTTAATAATGCAAACTGCAAGTACCTATTTGACAACAGGTATGGGACAGGCCAATCTGTCTGGGATGGAATAAACAGAACAACAAACCTTATTGTAGCAGGCAAAAATGTTGTTGTAGCCGGATATGGCTGGTGCGGCAAAGGTATTGCCATGAGAGCCAAGGGGTTTGGTGCAAATGTTATTGTTACCGAAATTGATTCTATTAAGGCTGCTGAAGCAGTGATGGATGGCTACAAGGTTATGAAAATGTCTGAAGCAGCTAAAGTTGGTGATTTATTTATAACTGTTACAGGCTGCCGCGACGTAATTACAGTAGAACACTTTAAAAACATGAAGGATGGTGCAATTCTTTGTAATGCGGGTCACTTCGATGTGGAAGTATCTGTTGAGCAACTGGAGAAAGTGGCCGTTGAAAAGCGTGAGCAAAGACACAACATCATGGGCTACAAAATGGAGAACGGCAGATGGATTAATTTATTGGCTGAGGGAAGACTGGTCAATCTGGCAGCCGGAGACGGCCATCCTGCAGAGATAATGGATATGAGCTTTGCACTGCAGGCTTTATCTGCAAGATATATGCTTAAGAACTATAGTAAGCTTGGAAACAAGGTAATCGACGTTCCTGCCGAAATTGACAAGGCTGTTGCAGAAATGAAACTAAAGGCTTGGGGAGTAAAGATTGACAAGCTGTCCGGCGAGCAGAAAAAATATCTCAATAGCTGGGCAGAATAAGACATGGAGGCAGATTTGACAAGTTTGGATCTATTAATAAAAAATGTTGAAATAGTTACTTTAAACGATAAAGACGCCATAATTAAAAATGGATGTATAGGAATAAAGGACAAAAAGATATGTTTTGTATCGGAAAATATGCCTGATGGTATTAATCCAAAGAGCGTCATAGACGGTAGGGGCAAGATAGCTATGCCGGGATTGGTAAATGCTCACAGCCACAGCGCCATGACACTGATGCGAAATTATGCAGATGATATTGCCCTGGAAGCCTGGTTGTTTGATAATATTTTTCCGATAGAGGCAAAGCTTACTGACAAAGATGTATATTGGGGGACCATGCTTGGGATAGCTGAAATGCTTAAATCTGGTATAACGGCATTTGCAGATATGTACATGTTTATGGATGAGGTTGCCCGCGCAGTCACCGAAACAGGCATCAAAGCCAATTTGTGCAAGAGTCCGGTACAGTTTTTCGAAGGCGGTGAATTGAAGAGACTGGACAAAAGCCAGGGAGCTATTGACTATTACAACAAATATCATAATTCCGCAGATGGGCGAATTAAGGTATATGTTGAAATCCATTCAGTTTATATGTTTAATGAGAGAACCCTTGAAAATGCTGCAAAGCTGGCAAGACAGCTAAACACAGGAATCCATATACACCTCTTGGAAACTACGGCAGAAGTTGAATCCAGCAATAGGGATTACGGCATGACCTCGGTAGAAATATGCAAAAAAACCGGTGTGCTTGATGTCCCTGTAATGGCAGCACATTGCGTACATTTAACAGATAATGATTTGGATATAATGAAAGAGGTGGGCTGCAGCATTGTGCACAACCCAACCAGCAATTTAAAGCTGGGGAGTGGTATTGCCAGGGTTAAAGAAATGCTGGACAGAGGCATTAATGTTTGCCTTGGAACAGATGGAGCTGCAAGTAACAATAATTTAAATATGTTTGAAGAAATGAATATCGCAGCATTACTTCACAAGGGTATTGCCATGAATCCTCAGCTGATGAATGCAGACACAGTACTGAAGATGGCTACGATGAATGGGGCTAAGGCAATAGGCTTTGAAGATACCGGTATATTGAAGGAAGGCATGAAAGCTGATGTTATTTTAATAGATACAGACAAGCCTCATTTTTATCCTAAAAACAACCCAGCCTCAATGCTGGTATACTCTGCTCAGGCTTCTGATGTTGATACAGTTATCATTGATGGCGATATTATAATGCAAAACAGAATATTTACAAATATTGACGAAGAGAAAATCAAATATGAGGTTGAAGCTCTGTCCGGAAGACTTTTGGGGAGATAGGATAACTCGAAAAAAATTAAATGAGTGCCTGACATGGGCGCTCTTTTTAATTTCTATAGGATAGAATTTATTATAACAATATTTCCTAATGCCTTGGTTTAATTTACATTACAGCTTTTTACTCAGTATATGTTATATTAATATGTGGATAAAATATATTGGATTTTGGGGGAAGCGTTTATGGCGGTTTCTATAAGTTTATGGTCATCCAAGCAGGGCGAAATAAGGGGATTTTTAAATAGTTTTTATCATAAAGATTTTATAATTGAAGACTGTACCAACCGATGGATTGGAGACTTCAAAAGACCCTTGGATTCAATAGACATAATAAGCGCATTAATGGATAACGACAAATATTCTGGGATAAAAATGTACATACACATGGAAAACGGATACTTGCATAATATAACAAGAGATAATTATAATGATGTAATAAAAGGTCTATTGGGGATATACTATTTGTCAGCTAAAAAATAATGTCTTAGTCTCATTCCTTTATTTGTAATATTATGTTACAATATTTAACGAAATTGTTGAATTTGGAGGAATACCAGAATGGTACAGGAAATAAGTCAAGAGACATTAGATATGCAACAATGCGAAGACACAGGTTCAATTGACCAGGACACAGAATTAATTGAACAAAATGACGATCCCAAAAATGAATCAATAGAAAATAATGTGGAAACGGTTTCAAAGTCATTTAATTATAGTCAGAATCAGTTGCAGTGGATGAATAGGCAAGTAAATAGTTTAGAAAGAGAACTTCTTTTAAATAATAGATATGTAATGCCAAAACAAATAAATAACTGGACCAAGGTTATACTTACGGCAGTTGCATGTATATTGCCCGGTATTGGCCAGATTATAGGTGTTATAGTGGGATTGATACTTTTGTCCAGTGATACAGATTCAGATAAGAGGTCATTTGGTGCTGCACTGTTAACAATTTCTCTTATTGCTTTTGTAATTATGTCTATTTTTTGGTTTACTATATTTTTGGCATTAGGGCCTGAATTTTATAACTAACATTAGTTTTGTTTCATGACTTAACCAATGGTATATGGAGGCTTGGAAAACATAAATAAAGACAATATCAGAAAACAGTCCATTCTAGCAAGAGACAAAATGGAAAAAGAAGACTTATACTATAAATCACAGTGTATTATAGAAAAACTAAATAAGCTGGAATGCATTATGAATGCTGTAAATATTATGTGCTATGTCAGCTTCGGAAGTGAAGTGGAAACTCATAATCTTATATCCAACTGGATTAACTCAGGGAAGCACATAAGTGTTCCATATGTTGAAAAAACACGTGATAAAGGCAGTCGTATGCTTGCTGTGAGTATTTCCGGCTTAGATGAGCTTTCTCCCGGAACTTATGGTATTCTGGAACCGGTTTTGGAGGAAAAAAATATTGTTGCACCCCAAAAGTTTGATGTAATTATAGTACCCGGAACTGCATTTGATGAGAAAAAAAATAGAATGGGTTATGGCGCAGGATATTATGATAGATTTTTAAAGGAAACATCAACTGAGTGCTCAAAAATTGGTGTTTGCTATGATCTTCAGGTTTATGAAGAAATACCGGTTGACCAATTCGATGTGCCGCTGGATATGATAATTACCGACAAAAGAATAATTGATTAAATATAAAAAATACCTATTGATTAGTTTCTAGTCGATAGGTGTTTTTTTATTTGGGAGTTATTTTATCCAAACCAATGCGTTATAATCTTACTGTTTTTTATGGACAAATTTTAATATTTAGATATTGTGAATATAAATAAAATAGAATCTTCAAAATCCTCTTAAAACAGGTAAAATGGAGGAATCAATATGTCAAAAAATAAAATCAAAAAAATAATTAAAATTTACAACGACAAGGTAAAAGCAAAAGATCTGATATACAAAATCATTGTTCTTAATTCATAGATTTTAATTTATAACATTGAGGAGGGTGTCATGTTGGGGTTTAATAAGCCTGATATCAATTATCATATAGGTATATACGTCAGACAGAGCAGAGACGATAACGAAGAAAATATAGAAACTATAGAAACCCAGAGAAGACTATTGGCTGATTTTGTAGTGAAAAACAATCTTGGTACCATATACAAAACGTATATTGATGATAATGTTTCGGGTTCAGGCTTTGAAAGAAATGCACTGGATGAATTAAAAAAGGATGTACTGGCTTGCTATGTAAATCTGGTGGTTTTAAAGGATCTGTCGAGATTGGGCAGGAATAACGCAAAAACACTTATGTTTCTGGACTTTCTGGAGGAGTATGGAGTGCGTGTAATTACCTCGGATGGCAGATATGACAGTTTGAAGGATAATGAGACGGTGGGAATCGATACGTGGTTTAATGAGTAGTACATTCGAGAATAGACATATGCTACAACCACGGATATATGCGGATTTCAAAGTTGTCATTTCTACAGTTTCTATCCTTGATGTACTCGACTTTTTCTAATACGCTTTTTAATAAAAGATTTTTATCATCTGCAGTTTTAAGATTCGGATACTCGTCAATCAATTTCGTGATACGTGGAATAAATTCATCTTTGTAGGATTTTCTATCCAGAGCTTTGTGATAAATGAGTGTAGTATCATTAATTGATTGTTTAATAGCATCTATTTTAAGGGCGATATTATTTGATCTCTGTGTGAAAGTCTCCAGGGAATATATCCCTTTTTCCAGCAGGTCAAATATATTATCTTTCTGTGTATAGGCCTCACTGAGCTGCCGTTCAAGTTGTGTTATGCTGCTTTTTAAAGCGGATTCATTGCTACCTACAGCTTCTGTTCTATTGCTAATATCAAAGTTATATTGATCCAGGTATTCCTTGAGCGCTGAAAGGACCCTTTTTTCAACATAGGCATATTTACTACTTTTATTACCGCATTTATTTATGCACATAAGGTGAGGATCTGATTTTAGATAAGGTCTATAACGCATCTTTGACCCGCAAACCCCGCAAACACACAAACCTGCAAGTGCATTACTCAGACTGGTAGACGGCTTAACCGGTGTTTTGATATTATTTTTCATGATTGTTTTAGCTTTCTCGTATAACTCATCAGAAATTATAGCAGGATGCTTGCCTTCAACTACTATCCATTTATCTTCAGGAAGATGTCTGTTCGCGCTTTTTTTCTTACAGGTTCGGTAATTTAATGTTTTGCCCCATGCAATTTTCCCGGTATACAAAGGGTTTTTTAAAATACCGGTAACAGAGTGACTAGACCATTTATTATTTTTATTTGTCCGTAAGCCCATACTATTTAACCTGTCTGAGATTATTTGGCTGCCGACAGATTCATTAACATACCAATCAAAAATACTTTTTACTATATCAGCCTGTTCAGGATGTGGTTCCAAAGTACGGCCGAGTTTCTCTTCTTTGATTAAGTAACCATAAGGCGCAAATGGTGAATTATAGTTACCGCTCTTAACTGAACGTATTACTCCGCGCTGTAGACGTTTATTAATCATTTTATACTCTTTACGGCTCATGAAAGCTTCGAATTCACTGTATTCTTCATCAAACTCGTTTGACAGATCATATTCCTTGTCTGGAGTTATTATTTTGGTATCGGTATTTTTAAATGCCTTCAGAATGATGCCCTGTTCTTCCATATCACCACGGCCAAGTCTCTGAAGATCCATTACAAGCACAGCGTCATATAGACCTTCCTGAACATCCTTAAGAAGCTCAAGCATGGCGGGTCTGTATAGAAGACTTTCTCCGGAAACAAGCTCTTCATATATCTTAGCAATTGTAAGCTTTTTAGCTTTAGCATAACTAAGCAGATCTTTTCTATGTTTTGATAATGTTTCACCTTTACCTAATTCTTTTTCCAGCTTCTCATCTTCTCTAGATTTGCGAAGATATATGCAAGTTTTAACCATTGACCCTACTCCAATTAAAATAAATTTATAGTCCTTCTGGCACAAGCTAGATTTCAATTATAGTACCAATAACCATATATGCATTCAATTTTGGTAATATGATTTTGGAAATGGTTTTGGGAAAAATTCTGATAGTAAAAAAGACTCTCAAAGCATATCGGACAGCCTATGATTAATACACTTGTAAAAAGGAGGAGTGCAAATGCCGGATACAGTTATAATTAAGCCTGATATTACACCTGAAGAGAGACTAAAAAGACTAAAAAATATAGCAGATGTACTTACTCGAATTACAGGCTATAAATATGAATACATAGGTACTGATAAGGAACTTGAAGAGCGTAAGCATGAAAAAGGGCAGAAAGCACTATAGACAAACGGCTTAGAAATAGGCTGTTTTTTTGTAGAAAAATAAAAATTGATAGCTTGAACATATTGGAAAGTTATGGTATTATTTAAAGAGATTGTTAAGGCGAGGTCACCTCCGTACTAAGGAGGTCAGGCTATGAGCGTATATAAAGCATTATCTTTGAGTATTATTGTAATAGCCTTGCTTAATTATCTAAAGAAAAGATAGCAATAAAAAATCACACCTCAATAGCGACTTTTAGTGTGATTCAGTAAATAACTAATCAATTAACTTGAGGCGACACATTCGTGGCGATCTCTGTATAAAATTCAATTCAAAAGTAAACATCTGTCAAATTAAATTTTCATAAGGAAAAGGAGTTACATACGCAGTGTCAAAAAGAATCTTTTGCTTAATGCTAGTACTTGCAGTTTTTGTAATTAGTATTACACCATTGGCTGCAGTGACACAAACCAAAATAACTATACAGCTTAACGGAAAAGCACTTACCTTCGATTCAGAGCCTCGAATTATGAACGGAAGAACACTGGTCCCTATTGCATCCCTGGCTAAAGAACTGGGAGCAATAACAGAATGGAATCCTGATACAAAATCGGTTACTATTACGCTTTTATCAAAAACTGAAAAAAGAACAATATACTTAAAAATTGGACAAGCAGTTGCATTAGTAAATGGCGTTGAAGTTAAAATGGATACTCCAGCTGCAATTTACGAAAACAGAACTTTTGTACTACTTCGTTTCGTCTCTGAAAACTTCGCAGCAAAGGTAGACTGGGAAGAAAAAACAAGAACAATAAAGATTACATATGATCCACCAAAACAGGAAGAACCACCAATGATAGTCCCACCGTGGGAATTGGAGAAATAGAAGTACACTTAATAAAACAATTAGTGCTAGTTATAGCACCTTGGAAATTATAAAATAAAACATTTTGGAGGGAAAGACTTATGAAAAATTATAAAAAAATAATATCTTTTATAGCATTAGTAGCAATTTTAGCTTCAACAGGAATTAGTACTCCTGTATCAGCGGAAGGATTTAACGACGTTAAAAAGTCCGATTGGTATTACAATCATGTAACTAAACTTATAACTTTGCAAATAACTTCAGGCTATACAGATGGAACATTCAGACCAAACAGTTCAGTGACAAGAGCAGAATTTGTTACCTTTCTCTGTAAGTCTACCGGATTAGTTCAGATTGACGGCTATACATATTCAGATACTAAAAATAGCTGGGCAAAAAAATGGATCTCCGCTGCAGTGAACAATAATATAATCGACAAGGGAGCTAACTTTAATCCCAACAAGGCCATTACAAGACAAGAAGCAGTAGAAATGTTATGCCGGGCTTTAAATCTCCTGGAAGACGTTTCTATGAAAAGCCCTTTTGCAGATACTACAGCTAATTTAGGATATTCAAACACAGCATATAAAGAATTTCTAATGGTAGGTTCTTTGAAAGACGGCAAAAGATACTTCTATCCTAATACTGATTTAAAGAGAAGTGAAGTCGCTGCTATAATTGTTAATCTTGTAGATTACAAGGCAAATACTGAAAGCTATAAAGCAGATAAAAAAGCAGAATTAGAACAAAAGCAAGAGCAGGAAAACAAAGAGATTGCAGATTACAAGGCATGGCAGGAAAGTGTTAGGGACATACCAGAAGAGTTACTCAGTAATACTAAAGGTTTGTATTACGACTCATATTATGAGAGCAACAAGGCTTTATATGAAGAAACGAACGCTTTAAGTAACTGGGGTATTGGCTATGGAATGACAGCCGATCAGATGGCAGACGAAATGGTTAGAATTGCAAAAATTTATGTTAATGCTTTTCTTAATATGAACTATAAAGACTTGGATTCTTTTACAAACAGTATAAAGCAAGTTAAGTTTGCTTACGAATTCAATAATTATTTACCAAAATGGCATACATACATGAAAAAAAACACTATAGTATCACAAGGTAATTTTGTAACAAGTACAGGAATGATAGTCTATCCAGAAGCTAAAGGGATGGTTTTAAGAGGTACTATAAGGTATAAATATTTAAGTCCTACAGGGACAGATTTGCTGAATTCTGAAATTGTTTCTGATACAAGAAAACCTTCTAAGTTAGACACTTGGTATGAACGAGAAGTTGAAGTAACATTTGCTCCTTTAAATGCAGGTTTAAAATGTGAATCTTTTAGTAATATATCAGAAATAAGAGTATCAAAATAAATAGGGGGTAATTAATGAAAAAAATATTTTGTTATGTGCTTATAATAATTATTTTAATTAGTAATATAACTATTGTATATTCTGCAGATAGTAATGTAATTAAGATTTATTATGACAATACTCCTGAAAGACACCAGGCTTTTACAATGACAGTAGGTTCAACAGCATCAACTTCATCAATTCAAGCATTTTGTATAGGTTGGACATTTCTATTTACAAGTTCAGATGGTTCAATGTCAACTAAGATATATGTAGAATTAGCCAATGTCGACAAAGGTGGGGTAGGCAGAACATACTATATGCCAATATCTCCAGATTACGTAGGTATTAATGATGTAAAAGGAAATTTAAGTATATATGACAATGCCACATACAAATACACATTAGACCAAATTATGAAAAGTGGTGGAACAGTTGAAGCAA
>CAYQCA010000071.1:14420-16853 GCA_964415835.1 uncultured Clostridium sp. | reverse complement strand
CGCAAGAATACACTCATATATTTATGGGCTTTAATTATTTAACTGTTCCTTGATATCAAAGCTTGCCTCCAGAAATATTATAACATGTTTCATGAATATAATTCAAAAACCCTCTTGAAATAGAACTTAGTAAATGACATGTTCCATTACAAGAGGGTTTTATTAAAGTATTTTACTTTATAACAAATATAAAACTCAGTTTGGTACAAATACTATATCTCTAAACCAGGAAGAGTAGTAATCAACTGTTGTTGGTCTTGTACCCAGGGTATAGGTATATACCCCGCTCCCGGAATAAGTTATTATATTGCCGTTATTGACCGGACTATCAAAATAGTTCTGTGTGTATACTATCGTTTTATCAGAAGAAGTTGAGACAACTACCGTATAATCAGTATTTGCCAGTATTGACAAAGGTGTAGGCAGTGTAAACTCTTTCCATCCTAACGTACCAGGAGTAATATTCCAATCATAAGAACCAACCACTAATGCATTATCACTATTTCTCCATATTCTTACCTTATGTACCCCACTTTCAAAAGCATCAGCATAAATCCTTACAGCGGTCACCGTACCTGCTGTGTTTGATTTAAATACTGTCCCCGCCTCAAGCTGAGCACCATATGTATATGATGCTGCCGGAGTATCAGTTTTAAAAATGTTTTGCTGCTTGTAGGGCACAAACACAATGTCTCTCCACCAACTGTTATTATTATCTACAGAAGTAGGCCGTGCCCCAAGTGTATATGTGAAAACTCCACTGCCGGTATAAGTTATAAGATTCCCATTATTAACTGGATTGCTGAAGTACTGGTTCGCATAAGATACGATTTTATCCGACGATGATGATATACTAATGGTATAATCAGTGTTTGCAGCTATTTTCACCGTCTCCGGAAGGGCAAAGCTTCTCCATCCCGTAATTCCAGAATCAAAGGTCCACGTATACGGGCCTGCAATGCACACATTATCACTGTTCCTCCATATCCTTACCTCATGTTCTCCACCCTCAGAACTGAAAGTATATAGAAGTGCCTGTGTAATTTGTCCGTCAACATTGGTTTTAAATACTGTCCCCCATTCCCCTCTGTTGGGATACGTGTATGCCGAAGCTGCAGACTGTCCGCTTGATATACTCTGTCCCAGGTCAGGTACAAACACTACATCCCTAAAATATGAGGTTTCAGTATGACCATCCGGCCTGCTTCCCAAAGTAGCACCATAAACACCTCTCAATGCCACTATATTTCCGGATTTTATAGGTGAGCTGAACATGCCTGATTTGTACATATACCTGCAATTATTGTCAGCAGTTTTTATAGTCGAAACCGATACTGTATAAATCTTGGACGGAACTACTTTTACAGGTTGTGGGAGGATATATTCATACCAGCCTTCTTTTGTGTTGGGAACAGTCCATTGATGGGTTGGAAACAGCACAGTTCCATCTGTCTCATTGTATATGGTAACATTATGCTCCCTGTTGCCGGATTCCGCCCCTTCCTGAGTTGACTTGTAAAACCTTACTTTAGTTATATAACCTGGAACAGTGGTATAGAACTCGGTTCCAAGCTCAAAGGGCTGACCTACTTTTATATTTCCTTGTGGCACACGATATGTATGCATTGTTTGTTCTGTTGGGCATGATGTATAATAAGCTGTTGCGGTAGATGGAATTCCATCTTTTCTCTCAGGAGTATAAGGGACTACCTTGACATAGTATGTAGTATTGTCCTGAATACCCTCCTGAAGCCCGAGATCCACCTTGGTAGTATATCCCACATCTATTTTATGGTTGTATATTCCGGCGTTAGTTCCCCACATTACATAATAACCTGCACCAGCTTCGTTAGGCGCCCAGTCACGGGTATCGTTTTCAACACCTCCGGATATTACGTTTTTCCATTCAATATGCAGGTTGCCTTGGGAGGAATATGCCTTTTTGATTGTCGGTTCAGCAATAGTTTCTACAACATTTGTGTATTGCCAATAATCAAGATATACCTTCTTGTCAGTTGCACCGATATTTTTATCGGAACGTATGGTAAATCTGATATGGTGACTTCCATGGCTGATTGTTCCTGTATCATAAAGTAATGCCTTGTAAGTAGTAGTTGAACTATAAAGGTCTATGGTCTGTTGGAAGACATCATCAACATATACGTCTATCTTTCCACAGTCAGGACCTTTTTTACCATAAATTTTCGCATTTGTACCATGAAACCTTACTACAAGCTCATCTCCGCTTACATTACTTACGTTGTAATTATTGCTATAGAAGTTGGAATCATTGTTTACATACACCCAACCCCCCTGTGTAGCTTCAACAGAACTACTATAATCCTTCGGTCCAAAAAATGTAAATCCATCAATCCCATCAAGAGTTAATGTATCAGGAATTATGGGCAAGTCTTCATCAGGTGTGAATATAGC
>CAYQCA010000071.1:2805-14320 GCA_964415835.1 uncultured Clostridium sp. | reverse complement strand
TATCCGTCACCAAAAAGGCAAGTGGCTGCTATTCCCATATTTGCTGCTCTGGGTATATTCCATTGACCATATAAACCTAGAAAAGCTGAAACGTTTGGAGAAACATAGTGATCTGTAATGTAAATCATTTTATTCTTCCAGAAATTAAATCCGTCTGATTCATTGAAATTGTATTCGTCCCATTGTTCAAGCAGTACACCATTTGTATTCTGCTGATTTGAGGTGTTTTCTATACAGGAGTCCATATTATCACTGTTTCCCAACATAATCCAATTACTACCGAGTCTGGATCTCTGATCACTTAAGAACTCTATCGAACCTCTATTCATTGTTGAACCGATAACATCATAGAAATGACCGCTAAACCCAGCGTTAGCAAGCGCTTGGGAACGAGCAGCTGTGTTAACTCTGTAGCTGCTATCATTCATATTAAGGTTATACATATATGGGAAATCAGATATCCTATTCCCACGTAAATCCCTTAACCACCAAGAATCGCCAGCATCCAGATATCTTTCTCCAAGCATACTTGTATCATTATATGTAATTATCTTAAAATCAGGGTTATAAGCTCGTATTGCATTAAGTTTATCAAGACATTCGTTTATGCTGTCCTGTTTTAAAGCCACTGATCTGAACAGCGTTGTTGAAGCTAGATCCCATTTTGGAAAGAAAATATAGTTATTTCTAAGTATTAAGTTCTCACCCCACTTACCCAATTTGTCTTTTGGGTCCACGCCATGGATTGATACATATTGAGCATCTTGCATAGGTGAGACAATAGGTGCAGCGAAATTCTGACCACGACCAAATCCCCAGTCATTTATTAATATGAACCTGGGGTGGCTGTAAAAAGTCGTTCCAAAGGATGTTGTTGAAGTAAATAATAACAAACCGGAAATAATAAAAACTGCTGCCATAACTTTTTTTAACATATACCTACCTCCCGTAATCTAATTTTTTACACTTATCCCTTTACACTTCCCAGAACAATGCCCTTTATAAAAAACCTCTGAAGATATGGATATATAATAATCATAGGGAGCGCACCAAGGAAAATTTGCGATGACCTTACAGTAATTTCTGAAAGGTCTTTAAACCTCTCAATATCCTCTTTTGTAATAAACATAGAGTTCTTTTGTATGACTAAAGTCTGCAAATAGGTCTGTAGAGGATACTTGGATGCATTATTCATGAAAATCAAGCCCTCAAACCACGAATTCCAATGGCCAACCATTATCATCAGTGCTACAGTTGCCAGAGCCGGCTTTGAAACAGGTATATACATTCTAAAAAGGATCCGGAACTGTCCAGCTCCATCCATTATTGCCGATTCCTCAATTTCCTTTGGGACTGAACGAAAAAAATTCAGTATAAGAACAATATAAAAAACAGCCACTGCCTGGGGTAATATAAGTGCCCATATGCTGTCAATCAGACCTGTCATTTTTACTACCATGTATTGCGGCATTAGTCCCGGATTAAAATACATGGTGAAGGCAAATATCCACGCAAATACTGTTCTTGCCCGAAAGATCTTTTTCTCCTTTGAGAGTGGATATGCAGTAAGCACTATCAGGAGCATTCCCACCAGCAAACCAATAACAAGCCTTTCAACAGAAACCCCAAATGCTTGAATAAAATCTCCCTTGGCAGCTACAAACTGATATGCTCTAAGGCTAAAGCCCACAGGCAAAAAACCAACCTCACCGGCCTGGGCATAAACATTTGAGCTTAGTGATATGGCAAGCGTATGTAAAAAAGGCAGTACGCAAATAACCGTTAAAAAAGCCATTAAAATCATATTAATTGTATGAAAAGTAACTTCTCCAAAAGTTTTGTATGTTTTCATTTCAAATCACCTCCAATTCCTCAGAAAATTCTATAGTCGGCAAATTTATAGGTCAGATAGTATGCAGCTGAAACAAATGAAAAAGTTACTACAGATTTAAACAGTCCCAATGCCGCAGCAGGAGCAAATTGCATATTCTCAAGACCTAGCCTGTAAATGTTGGTATCTATTATATCCCCACTCTGATATACAATAGGGCTATATAATGTAAACACCTGATCAAAGCCGGCATTCAGTATGTTACCCAGTGCAATTGTAGCAAAAACCATAATTATAGGGGCTATTCCCGGCAGCGTTACGTGCCACATTCTGCGGAATCTATTTGCTCCATCAACTGTTGCAGCTTCGTATAGTGATAAATCTATACTGGTTATAGCAGCCAAAAATACCACAGTATTGTACCCGAATACCTTCCATGTATCAGTAGCTATTAAAATGACTGGAAACCATTTATTATCACCCAAAAAGAATACAGGCTCAAAGCCAATTGCTTCTACAAGTTTATTAATAGGTCCATTTAATGAAAACAAATCTAGAAATATGCCTCCAAGTATGGGCCATGAGATAAAATAAGGCAACAGTATTGTAGTTTGAACTACTCTTTTGAATTTATTAAACAAGACCTCATTTAGTAATAATGAGACAATTATAGGTATCACAATAAAAAATACTATCTTTATTGAAGATATAAAAACTGTATTCCAAAGAACCCTGAAGGTATCGCTGCTCATAAATATATAAGAGAAATTTTCCAGACCTACCCATGGAGATTTAAAAAAACCTAATGCCGGGCTAAAGTCTTGAAATGCCATTATAAACCCAAACATCGGCCCGTATGAGTATATGGCAAGAACCACCAACCCTGGTAGTAGCATAAGATAATAAGGAATTTCGGATTTTAATCTATATTTTTTAAATGCCGTTGTCAAAGTCATGCAGGTTACCTCCTAAAGTATTGAGGGCTGTATAGTTATACAGCCCCGGATTTGTTTGCAACAGACTATTTATTTTTAACAGTTGCATACCAATCATTAACTTCCTTGGTCACTTGGTCACCACCAAGTTTTTTCCATTCAATTACCAAATTATCAAACTCATCTACTGGAGCAGAACCCATGATGATCTTGCTAAATCCTTCTATAAGCTTTGCCTTCAAGGTCTGGTCCTTTGTTTTCATTGTTTCGGTTGGTGAACCATAAAACTCATTGAAAATGATTTGATTGCTATCAAAAAGCTTTCCAATGATTGCTCTTGGAGAATCCGGTTTTGTTCCAAAAGCAGTCCCCCACTGGGACCTGTCTCCCTCATCCAGGAACTTCAAAGCCTTGGTATATAATTCTTTTGTACTCTCTAATGAAATCTTTGACGGATCCTTAGCCTCTGCAGCAGCAATCAGTTCTTTTGAAGCCACCCTACCTCCTGTAGATTGATAAACTTTTACAGGAACCCATGTCCATTCGTATCCACCTTCCGGCTTCCTCTTCTGTCCATATTTAGCATCCCTATCCGGGCTATTCTCTATATCATAGAATAAATTGATTAACTTTAATAATGCTTCAGGATTTTTGCAGTTCTTGCTTACTACCTGATAACCATTGATAGCTACCTTTTCGGTTTGGCTCAATACAGGTTTGTCATCAGCGGAGAGATTTGGAAAACACTTGTAATCAGCGTTACGATCTTTGTCAATAAGTTGCTGGAGGGGCCATCCTGGTGCATACCATTGTGCATACATTATTCCGTATTTTCCTGCAGTGTTTTCCTCAACACACTTATTAAAGTCCTTAACACCGAACTCTTTATTTATAACACCATTTTTATATAACTCTTGTAGCTTTGCCAGGGCAGGTTTCATTTCCTGTTGAATACTTCCGTATACTAAATTCCCTGAATTATCTTTCACCCAAATGTTCGGATATGCGTGATAAGCATTAAAGATTCCTGTAAGATCAAAAACCCATCCAATTACATCTTTACAAACACCTATACCATTAGTGTCGTTTTTCCCATTCTTATCAGGATCTTGTGTAGTAAATGCCTCTGCGATCTTTAATAAATCATCCATCGTTTTTGGCTCAGGGAGATTAAGATTCTTAAGCCAGTCAACCCTGACAAAAGGAAGCATTACGTAATCAAGTACGTCGTTATATATAGGTATTGCATATTGCTTATTATCTTTTTTACAAGCTGCTAGAGCATCACCACCATCTGATGTAACCCAATACTTTACATCCGGCAGTGCATACTTATCAAACGTGTCAGAAATATCAGCAATGGAGTCTGCTTTCAATAACTGCTCAAACTGATATCTACCGGCAGCGAATATATCTGGGATAGTTCCAGATGCAATAGTTATATTTAATTTTTGTTCATATTGGTTAGTTGGAACCGACCATAGTACCTTAAGATTAATTCCTAACTTCTCTTTACATAAGTCAATAAAGGCATTATTATCAGGAGTAGTCCCCGATGGCAATGTATCCTGTCCTTTATCTGCACCTAAAACACAAGTAATATTAACCGGTGTCTCATATTTTCCCAGTGGATCTATTTTCTCTTCCACAGTACTGGCCTGCGTTTCGGTTGTTGCTACTGTTGGTTGTGAGTTAACGGCAGTTTCACTGCTTTTCCCACATCCACTAATACCTAACACAGCGCTGAGCAAGAATACAACTGCTACAACCAGGCTGACTATTCTTCGCTTCATAATTATAATTCCCCCTTAAATAGTGTTGAGAAAAGAGACGCTCGAGCATTTCTTATACTCCTATTTTAACAGGCAGGAATCAGCATCCTCAATATAAGCATTTTTACATCGTACAAATTTTTTTACATGTTTTGGTCCCTGTACTCCTGCGGCGACATTCTTTCCAGTTTTTTGAAACACAAACCAAAATAGGAAGGCGATTCAAAACCCACCTTCAGGGCGATTTCATTAATTTTAAGTCTCCGGTCCAGGAGGAATTCCCTTGCTTTCTCTATTCTTTTTTGCATAATGTATTCCGTGAGATTCCTCCCCGTCAACTGCTTGTAAAACCTACAAAGGTAGGAGGGATTCAGATATACAATGTCTGCAAGTATAGTAAGAGAGAGATCACTTCCCAGGTTATCATTTATATATTTGTTTATGCGGTCAAGAATCTCGTTGGTACCGGTTTCCGCCTCTCTTTTCTTTATTAAAAAAATGCCCTTTCCAAGTTCTGAATAGTAGTTAAAGAACTCCTCCAGAGCAGCATGAATTTCCAACCTCAGCATACCGGTCAGATCGATTATTTTAGACAAATCCTGTATTATTCCATTCCTGTTTGAATAGGATAGAAAAACCATAGACAATGCATATTGGATTTCCATGTTTGCAAAATAATTCGATGTGAGATTTTTTCTTGCCCAGGATTCAATTTTTTGGTATGTCTCAATAAACTCTTTCTCTTCTCCATGATCCAAATAAGTTTCCAGCAGTTTTAAATTTCGCTTGAAATCCGCAAATCCAATATATGAATTATCATCATTATTTTTCGCTTCAGAAATATCCTTTAAAATAACCATCTGCTGTCCATATGCTATAGATTTTCTAAGGATATTCTTAAGATGCTCATACTCCATGTATATATCTTCCCACATGACTATTCTGGAGCCGGCAACAAAAGATACATTGACGTTAAAAATTCTTCTGCAGTTGTCCTGAACCAACTCTATGTTTCCTTTTATAATGCTGGCGTACCTGGAAAGCCGCAGATTCTCCGGCTCATTACGCTGATACTGTGGAATCCCCTTTGGCTGTATAAGCCATATTATAATATTGTCCTCAGATACAATAGAAACAGCATTAAAATGACTCCCGATATAATGTTTAAAAATATCATCAATGGAATAACAACTGCTCACCCTGTCGGAATAAGTCATGCTCTCCTTTTTAAATTCCGCACGTCCAAGCACCAGCATTACCGGGTCTTCAGCAAATAACCCTATATCTAACTCCTTAAAACGCGTACTCCTGGTAGCACTATCAGTTTTCTCGCCCTCCAGAAGGCTTCCAATGAAATCCTTTCTCAGTACCGGAATAGTCTGACTGATTTGTTCCTTAGCTTTTTTTAGTATATCGGTTTGTTCCACTTCTTCATCAATTTTCCTTATGGCATCCTTTACAGTCTCTATTATTACGTCCAAACTTTCCGTCTTTAGCAGGTATTTCACCCCATCCCTGTGGATGGCTTCATAGACATAATTGAATTCACTATACCCCGAAAGAAAAATCACCTTGCAATGAGGCCAGTGTTCAAGGATTTTCTCCAGTAACTCAAGGCCGCTCATACCTGACATTTTTATATCCGTCATGACAATATCAATTCTCACTGTTTGCAAAAGCTGAATTGCTTCTTCCCCGGAGTGAGCCTTAAAAACCTCCAGTTCAAGTTCTTCCTTTGTTCTGAACAGTTGGCACATACTGTCAGCAATCCTTGGTTCATCATCAACTATTAATAGACGGTACATTCGACAAAACCTCCCCTATGAATATAGCAATATCAACTCTCAGCCCTCCGTGGACACTACGTATAACCGATAAACCGCTTTCTTTGCCAAACTTAAGCCGTAGCCGCAGATGCACATTGATTATACCAGTTTTCTCCTCTACACTCTCATAGTTGTCCAGCTTAGTTTTTAGTTTTTCAATATCCGAGTCACTCAGGTTTGTTCCGTTATCTTCTATTTGTATAAAAACCTTTCCTTCCGAATAAAAAGTTTTAATGTAAATCTCATTTTCCCTTTTATTCTTTGGGAAAGCGTGTTCATAGATATTTTCCAGTATTGGTTGGATTATAAGTCTTGGAACAAGAATGTTTTCTATATTTTCCGGTAGATTGCTCATATCGGTTTCTACATTATGCTCAAACCTTGTTTTTTGAATCTCAGAATAGTCCATAACATGCCTTAATTCCATCTTTAAGGGTACTTCATCTGAACCGCTTCTTGTGATATATTGATAATATCTACCCAGCCTTTCCGTAAAATCGGAAATCGTGCTGATTTCTTCATTTAAACACATCATTCGTATATTAAAAAAAGCGTTGTATAGAAAATGAGGATTTATCTGTGATTGAAACCTTTTTAGCTCTGATCTCTGTAATGCAATCTTATGTTCGTAAACCTCATGAATAGACTTCCTAATTTTTTCGACCATTGTGTTGAAACCTTTATACAGATATCCAAATTCATCTTTCCTGCTAAACGGAATTGATACTTCCAGATTATCTGCTTGAACGGATTTAAATGCAGTTACCAGTCTTTTTAAAGGGGAATGTACAAGTTTCCTGATAGTGATGGTGAAAATAATTAGATATACTGCTAATGCAATCCACAATAGTTCACTCCAAAGATTATATTGCCTGAAGGGTCCTATAACTTTATTTTCCGGAATGAATGTGACTAGCGTCATACTGTTCGATAATATGCTTTTCCTGTATATCCAATACCGGGTTTTCTTGTCCATGTTTAGAATATAAGGATTTATTATCTCCTGACCTTCATTTTTTTTATAAATGCTTTTTACCACCTCACTGGTTACATCATCAGTTGTTGCAGAATCCAGAAGAACCTGACCGTCCTTATCCAATATAAAAGAGCCCGATCCTTCGTACAGGTTCAGTAACTCTGTCATTTCACTTTTCATTTTGGAGGATGATAATTCTATGTATGTAAGGTAATCGTAGCCTTGATTATTTAGAACCCAATCAATAATTAAGAGGTTGCCATTCCGAGACAAAACTACAGGACTTTCCAGCAGGTTCAACCCCGTTTCAATCAGGCTGTAATCACTATTAGGTATACTATCCAAGCCTTTATTAATAGAGAGAGTATTTTTATTTGTATTAAAATGTATAAATACATTGTTAATATATCCACTGGAATACTTTATTTTTTGCAAATTCTCCAAAACTCTATTAACGCTCATAGTCCATTCAAAATTAGATATCTCATTGGACGAATAAGCTATATTTCGCAAGTCCTTATCCTGCATTAGCATAACCTGTTGTAATCGAATTCTTTGCATTTCCTCGTCTAATCTGTTCGCATAGTAGTTAAACCTAGTGGAAAGCAGTTCGGTTATTTGACCCTTGATGGAGCTGGAGCCTATAAAATTAACTTTTAAGTTCACGAAAAAGAGTATTAATATAAATACGAAAAAAACTGCAGCTAATTTGCCGAAAATAGATAACCTGAAGCTGTCAAACGCTTTACCATACCTTACTTTCATACGGGATCACCCCTTAGCTTTTATAGAAAGAGAGTATAATAGAAATCTTTCAAACGTCAAATTTTTATGTAGATAGATTTGATTATACTCCAAGCAAACATATAAAGAAAGTAGTTCACATATGATTTTATTATCAATATTCGAAAATAGCTTTAGCAGAAAAGTCAAATTATTTATCAGTTTTGTCCAAGAAGGGGCGTACCAGTTCAGATACGCCCCCAAATGTATTACCCCACAACTAACTTCTTTCTGGTAAAAATGTCCTTTATATTTTCAATTAACTCCCTTGCAGGTACAGGGGTTTTATCAAGCTCGTATTTTAATCCAAGCTCTTTCCACTTGTATTCTCCCATCTTATGAAATGGGAGTATTTCAACTCTTTGTATAACTGTATATCGGGATAAGTATTCTGCCATTTTTTCAATCTCAGCCAGGTCATCTGTAAATCCGGGAACTACAACATGGCGTATCCAGACCGGTTTTCCTATCTTTTCACAATAATCCAATAATTCAAGTGCACCTTCATTTCCTTTGCCGGTGAGCTCCCTGCATTTATCGGTATCAAGATGCTTTATATCCAACAGTACTAAATCCACCTCATCAATTGCAGCTCTGCAAAACTGCAACGGTATAGCTCCGGAGGTATCCACAGCCGTGTGTATTCCATGCAATTTGCACTGTCTGAACAGCTCAGCCGCAAATTCCGCCTGGAAAAGTGGTTCTCCCCCTGAAAGGGTAACTCCGCCGGAGCGAATAAAACTCTTGTACCTGAGGATATCCTCCATCAGCTCATCTACACTATACTCTTGACCTGTCCTCACCTGCCACGAATCAGGGTTATGACAGAATTTACACCTGAGCGGGCAGCCCTGAAGAAAAGCAACATATCTCAACCCCGGGCCATCCAGGGTACCACAGGTTTCTATAGAATGTATATATCCGGTCATGGCCGCCACTCCCTTTCATTGTTTAATATAATATATCGCCTACGCCGAAGTCGATTCGGCTTCGGCTAGCAGAATACGTCTTCTAAAATCTTTCATGGAAGGTCCTGTTTATTACATCCAATTGCTGTTCTCTTGATAGCTTAATAAAGTTAACCGCATATCCGGATACTCTGATGGTAAGCTGAGGATACTTTTCTGGATGATCCATAGCATCAAGCAGTACTTCCTTATTAATAACATTTACGTTAATATGATGCCCTCCATCAGTAAAATATGCATCCATTAACGAATACAGGTTTCTGTTCTTTTCTTCCTCTGTCCTGCCAAGTGCTTCAGGAACAATGGAGAACGTATAGGAAATACCGTCTTCACTGGAATCAAAAGGAAGCTTTGCAACTGAAGCCATAGAAGCTACACAACCTTTTGTGTCTCTCTTGTGCATTGGATTTGCACCTGGTGCAAACGGTTCCCCATGTTTTCTGCCATCCGGTGTGTTTCCTGTCTTCTTTCCATATACCACGTTAGAAGTTATAGTCAATATAGACATGGTAGGTTTACTGTTTCTATAAGTTTTATGCTTGCTAAGTTTGCTCATGAAGTTCTTCACAATATCGACCGCTATTTCATCTACCGCAGCATCATTGTTTCCAAACTTCGGATAATCCCCCTCTATCTCATAGTCTGTAACCAGACCTTGTTCATTCCTAATTGCTTTCACCTTCGCATATTTAATTGCCGACAATGAATCGACTACCACTGATAAACCCGCAATACCACATGCAGAAGTCCTCAGTATTTCATCATCATGCAGTGCCATTTGAATTCTCTCATAGCAGTACTTGTCATGCATGTAATGAATGATGTTGAGTGTATTTATATAAAGCTTTGAAAGCCACTCCATAGTGTCATCAAATCTCGTCATAACCTCGTTAAAATCAAGGTATTCAGCTGTTATAGGAGCCAATGCAGGCCCTACCTGCTCACCATAGATTTCGTCCTTACCACCGTTGATGGCATACAACAGAGCCTTCGCAAGGTTTGCACGGGCACCAAAGAATTGCATCTGCTTGCCTATCCTCATTGCCGAAACACAGCATGCTATACCGTAATCATCACCAAACTTTTCACGCATCAGATCGTCGTTCTCATATTGTATGGATGAAGTCTCTATAGACAGCTTTGCACAATACTTCTTGAAGTTTTCTGGTAATCTGGTGGACCAAAGTACAGTCATATTGGGTTCCGGCGCCGGACCAAGATTTGAAAGAGTATGCATAAACCTATAAGTCATCTTTGTTACCATATGACGCCCATCCACTCCTACACCTGCAAGTGATTCAGTCACCCAGGTAGGGTCACCGGAAAACAACTCGTCATAGGATGGTGTTCTTAGGAACCTGACCATTCTCAGCTTCATTACAAAATGATCTACCATCTCCTGAATTTGTTCTTCGGTATATTTACCCTCCTTCAAATCCTTCTCAGCGTAAATATCCAAAAACGTGGATACCCTACCCAAGCTCATAGCAGCACCGTTCTGCTCTTTTATAGCTGCAAGATATCCAAAGTAAAGCCACTGAATTGCCTCTTTTGTGTCCTGAGCAGGCTTGCTTATATTAAAACCATAACTGGCGGCCATAGCCTTAAGCTCTTCAAGGGCTCTAAGCTGTTCACTAAGCTCTTCTCTTTGACGAATAACCCGGGAATCCATTATATCGAATACATAATTGGCTTTTGAGGCCTTCTTTTTTTCAATTAAAAAGTCTACTCCGTATAGAGCAACTCTTCTATAATCACCAATAATTCTTCCCCTGCCGTAGGCATCCGGCAACCCAGTAATTATTCCCGTGTGGCGCGCCTTTTTCATTTCCTCCGTATAAGCATCGAACACCCCATCATTATGGGTCTTTCTATATTTGAACACTTTCTCCACTTCCGGGTCTACTGTTCTGTTGTAAGACTTCAATGAGGTATAAACCATTCTTATTCCGCCAAAAGGCATTATTGCTCTTTTCAAAGGTTCGTTTGTCTGCAGTCCTACAACTGTTTCCAATTCTTTATCTATATAGCCTGGCTCATGTGCAGTTATTGTCGATATGGTTTTTTCGTCTATATCAAGGACGCCACCTTTATCTCTTTCCACCTTTAATAGTTCTTTAACCTCTAACCACAGCTTTTTTGTTACTTCGGTCGGTATATTTAAAAAGCTTTCGTCGCCATCATATGGACTATAATTTGTTTGAATAAAATCTCTTACATTAATCTCTTTATTCCATTTACCCGAATTAAATTTTACACTCATAATGAACCTCCTCATATTTTGTTTCTTGTTGTTTCCTCGTTATTATATATACCACAATAAAGCGAGACGAAACATGAACATTTGTTTATTGTATATTGTATATTGTATACATTGGGTATTATACTTCATTTGCCTTGTTAGCGCAACCCTTAATTTTGCTG
>CAYQCA010000071.1:0-2705 GCA_964415835.1 uncultured Clostridium sp. | reverse complement strand
CTCCATTACTAAAATTACATATATTGCATTTTTTTGAATAATACGATAAAATGCAGCTATTATTAAACTAATTTTCAAGAGGTATGTGAAAGATGGAAAGATCGTTTTATTGGGCAAACATTAATATCGATCCAAATAACCTCGAAAAAGTAGAGTGTATTATACATCTCATGCAGAATATGGGTATCGATTCAGTTATATTGAATCAACCTATTCCATGGCAGATACAACTCATCCGATCGCATCATATAAAAGTATATGTTGACTTCCCATGCTTTGCAGGCCAGAAAATATGGGAGCAGTACCCGGAATCCAGGCCCATCGATTCTGATGGAAGCCCTATAGCAAGTGAAGATTGGTATTATGGTGTCAATCCTTCCATAGAACGCGTCCGGGTGGATTTACTCAGAAAGTTTGAAAAACTTATTCTGACAGATAGCATTGATGGTGTCTGGCTGGATTTCATCCGCTGGCCTTGCCACTGGGAAGTACATAACCCTAAACTTATTCAGATGTCCTTTGACGAATATACCATGCATCGGTTTTTTAACGAGACCGGGCTTGCAAAACCTCTTTATAACTTAAAAGAAGAAATACTGAGTAAACATTTTCAGGTATGGGTTCAGTGGAAAAGCTCTATTATCACCTCATGGGTCCAATCTGCCTGTGAAATACGTAACAAGGTTGCGCCTTGCGTGACACTTGGCTTGTTTGGGGTGCCATGGTTGAAGGCTGAATATGATGGGGCTATACAGAGCATCATTGGGCAGGATTATGCAGCTCTTTCAAAATATGTAGATGTCTTTTCTCCAATGACATACCATTTAATGTGTAACAGGCCAGTTTCATGGATTGGGGATTCCATTCGTGAAATCAGCTTTACAACCGGAAAAAGGATAGTTCCTGTGATTCAATGTATGGATAATCCTTATACATTAAAGGTAGATGAATATGCTTCTGCCATGAGATCCGTATTGGAGAGCAAACATGCTGACGGAGTCATGATATTTGAACTGGAGCTCCTTTTACAGAGTAATAAATTGGATATCACAAATATGATGCTGAGAAACGGATGATAATCCAAACTGATTAAGTATGATTTGGAGGTGGATATTTGTGGAGGATTTTAAGGTTAAATGGAAGAAGTCCATCTTTTTCAGGATGATTATTACCTTCATTCTTATCATCATTCCACTATACATTCTAGGAGCCACCATATACAATTGGGCAATTCTGACTGTAAAAAAAGAGATGTCCAATACAACGCTGTCACGAGTGGAATATTATCTCGACAGCCTTGAAAGCCAGATTAAAAGAATCAAAATGCTTCAGTTTGATTGTATAAACGATGAAAATCTTAGACAACTAGCCTCCCTTCCCGAATCCCTCAATGATTATGAAAAAATACAGTCTGTATCAAGGCTGCAGCAACGCCTTGTTAACATAGCCAATAGCAGTGAATACATAAACGCTGTAAGAGTATATATACCCGCAATCAACAGGACCCTTACCACATTGCCCGGGGGGTATAAAACCTCTATAGATAGCAACGAATTTGAGGCGCTTAAATCGGATTCCTACAATACAACTTCTCAGATATTTTACTGGCAGGACAGGTTGCTCTTAAAAGTTGCATATCCAAATAGCATAATGTTGGGAGATGAAGCAAATAAAAAGCAGCCTTTGTTCATTATAAGCGTTGAATTATCAAAAGCAGCCCTACAAAAAGCAGTACAAAAATTCAACAGCTACAGTGAAGGTGGTGCATTACTTGTCGATGCAGCTCATCGTTTCATACTTGCAAGCGGTGGGAGCAATGAATTCAACATTCAAATTGATTCTTTACTGAAACATACCGACATATCAAAAACAAGCGGGACACATACAGTAACCATTAATAAAAAAAATTACTTTATTGTATACTCCAAATCAGACTATCTTGATATGATTTTATGCGGTTATATTCCTGAAGCAGATGTATTTATGCCACTGAAAGGTTATAGCATCTGGTTCTGGTTTTTTACAATTTTAGCAATGCTTCTAGTAATCCTTTATTCCTTCACAACCTACCGCCTAATCCATGTACCACTCGAAATGCTGGTTAAATCCTTCCGAAAAATAAAAAAAGGGGACCTGAATGTATTCATCAAACATAACTATGATGATGAATTCAAGTATTTATTTATTGGTTTTAATGAAATGGTAGGCGAATTAAATATTCTGATCGATCAGGTGTATAAACAAAAGATTTTGACTCAGAATGCGTTGTTGAAACAGCTACAATCGCAAATCAATCCGCATTTTTTATATAATAGCTTTTTTATGCTCAACCAAATGGTTCAAACAGGGGACTATGATGGTTTATCATATATCTCAGAGCATCTTGGGAATTACTTCAAATACATTACTCGAATTGCCATGGATGATGTAAAATTATTACAGGAAGTTGAGCATGCACGCATCTATACAGAAATTCAGGCCAAGCGTTTTCGCAACAGGATAAGGATATACTTTTCCGAGCTTCCGGAAGAGTTTTATGATCTTACTGTTCCCCGACTTATTTTACAGCCAATTCTGGAAAATTCTATTGAGCATGGACTTAAAGATATTGACGAGGATGGTCTGGTAAAAGTTTCCTTCTATCAGAAGGACTCCGGTTTATATATTCAAGTGGAAGACAACGGGAACGGTTTAAGTGATGAGGA
>CAYQCA010000070.1:3449-16855 GCA_964415835.1 uncultured Clostridium sp. | reverse complement strand
TTTTCTGGGGGATAACGATCATACTGACACTTATAAATGCAGGATCAACCAAAGTGATTATTGCTGTGACAATATTAATTACAGTTCAGATGGTATCAGCAGTAAGTGATATTTACAATCGGACTATTCCATTCAAATTAACATTAATTGCACTCTGTATAGGATTATTAATTTGTATAATCTTTTATAAACCTAATGAAGCCGTTTCATATTTAATTGGGGGCCTTGCAGCATTTTTTATTATGAAACTGCTTGTTTTCTTCTCAAAGGATGGGATAGGAGGCGGAGACCTTGCCCTAATGACAATTACCGGCTTGTTTGTTGGAATTGATTATCTCTTGGGTATATTTTTTGCAGCAGTTTTACTGACAGGTATTTATTCTCTGATTATGATTTTGATTAAGAGGGCAGATAAGAAAACTGAAATTCCGTTTGCACCATTTGTTTTAATAGCTACATCTATTATGTTAATTTGAAAGGATGAAAGACTAACATGGATTTTGAAGTTCAATACGAGAATAATTCAACATCAAATTACTTGGTTCTGAGGCCAAAGACAGACAGAGAAATAATTAATTATCAGACTCAGATGCTATTGAATAATAAAATAGACGGCATTCTGGATTTTAATATAAACTATATAAAAGACAACTGGAATTGCTATTATGATATTACCTCAAAATATACGCTGGAAAGCTTTTTATTAAGAAAACATTTTTCACGTGACGAATTTTTGTTAACATTGAGGATGATAATAAACAATATTATTAATTTAAAAAACTATCTTCTATATGACAGCAATATATTATTGGATGAAAACTATATATATATTGAGCCTGAAAGTATGATAATCTATTTTGTATATATTCCTTTTCAGAATTGCGAAAATAATTTGAAGGACTTTTTTACAAAATTGATTGTAAAGCTGATAAAATTCCAGAATGAAAATAGTGATAACTATATCCAGAAGATATTGGAAGTGATAAAAAGTGACCTGTTTAACCTGAAAAGCCTGAAGCATTTAATTGAAAGTTTATTGGGTGATGAAATAAAGACTCATGGAGCTACGATTAAAGAAAGCTTGAAATTTGATATTCCAAACGTAAAAGTTGATAAGCCTGTTCTCGAGAAAAAATCAGCAGCAAGGGGGAATGTGAAAATACCGGGCGTTCATGATGAAAAGAAGCAGACAAAACAAGTCCTTAAAACGCTTTATTTAAATTTCAAAAGCAAAATTGCACACGATATAAAGAAAAATAACTGTGATGAATATAGTCAGGAACCAATAACGGAATTGGCACATGTAAACTATCATGGTGAAACTGAAATAATTATAAAGCCAAAAGCTGAGGGCACTCCACAGCTAAAAGAAAAAGACGGAGAAGAAGTAATTAAAATAGATAAAGAAAGTGTTCTGATAGGAAGAATGGAAAGTTTTGTTGATTATGTAATCAACAGTACAGCAATTGGAAAAATTCATGCTGAGATTATGAACGAGAAGGGTACATTTTATGTTATGGATTGTAATTCCAGAAATGGTACATATATAAATGGTGTTCGTGTGGTACCCAATACGAAAGTCAGAGTAAATAAAAATGATGAGTTAAGGTTTGCAAACAAAGAGTTTATTCTTGTATATTAATGACCTTTTAAAAGGAGTAATTATGATAAAATATATAATTCTCATTTTATTGCTTGTTTTATCAATTTACAGTGATTTAAAATTCTCTAAAATTCGGAATACCCAAGTTTTATATGCAGTAATTGCAGGATTCCTGATAAATTTGTATATGTTTGGAATGAACGGAATTATATCAAGCACATTGGGAATAATAGTTCCAATACTATCACTTGGTATCTTCTTTTATGCAAGACTGTTAGGTGCCGGCGATATAAAGCTTTTCGCTGCAATAGGAGCATTGTTTGGCTGGAATTTTGTAATCTATACTATGGCGTATTCATTTGTTTTTGCCGGTATAATTACTTTGTTTACCATAATGGATAAGATGAGTCTTAAAAGTATGTTTTATAATTTTTTTAAGGATTTGAAAATATGCTGTTTTACATACAACATATCATATCTCCAAAGCAATAAGAGGCATATTATTAAATTATCACCGGCTATTGCCATTGGAGCAGTAGTACAGTTATTATTAAATTTATAGAATGTAATAATATTCGGGGACATACCTTTTTTAGAGGGATGTCTCCGTTTTAATGACAAGATAGGATACCTTTTATCAATTAATGTGAGTAACAAGCTCGGAAAGGTCTGAAATTAAAGCGTTTGGAAAAAATCATTTAAGTTTTAACTGGCTATCAAATGCAACCATTTAACAAGCTTTGTGGTTTTAAATCAAGTATGCAAAATTGTACAATTACAGTGTAAGTTAGAAAATACTTTGAGGAGGAATTTAAGATGAAAAAGGCAGTTAAACTAATTGGTTTGTGTTGTTCTATTTCCTTGGCTGTCAGTATGTTTGCTGGTTGTGGCAGCAGTAATACTACTAGTACAGACACTAGCAGTGCAGGCTCTTCAACAGTTGCGACAGCAGAACAATCTACGAAAGACGTTGTTTTAAGAATGGGATGGTGGGGTTCAGAAGCTCGTCACAAAGCAACCTTGGATGCAATCAAATTGTATACCGAAAAAAACCCAAATGTAAAAATTGAAGGTGAATATGCTGCGTTTGATGCATATTACCAAAAGTTAATGACACAGTTAGCTGGAGGAACAGCACCTGATATTATGCAAGTTTCTTCAACTTGGCTTCCTGAGTTAACAAATTTCAAAGGTGCAAGCGTTCTGGTTGACTACAAAACTGATGGCGATGTAAAAGCTATCGATACAAGTGTTTTTGACCAGGATATACTTAACAATGTATGTACCAGCAATGGTAAACTGGTAGGATTGCCATCAGCTATTAATGCTGATCCGTCTTTATTAATCAACGCTGATTTCTTTGCAAAGTATAATATACCGGTTGATACAAAATGGGATTGGGATAACATAATAACTATAGGTAAGGACGTTCATGCAAAGGATAGCAATGCATATCTACTCCATTCAGATATATCTGTAATCAGACAAATATTTGCAACATATATAAGCCAAAAGACTGGCAAGCAATTTATTGAAAAAGACTACACACTTGGCTTTGATAAAGCTGCTGCTGTTGAGGCATTTAAATATCTCCAGTCATTGTATGCCGAAGGTGTTGTACAGCCTTATTCCGAATCACTTGCTTTTGACAACAAGCCAGCAGAGAGTCCTAAATGGGTTAATGGTGAAACTGGTATGATAGGTACTCCTCTTGGAACCTTCAGTGCATTCAAATCAGATAAATTTGCGAGTGCCGGTTCACTTTACCCTGTTGCCAAAGATGCAAAGGATTCATTCCTTGGGTTAACTTCAACTATGCTTATAGCTATGAATAACAACTCACAATTTAAGAAGGAAAGTGCAGACTTTATAAACTGGTTCTTCAATGATAAGGATGCTATATTGACTCTGGCAGAGGTTAGAGGACCTCAGCCTACTGAGAATGGAAGAAAAATTCTCCTTGAAGCTAATAAAACCAATGTTATTGTAAATGATGCAATCAATAAGGTAACAAGTCAAAAAGGAACAACTCAGAACCTGTTATACATGGTAGCTACATTCCAAAAAGTAGTTGATTACTCTATCCAAAAAGTACTATTCAACAAGGCGACTCCTGAGGAAGCTGCAGATGAATTGATTCAACAACTTTTACAGAAATGTGCAGAATCAAAGAAATAAAATGACAAAATAAAAATGATTTCTGAGTATATGCTGTTGTAATGGCAGTGTATACTCAGAAGTTCTAAAAAGCGCAACATACTACTGGAAATGAGGTATTTTATGAAAAATTCATTAGCATCTGCGCCAAAGAGGAGATTGGGAGACAATCTGGGTCTGCTTTTTATAAGTCCTTGGATTATAGGTTTTCTGGCATTCCAACTCTACCCTCTGGTGGCTTCTCTAATATATTCCTTTACAGATTACAGCATACTATCTTCTCCTGTTTTCATAGGACTTCAAAACTACAAAGAAATATTCACTATAGATGAGAACTTCTACAACTCTATAAAGGTAACATTAATATATACCTTAATAGCTGTCCCTGGAAAACTGGCTTTTGCGCTATTTATTGCAATGCTCCTAAACACTAAAGTTAGACTTGCCGGCGTATATACAACCATGTATTATCTACCCTCAATTTTAGGTGGTAGCGTAGCCATTTCAATTTTATGGAGATTCCTCTTTATGAGAGACGGTATTATAAATATGATTTTATCCAAACTTTCAATACCGGCAGTAGATTGGCTTGGAAGTCCTGATGTTTCATTATTTACCGTGAGCTTATTAACAGTCTGGCAGTTTGGTTCATCAATGGTTATATTCTTAGCAGGTTTGAAAAATATACCTAATGAGCTTTATGAAGCAGCGTATATTGACGGTGCATCACCTATAAGAAGGTTCTTCCACATTACAGTTCCTATGCTGACTCCGATGATATTGTTTAACCTAGTAATGCAGACAATAAATGCATTCCAGGAATTCACCGGTGCTTACGTTATAACAAACGGTGGACCTATGAAGTCAACATATCTAATGGCTCTGCTCATTTATGACAATGCTTTCAGTTTCTTCAGAATGGGTTATGCTTCAGCTTTATCATGGATTTTGTTTGCTGTTATTATAGCAATGACATTAATTATATTTAAATCATCAGGTAGCTGGGTTCACTACGAGGATAAGGAGGATTTTTAAATGGGTTATACAATAAAAAATATAATGAAAAATGTTTTTCTGTTTCTTTTCGGGCTCGCACTCATATACCCATTGGTTTGGCTCTTCTTTGCCTCATTTAAAACAAATGATGAGATTTTTGGTTCGCTAAGTCTGCTCCCGAATAATTTCAGCTGGGATGCATACATGAATGGATGGAAGGGCAGCGGACAGTTCGGATATGGAGTCTTTCTGGTAAACACTTTTAAATTGGTTATCCCAACAGTGCTTTTTACAGTTATATCAAGCTCGTTAGTGGCATATGGCTTTGCACGATTTAATTTTAAATTTAAAAAACCTTTATTTGCATTAATGATATCAACTCTCATGCTACCAAATACGGTAATAATAATACCTAGATATCTTCAGTTTGAAAAATTGGGTTGGCTCAACAGCTACCTGCCATTTATAGTACCTGCAATATTTGCTTGTTATCCGTTTTTCATATTTATGTTAGTTCAATTTTTCCGCGGAATACCCCGTGACTTGGATGAGTCAGCTTTCCTGGATGGATGTGGTCGTTTAAGATTTTTAGTGAGTATATTACTGCCACTATCAAAATCGGCACTATTCTCAGTGGTAATATTCCAATTTATATGGACCTGGAATGACTTTTTCAATTCGTTGATTTATATAGACAGTGTAAAAAAATTCCCGCTTTCATTGGGATTAAGAATGTCACTGGATGCAACTACTTCAATTAACTGGAATCAAATTATTGCTATGTCGATTATTTCAATAGTCCCACCGGTACTTCTATTCTTCTTTGCACAGAAGCATTTTGTTGAAGGTATAGCAACCACCGGATTAAAGGGTTAGGAGGATTAAAATGAACAATAAAATTAAGATGGGTTTAATTGGCTGTGGGGTTATTGCTCATTCACATGTTGCAGCTATCAAAAGAGTTGAAAAGGTTGAACTTGTAGCAGTATGTGATATTATAGAAGAAAAAGCCAAAGAATTTGCAGAAAAGTATTGTGTCGAAAGCTATTACAAAAACTACCTTGACCTGCTGGCAAGAGAAGATATTGAGTTTGTAGCAATTTGTGTACCCAGTGGAGCAAGAAGGGATATAATAATTGATTGCGCAAATCATCACAAGCATGTGCTTAGTGAAAAGCCTCTTGAGATAACCGGTGACAGAATGGCAGACATGATCAGTGCCTGCCGTAATGCAGGAGTATTACTTGGCGGTGTGTTCCAAAGAAGAACCATGAAATCGGCAATTTACACTCGCAAGCTGGTACAGGAAGGAAAGCTTGGAAAGATTGTAATGGCCAATGTATATGTTAAACATGTACGCTCTCAGGAGTATTATAACAGCGCAGGCTGGAGAGGCACCTGGGAACTGGATGGCGGAGGATGCCTTATGAATCAGGGTATCCACGGCATAGACCTGATGCAGTGGATGGTTGGAGAGGTTGAAAGTGTTATGGCCTATGCTGATCATATTGTCAGAAAAATAGAAGTTGAAGATACTGCAGTAGCTGCATTGAAGTACAGAAATGGTGCGTTTGGTGTGATACAAGGAGCTACTTCCATATATGGTCCTGAGGAAATAATGTTTGAAATACATGGTGATAAAGGAACAATTGCTTTTGGAGACAATGGTTTTGTTAAATTTAATATAGATGGCGTAGAAAATGAATATCCGATGAATGACAGTGAAGTATCTAAATTTGACCATTATGAAATAATGAATGATATGGTTGAAGCTATAATTAATAAAAGAGAACCTTTGGTTCCCGGTGAAGAGGCAAGAAAAGCTGTTGATCTGATATTGGCCATATATGAATCTGCAAAAACCGGCAAGATGATTAAACTGTAGATCTTTAAAGGGGGCAGCGTTTTATGAAGTTTGGTGTTATTGGTTCTGCACATGCACATATATATGAATTTATTGAAGATATGTTGTCACTGGACGCAGAATTTTCAGGTGTCTTTAATGATAATTCTGAATTGGCTCAGGAGCTTTCAAAAAAATATAGTGTACCATTGTTTGACGACATGAATAAGCTCTTTGAAAGTGGCATTGAGATTGCAGGTACTACAGCAATAAATAACGTGAAGATAGATATTATTGAAAAATGCAGTGAGCACGGTGTTCATATACTGGCTGACAAGCCGGTTGTTATTAATGATGAGCAATACCAAAGACTTAAGAAAGTTATAGATGATGGAAAAATACAGGTCGGGTTAATGCTGACCATAAGATTTATGAATGAGGTCCAGGCAGTTAAGCAAATTCTGGACGAGAAAGCTATAGGAGATTTGCTTTCGGTTGAAATTTTCAACCCTCACAGACTGACTCCTCATTTAAGACCCGACTGGCATTTTGAAGAGGATTTAAACGGCGGAATTGTTATTGATCTACTTGCACATTCAATTGATTTATTTAATTGGTTTACAGGGAGTGAAATAGACTCTTACACCGGTTTGATGCAGAAATCTATTCTTCCGGAAAAGAAGAGTTTTTATGATAGTTCACAATTCTTTGTAACAAGTAAAGTAGGAACCAGCGGATATTTCAGAGTGGATTGGCATATTCCTGACAGTCACTGGAATTGGGGAGATATGAGGATATTCTGCACAGGCTCAAAAGGTATGCTTGAAGCGAGATGTCTTGGTGACCCATTATCAAAGGAGCCGCTTGTGGCATTGTTCCAAAGCGGAAAGGACACTGTAAAGCTCGAGGTTGCAAAAGTCAATAATAGCGTTACAAAAGATTTCGTAAACAGAATAAATAAAAAAGAGTATATTATCGGACACAAAGACATTCTTGATGTATGTAAGAACAGTATAGAGTTCAGCAAAAATGCAAAAAGATATCTTCTTAGTCAGTGATAAATAAATTAGAAGAACGGAGTGAACCTCAGGTGGCAGACAATAAAGAATTCGAAAAAGACAAACTGAAGGTTAAGATATATGACAGCAGAAGTACGATGGGCAAAGAGGCAGCGAGAGAAGCTTCCGAAGTTATTATAGACCTTCTGACAAAGAAAAATGAAATAAATGTTATTTTTGCAGCTGCACCTTCACAAAATGAATTTTTAGCGGCTTTAACAGCTGATAAGGATATACAGTGGGAAAAAATCAATGCATTTCATATGGATGAATATATTAATTTAGATCCTGAAGCACCACAAGGTTTTGGAAATTTTCTGCGAGGAAAATTATTTGATAAAGTACCATTTAAATCAGTTAACTATTTAAATGGAAACGCAGAAAATATGTTCGCTGAATGCGAGCGATACACTGAACTTCTCAAAGAGCACCCTGCAGATATAGTTTGTATGGGAATCGGTGAAAATGGTCACATTGCTTTCAATGATCCTCATGTGGCGTTTTTCAATGATAAGCAGATGGTAAAGATGGTGGTTCTTGACCTGAAGTGCAGAAATCAGCAAGTAAATGACGGATGCTTCACAAGTCTTGAACAGGTTCCTACTCATGCGATTACGCTGACAATACCGGCACTTACTGCCGGGAAACTTATTTTCTGTATGGTTCCGGGGCCGACTAAAGCTGATGCTGTGTATATGACTATTCTTGGTGATATCACAGAAGCTTGTCCTGCATCAATTTTGAGGACACATGAAGCTGCTACACTATATATTGATAATGACTCTGCAAAATTAATTGCTGAAAATATGTAAAAAATAAAATAAAGTCGTAATGGTAGAATTTCCAACTGGTATAGGGATGCATTAAAGCTGCTTATCAGCTGGAAATTTTGCATTTTTATCTTCAATATTGTATAATTATGAGTGCTGATGAAAAACATCATATTTTGTAGAAAAATAAAGTAAACTTATCGAGGGAGTGATAGTTGACGAATGTATAAACTTCTTATAGTTGATGACGAACCGAGATTGCGCAATGGCATAAGTAATTATTTCCCTTGGAGTGAAGTAGGCTTTGAGGTTATACATGAAGCGGGCAACGGTAAAGAGGCCTTGGAGTTTATTGAAAAAGCCCATGTTGATGTGGTGCTAAGTGATATAAGGATGCCAATAATGTCAGGTATAGACCTGGCAAGGGAAATAAACAACCGTGGACTGGCCATTAAGATTGTTTTTTTAAGTGGTTACAAGGACTTCGAATATGCAAAGGAGGCCATTAACTACGGCGTCAAAAATTATGTTCTTAAACCTACAAAATATGATGAGCTGGTAGAAGTTTTCTCAAAGATAAAAAAGGAACTGGATAAGGAGCTTGAAAGTAAAACCATACAGGATCCCGAGGAAACAACTGCTGAGTTTAGTGGAATTCATGAAAAAATCATCACTGTGGTGAAGGAATACGTAGAGGAGCATTATTGTGATGCAAAACTGGAGAAAGCAGCAGAACTGGTCCACTTAAGTGAATTTTATCTTAGTAAGTTGTTCAAGCGAAAGACTGGCGAGAACTTTTCTGATTATGTTATTTCTGTAAAAATGAAAAAGGCTGCGCAATTGCTACGAGAAATTGATTATAAAACCTATGAAGTTGGGCATATGGTGGGATATGACAGTCCTAAAACCTTTTCGCGTGCCTTTAAAAATTATTTCGGGAAAAGCCCTAAGGAGTTTAGAGAAAGTAAAACATCAAAATGATAGGGACTGATAAATATGAAAAAGAGAGGGTTTATCAAAAATCTTATACTATTCGCTTTACCCCTTTTTATTCCAATTTTAATTTTGGGGACACTTTCCTATGAACTCACCAAGACTTTTATTTATGAAGATATAAATAAAAGTAATTTGAATTTGCTTAAGCAATCCAAGGAAAACTCAGAACTTATACTAAATGAATCAGATTTTTTGAAGCTTATTTTTGACAATAGCAGCAGGGTTATTGATGAACTCAAAATACTATCAAATAACAGGTTTAACTATGAAGACATTCAGCCAATAAATATGGTAAAACAGCTTCTTACAACTCCTGTAGGAGCAAGACCATATATCCACTCTATTTATATTCATTTCGACAGCAATAAGAAAAAATTTCTAGCTTCGGTAGATGGGGTTGTTGGGTTAGAGGACTATAAAGATACAGCCTGGTATGACAGTTATCTGGCAAAGGATCCGAAAATATACAACTGGAGTGAAGTAAGAAATATCCAGATGTATAGCTTTGAAAGCAGCAAAAAAATTGTTACTATTTACATGCGTCTGAATTCCTCAAAGGGTGTATTGGTTTTGAATATATTGCAGAGCTATTTTGAGGATAGCTTTAATTCTCTTTTGTTAACGCCTGAACAGAACCTGATCGTTCTCAACGAAGATAATCAAATAATATACAGCAATAAGGAGCAAGAGGAAATAGAGAAGTTTGATTTAGACAATTTTAACGATAACACTGATTTTAATAAGACGATAAAAATTGGTAGAGAAGAGTATATTATAAATCAAACTGTTTCAAATAAATACAATTGGAAGTATATTCTGATTACTCCAAGTTCATCCTTCTTTAAGGTGCCAATTAAAATTATTGAAATGTCTGGCTTCTTCCTGATAATATCATTTTTACTTGGTCTGGCACTTACTTTTTATATTACAAGAAAGAATTATAATCAGGTTAAAAGAATACTTTTAATATTGGAGTCAGCAGAGAGTGGTAAATCTCTTCCAAGCTTTCCGGATCGTATAAAGGATGAGTATGGGTATATTATTCACAATATGCTTAAGACGTTTATCGAACAGAGCTATTTAAAGACACAGTTATCGGAGAGAAAATATAAACTGAAGCTAATGGAGATTCTGGCTCTTCAGTCTCAAATTAACCCACATTTTCTTTTTAACACTCTTGCTACTATCAGTTGGGAAACAATTATTAATCTGGGTAAGGATAACTATATTAATAAAATGATAGAAAACCTTTCAGATATTTTGAGATATTCACTTGAAAGCCCAAGTGAGACAGTAACGTTGAGAAGAGAAATTGAAAACACAAAAAGTTATATTGAAATTCAGAAGTATCGATATGCAGACAAGTTTGATGTGATATGGGAGTTTGATAAAAGTGTTGAAGACTTTGAAATTACTAAGCTAGTTCTTCAGCCGTTAATAGAGAACAGCATATATCATGGAGCAAAAGAAAAAGAGACAAACAGCAAGATAAAAATACGAATAACTGAAGGTGAAGAAACTTTGGACATTGCTGTAATAGATACTGGAAAAGGCATGACCAAAGAAGAACTCCAAGAAGCAAGAAAGAAGCTTGAAGATGATGTTGAGCAATATGAGCATATTGGAATGGGAAATATAAATAAACGGCTAAAACTTGTTTATGGCGGTGAATATGGCTTAAAAATAAGAAGCAAATATAATTTTGGAACTATGGTAAGTATGCGTATTCCGAAAGAAAAGCATAATGCCGGTAAAATTTCTTAAAAAGGGTGGGTTGAAAATGGAACAAAAAATTACAAAACTTAATACTGCAATAATTGGGTGCGGTAGCATATCTTCTATGCATGAGGCTGCCATATTGAACTCTGGTAGGGCAAACCTTGTTGCCGTATGTGATATTGATGACAGCAAGGCTGAGAAAATGGCACAAAAACATAATTGTAAAACCTTTTCAGATTACAAACTGCTATTGGAAATGGAAGAAATTGATGTTGTTCATATATGCACTCCGCACTATCTTCACGCTCAAATGGCAATTGATGCAATGAAGGCAGGTAAGCACGTACTGACTGAAAAGCCTATGGCTATACCTGTTTCTGATGCTGAGGAAATGATAAGGGTTTCCAGGCAAACAGGACGGGTTCTTGGCGTGAGTTTTCAGAACCGTTTTAATAAGACGTCACGAAGAGTTAAAGAACTCATCGAAAGCAAACAGGTTGGCAGTGTTTTGGGAGCTAGAGCATTCCTCACATGGAACAGAGACAAAGCCTATTATTCAAGCGGTGAATGGAGAGGCAAATGGCAGACTGAGGGTGGAGGTGTACTTATAAACCAAGCCATTCACACTCTTGACCTGCTTCAATGGTTTATGGGTGATATAGACAGGCTAAAGGCGACTATTGATACCAGGCTTTTAAGTAATGTGATAGAAGTTGAAGATACTGCAGAAGCAACTATAAAGTTTAAAAACGGAACAAGAGCCTTTGTCTATGTGACCAATTGCTATCCTGCAGATTCACCTGTTATACTCGAGATAGTTTGTGAGAAAGCTGTCATAAGGATGGAAGGTGACGTCACTATCCGATATTCCAATGGCGAGGTTGAAAGTGTCTCTGACGTTGAAAAAGCTCAGGGTGAAAAGGCATATTGGGGTTGCAGCCATAAAGTACTTGTACAGAACTTTTATACAAATTTGATTAACGGGCAACATTTTGAAATAGATGCAGAAGAGGGAATAAAGGCTTTGAAGATGGTTCAAGCCATTTACAAATCACACAAAGTACAGGATTATGTGGAATTAGGCTAGAGGATTTGAACATTAATGCAGTCCTTGCAGAGCTCAATTATATCTGTAAACCTTTCCATGGCATCTTCATACCCCCAACTGTAAAGCTTTTTGAGATTCTCAGGGCTTGTCTCAAAACGTGAAACCTCAACGGGCTTTTTAGGCCTGAGTATTATAGCCTTGTTTTCACGTTCCAATTGTTCTGCGTATCTAACACTTTCGTTGTAATTAATATGTCTGTTCTTTATTGTTTTAATAAGGTTGGGATACTTTCTCAATTTAATTTTACAAACAGGGTAAAGCCTGTTTTTCTTCTTTTCATATCCGCTATGCTGGGTGAGCACGATAATATGCTTATCGAAGCCGCTTTCCACAGAGTAGCGGATTGGAATAGAGTCGGAAGGGCCCCCGTCAACCAACTTTTTACCGTTTGCTTCAACAATTGGAGAGAGAAGAGGTATTGAACTGGAAGCTCTTACATATACATCATCAGCTCTCATATCGTTTATGGGAGCATAGTGACCTTTGCCGGTTTCACAGTCGGTTGAAACGGCAATCAGCCTGCAGTCCGAGCTTTTATATGTATCATAATCAAAAGGTACCAGTTTATTAGGTATATCATTAAATAAAAAGTCCATATTGAATATGGATCCTCTTGTAAAAAGTCCAAAGAGACTTACGTACCTTTTATCAGAACAATAGCCTGTATTAATCTCCAGATTTCGCCCACGCTGCATTGCAATATATGAAACCGAGTTGCACGCGCCTGCAGAAACTCCTATTATATCCTTGAACAACAACCCTTTATCTAAAAAATAATCCAATACACCGGCAGTGTACAAGCCTCTCATTCCACCGCCTTCAAGTACTAAACTAACTTTGGCCATTTCCTTAATTACACTCCTTTAGAATAACATTACATACGGCTTACGATTTTTGCTATATTCTCACTGAATTATACATCGATTTTTATATATATTCAACAATGCTTTATTCTTAAATTTCAGAGATAATTATAATATCTAGTAATTTTATATGTAGTATATAGTTGCTAAAAATTAACACTAGCTTAAGTATCAGGTTAGATTTATAATGATGGCTGATTAGGCATCGTTGTAAATCAGGAGGTTATCGTAGTGCAAACAATAGTTGAATTGTCGTACGGAAAGTTGTTCAAATATACTATGAAAGCTATTAA
>CAYQCA010000070.1:2957-3439 GCA_964415835.1 uncultured Clostridium sp. | reverse complement strand
ACAAGGTATTTATCCTGGAGGGAAAGTACATAGAGTGCTAGAAAAATTGATTTATGACCTTACATACAACGGAGTTATCAAAGTAAGTCGAGAACATTTAAGTAAAAAATTAGAGGTTGGTTTAAATACAATTTCAACAGCTTTTAAGTATAAGGATCAATCAAAGCTATTAATCCTTTCAAAAAAGCTATTATGACAACCGAATGCATAGTGCATAAAGTTATAAATAATCAGGCATTAGTGATTTTGAGAAATGATAATAATCTATTACAGTATAATTTGTTTTCCAGTTTTATTAATGAATTGAATTCAGGGGTTGTATGGGCAGATCAGGATTTTAAAAGTTCAGGGCACTTTTTCAATCCAATAAAGGCCCGAGGGTTATATGGAAACACAAATGCGCTGACTCTGGCTCAAAATTATTACACCTTGGCAATCAGCCACTGGAATTCAGGAGACTTGAGAAAAGCGATGTTTTTTCT
>CAYQCA010000070.1:0-2947 GCA_964415835.1 uncultured Clostridium sp. | reverse complement strand
CTGGTTCAGGATATGACCGTTCCGCAGCATGCAAACATCAAGCTTTTAAAAGAACACCACAAGTTTGAAGTCTTTGTGAGAAATACATTTTATGATTCACCGGAGTATATGTCCAGCAATAATGGCTGTTATCTTGAAAGTGTAGAAGAATTTATCAGGTACAATGCTCTTCGTGCCATTAAGGCCAATAATAAAGCAAGCTCTATCAAGAGTGATGAGTATAGATATTATATGCTTGCAAAATATCTTCTGCCACTGGCGCAAAAAACCACAGCAGGCTTGTTTATGATGTTTTATCAGGATGTTCAGGAGAATAAAAAAGAGGCATGCGGCTAATAATAAGATGAATATTTATTTGATTCGAAGCGGGAAAAAATTTTTTCTCGTTTTTTTATTGCTTAAAAATGTTTCTTTATGGTATGATTATTATAGTGAAACGTAGTATCATAATGTGAAACGACATATAAAGAAATGTGAGGCACATTCTGTGAGTAATAATATACAAGTAATTGATAGAGCATTAGATATATTGGAAATATTATCGGTTGAAAGAGACGGTTTAGGTGTAACTGAGATTGGTAACAGGCTTGCACTGCATAAGAGCACAGTTCATAGGATTGTTTCAGCAATGGCAGAGCGTGGTTATATTGAAAAGGTTCCGAACAAATCAGTATATCGTATTGGTTTAAAGCTGGTTGAAATAAGCAGTGTTTATTTAAATAGTGTTGAGTTGAAAACAGAGGCAAAACCATATTTACGAGAATTATCGGCGAAGTATAATCTTGCAGCTCATTTAGCCATTCTTGATGGATTGGATGCGGTGTATATTGATAAAGTTGACTCTGTAGGAGATATCAGACTTTATTCTCAGATTGGAAGAAGAATACCTGTCCACAGCTCCGGGCTGGGTAAATGTCTGATTTCCGGATTAAGTGATATCGAGATAGATGATCTTTTATCAGGATATGTATTTACGAAATATACTGCTCATACCATTATAAATTTTAATGATTACAAGCAGGAAATAAATCAGGTCAGAAAATTGGGCTATGCAATTGATGATGAAGAGCATGATGAATATATTAGATGTGTTGCTGCCCCAGTCTTTGATTACAGGGACCAGGTTATTGCTGCAGTAAGTGTTGCTGGAAATGCAAGCATTATTAGCAGGGAAAGAGATGCTGAAGTTGGATTGTTTGTAAAAGAAATAGCCAGAAAAATATCCAAAAGAATGGGGTATAAGCGCTAAAATTTTTGCCCAAATAGTGAAACGGTGTTTCGCAATATGAGACATTAATATAATTTATTATTATTTCATGGAGGTTTAATAAGTATGGAATTACGATGTGCTGCAAATCCAAAAGATGTAAAAAACTATGATTCAGGTAGATTGCGTGAGGAATTTCTTATTCAGGGACTTTTTACTACAGGAGCAATCAAAATGGTATATAGCCATGTTGACAGAATTATTACCGGCTCAGTGTGCCCTGTAAAGCCACTAAAGTTAGAAGCCGGGGAAGAGCTCAGGGCAGAATATTTTCTCGAAAGAAGAGAAATGGGGATTATAAATATAGGACCATCCGGAACAGTACAGGTAGATGGTGTTCCATATCATCTGAATAACAAAGACGGTCTATACATAGGTATGGGCTCAAAAGAAATAATTTTCACAAGTGATGACACTGATAATCCGGCTAAATTTTACTTTAACAGTGCACCTGCCCATATGACATACCCAATTCAAAAGATAGAAATAGACAAGGCTGAACCCGCAAAGACAGGTTCTCTCGAAAACTCAAATGCCCGAACAATATATAAATATATTCACCCCTCAGGGGTAAAGAGCTGTCAGCTGGTTATGGGAATGACTATCCTGGAGCCTGGCAGTGTATGGAATACTATGCCTTGTCATACTCATGACAGAAGAATGGAGGTATACCTGTATTTCAATATTCCTGAGGATTCAGTGGTGTTCCACTATATGGGTGAACCTACTGAAACACGGCATATAGTTGTAAGAAATGAAGAAGCGGTGATTTCCCCGAGCTGGTCCATTCATTCAGGATGTGGTACTAAGAACTATACATTTATATGGGGGATGGTTGGGGAGAATCAAGTATTCTCAGACATGGACGCTGTTGACATGAACGTTTTGAAGTAATAGAAACGCAAAGATTATTATTTCGGGGTGAAAAATATGAGTTTGAATCAATTTAGTCTAGAAGGGAAGGTCGCAATAGTTACAGGGGCGAGAACAGGAATAGGGCAGGCAATAGCTATCGGACTGGCTGAGGCAGGTGCAGATATTGTTGGTGTAGGCTCGGGGCTGATGACGGACACCGAAGAACTTGTACATAAGCTTGGGAAAAGCTTTCTGGGAATCAGGGCGGATTTACTCAGCGTAGAACCAATTCAAAGTATAATTGACAAAGCGGCAGAGAATTTTGGAAAGATAGACATTCTAGTCAACAATGCAGGAATAATCAGAAGAGAGGATTCTATTAATTTTACGGAAAAAGACTGGGATGATGTAATGAATATCAATATAAAAACTGTTTTCTTTTTTGGTCAGGCAGCAGCAAAGAAGTTCATCGAACAGAGAACCTGCGGAAAAATAATAAATATTGCATCAATGTTGTCCTACCAGGGCGGAATCAGAGTTCCCTCCTATACAGCCAGCAAAAGCGGTGTGCTTGGGATAACAAGAGCAATGGCAAATGAGTGGGCAAAATACAATATCAATATTAACGCAATTGCCCCGGGATACATAGCCACAGACAATACAGCACCGCTGAGAGCAGATAAGGAAAGAAGCTTTTCAATTCTTGATAGAATCCCTGCAGGAAGGTGGGGAGAACCGGAGGATTTGAAAGGCACTGCAGTATTTCTGGCATCAAGGGCTTCTGATTATATCAATGGTTTTACAATTGCGGTTGATGGTGGCTGG
>CAYQCA010000069.1:3582-16869 GCA_964415835.1 uncultured Clostridium sp. | reverse complement strand
CATGATAAACAAATTTGGAGGGGGGAACTGTCCTAAATGAAAGACATCGCAATTCAAGTAAAGGATTTAAAAAAATCCTTCAAGACCACGGAAGTTCTCAAGGGCGTCGATTTTGAGGTGGATAAAGGCAGTATTTTTGCCCTGCTTGGCTCCAATGGTGCGGGCAAAACAACGATTGTCAAAATCCTCACCACGCTACTCAAACAGGATAGCGGAACTGCCTCCGTCAACGGCTTCGACGTTACAGCAAAGCCTGACTATGTACGACAGTCCATCAGTCTGACCGGACAATTTGCCGCTGTAGATGAGATCTTGACCGGGCGGGAAAATTTGATCATGATTGCCAAGCTGCGGCACCTCAAAAATCCACGTCAGGTCGCGGATGATTTACTGAACCGCTTAGGCCTCACCGACGCCGCCGACCGTAAAACATCCACTTATTCGGGGGGCATGCGCCGCAGGCTCGACATCGCCATGAGCCTTGTAGGAAAACCGGTGCTTATTTTCCTCGATGAGCCAACCACCGGGCTTGACCCCGAGGCGCGCATCGAGGTTTATAAAACTGTTAAAGAGCTTGCAACTAATGGCATAACAGTATTCCTCACCACGCAGTATTTGGAGGAGGCCGAGCAACTTGCCGACCGTATTGCCATTTTGCATGAAGGCAGAATTATTGCCAATGGTACGCTAGCGGAACTTAAAAATTTGTTTCCGCCAGCAAAGGTAGAGTATATTGAAAAACAGCCGAGTTTGGAAGATATATTCCTCTCCATCATCGGTAAAAAGGAGGCAAAATAAATGGAAATGGTAAAAAACCACTTTTTCAGCGACATGGGCGTCATGCTTGGTCGTTCAATGCGCCATATATTCCGCAGCATGGACACTATCATCACAGTGGCCATCACACCTATCGCAATGATGCTTCTGTTTGTCTATGTGTTCGGCGGTGCTATTCAAACAGGAGTGGATAACTATGTAAATTACCTGTTGCCCGGTATACTATTGGTTGCTATTGCAAGCGGTATAGCCTACACGGCTTACCGATTATTTATCGACATGCAAAGTGGCATATTCGAACGGTTCCACTCCATGCCAATTGCGCGTTCGGCCGCACTGTGGGGGCATGTGCTGACCTCACTGGTATCCAATGCGATTTCAGTTGTCGTAATCATACTCGTAGCACTCATTATGGGCTTCCGCTCTTCGGCAGGAGTATTGTCATGGCTTGCCGTGGCCGGTATACTCACACTGTTTACACTGGCCTTGACATGGATTGCTGCTATTGCCGGACTGTCTGCAAAATCGGTAGACGGTGCAGGCGCCTTTTCCTACCCGCTTATCTTTCTTCCATTTATCAGCTCGGCGTTTGTGCCGACAGAATCGATGCCATCGATTGTTCGTGCCTTTGCCGAAAACCAGCCGGTAACCTCGATAGTAGAAACGATCCGTGCGCTGCTGTCCGTTCAGTCACCGGGCAGTGATATATGGGTTGCTCTTGCATGGTGCGTCGGAATTATGGTTGTGGCGTATATCTTCGCGATGAGGGCATATAGAAAGCGTGTGTGAAAATATTAAACTTGATTATTTTCTCAAGTAATAATAGATTAATGGGACTCACACGGAATACGCACCAACTCCTTGCTAATATCATACTTAATTATCGTTTTCAACAGCCAACCATTTAATAAATAGTAAAGCTATCTATAATTGATAATATTCCAAACAGTCTGCTCTCCTTGTCACGCAAAACACCACAATTTACAAGTTGATATTATGTAAACCTACTTGTATAATAGGGGAACACAGGTCATGACCCAATTAATTTGCCGAATCCTATTTACAGGAACGGGGGATGCAATTAGTTTTTGGGGTTAATCTGCCGGGAGCAATTTCAACAAATGCAGCTTCTTTCTCGTCGCTCATTGCTCAGGCAGTAGGGGATACTACTCTCTCCGCACCCGTCAGCTAACCTCGCAGGCTATGAGAGGAGATTATTGAGGTGAAAAGGCTAAAGAATAAATGTTTTATTGCAATCGCTGTAATGATACTATCTACAGCTATTTATAGTGCCCCGGCACATGCCCAGTACTATTCTGACTACACTACTTTGTACGCAGGGATGAAAAGCAGCGAAGTAACCAATCTTCAGAATGACTTGAAATCCCTTGGATATTTTAATTATAGTTCGACGGGTTACTTTGGAAGCATTACCAAGCAAGCAGTTATGAATTTTCAGGCCAATAACGGGCTTTCTGTGGATGGAATTGTTGGGCACTACACTGCAAGAGAAATCAAGGTCGATCTGGTACTGAAAACTGCAAAGAACAATCTGGGGGTTCCATATCTATGGGGAGGCGCTTCACCAGCAGGATTTGATTGCTCCGGGTTCACTTCCTATGTTCTGCTGAAAAACGGGGTTAATGTGCCTAGAACAACAGACTTGCAGTATAATTCCGGGATAGCGGTTTCAAAAAGTAATTTGAAACCGGGTGATCTGGTATTTTTTACAACTTATAAACCCGGACCATCCCATGTAGGGATTTATTTGGGTAACAATCAGTTCATCCATGCGAGCTCCGGTGCCGGGAAGATCACCGTATCAGACCTGAACAACACTTATTTTGCACCAAGGTTTATTGGAGCAAGAAGAATTGTACAATAGAATTTACACTCTTTTATTTAAAGCTGCTGGAATACTTGTCAGGTATTCCAGCAGCTTTCATTGTAATAACACTTAAAAGCGGGAGACATTTTGTTGTCTCGTTATACAATTACAGGCCAAGTGTAAAAGTAAAAGTCGTGCATTCATTTACCATACTTGTGGCATATATCTCGCCTCCCAGCCTGTTTATGATTGTTTTCGCAATTGATAACCCTAAGCCATAACCTTCGGTTTCCTGTGTTCTGGCAGGGTCTGCTCTATAAAATCTGTCAAAAACCTTCGGTAATTCTTGTTCTGTTATTCCTTTCCCGCTATTTTTTATAGAAAATACAGCTTGACGCTTTGATTTTACCAGTGATATATCGATCTGTCCATTTTCATTAGAATATTTTATAGCGTTATCGTACAAAATCGTGACAACCTGTTTAACACTTTCTGCATCGCCTTTAACAATTATGTCAGGCTCTATCGAATGGATAAGCTGAATACCTTTTTCAATCACCATAGCTTCCATAGACTGCATCACATCATGAATAGCGTTGCTAATATTAAACGGTATTTTCCGTGTTACAAAATTTACATCCTCTAGCTTAGCCAACGACAAAAGGTCATTTATTAGTTTTGTCATTCTGTCTGTGCCGATTCTTATATAGCTAAGCCATTTTAACTGGCTTTTAATAGTTTCTTCCTTATTAGCTAAAAGTGCATCGTAATTAGCGTTAATAACTGATACTGGAGTCTTCAGTTCATGAGAAGCATCAGCAACAAATTGTTTCTGCTTTTCCCAGGCTAAAGCTAAGGGTTTAATTGCCCGATTGGCAAAGTAAAAGCTAATAATCAGAATAGCAAAAAGCATGATTAATCCCACGAAGAGTAATGTAGAAAACAGGTCAGACAGTCTTTTATTGTATTCCGTCACATCTAAAAACATTATCTGATACTTGTTTTCCATGACAGAATACTGTTGTCCGTTTTCATTAACAACCTGTTTTTTTACTTGTGCAACTGCATATCTCCATTGCTTATCCTCAATTGTTATTGCAGAGTTACTTTCTTTCTTGCTCCAGGCGGATTTTGCCGCTTTATTATAGGCTTCTACTGGCATATCAATAAAAGAGTGAATTGTTAAGATCTTGCCCTCGGGATCTACTTCTATATTAAAAGATAGCGGGACATCCAGTGAAAAATTCTGGGCAGAGGTCATGCTCCCTTTTTTTTTCAAATCGTCAGGTACATCGCTTCCTTCTATAGTTACTTGCATTTCAGACCGAGCATTCAATTTACTTTTAATTTCCCACTGGATGTTGTTGTAGGTAATAAAATAGATTGTAGAAAAGGCTGCAATCATCACCAACGAGGTAATTGACATATTAAGAATGAGAAATTTATTGCGCAGCTTTGTAAACATTTTATTCCCCTTCCTTTACTTTTTTAATACATATCCGGCGCCCCGTATCGTGCAAATTGAAACATCGGATTCTAGTTGAGCCAATTTTTTGCGTAGAAGGGATACATGTATTTCTACACGGCTATCTTCGGCATCGGTATCATAGCCCCATAGTTTTTCAATAATAATTTCCTTTGAAATAATCATGGTATTTCTTTTAATCATAAGCTCCAATAACTGAGATTCTTTTAATGTTAACTTTTTTTCCTTGTCTCCACAGCCAAGCTGAAGGGTAATAGGATTTAGCTCAAGATCTCCATATTTAAGTTTACCGTCATTCAGCAGTTCTGCTTTTCTGCGCCCTAACGCCCGCAAACGAGCTAACAGCTCATCAGTGTGGAATGGTTTTGCTAAATAATCATCAGCACCGCTGTCAAGGCCACGTACCTTGTCCTCTGTTTCACCTCTTGCCGTCAGCAGAATAACAGGCGTTTCAATGCCGTTCCGGCGCAACTCCTTAAGTATGCTTATACCGTCCATTTTAGGGAGCATGATATCAAGAATTATTATGTCATAAATTCCGGAAAGGCCACTATCCAACCCAGCTTCACCATTATACTCTATATCAACGCTGTAATTATTCTTTTTAAGGACTTGAGCCACTGCTTCTGCTATATACCTCTCATCTTCCACCATTAAAATTCTCATTTGTAATCTCCCTTGTTCATAAATAAAACTGATAAAAATAGAATACACCCATAGCGTAAGAGTTGTACAACCACTTCGCCATGGGTATTTTCTAAGTCTTATTGCATTCAATAAAATATAGGCTATCAGTCATTCCCTATTGTTGATCTTTCTTCTACACCGGCAGGAGCTTTTTCGCTCCATGTCTTGCCGCCATCTGTGGAGTAGCTTCTGACACCGTTTTCTACTTTGCTCAGTACACCTTTCCCTTCACCATCTTTGAGAGGAGTACCGTTCGAGACGGTGAGTTTACCATCTTGGTCACTAACCGTTACCCCTTCAGGAGCGTTTTTGCTCCATGTCTTGCCGCTATCTGTGGAGTAACTTCTAACACCGTTTTCCATCTTAACCTGTAAGGAATTCATAGAGTTTGCGGCAAAAGCCGTACCAAGTCCTATTGCAGTTATAAGAGCCCCACAAAGAACAACAGCACCCACTTTCTTTTTTGTTGTGTCAAGCATTGACAGAATTTTGCTTTTCATGTTTATGATACCTCCAATAATTATTTTGTAAGCTGTTATCTTACATTTCTTATCATAAACACGTTAGCTTTACCGAACCTTTAATAAAAATAAAATTTTCCTTGTGGAATCTTCACTTATTCAATCATATTTATTTTCTTAGTAGGATGATAGCAGAGCTGAACAACACCTGAAGAGAATCTCCTAGTGTCAACTAATTTAAGCTCTTGTCTTTGCTTTATATCAGTAAATAAAGGTTTGCCAGCTCCTAAAATGACAGGATGAACTGAAATTCTATATTCATCAACAAGTCCTAAGTTCATAAATGTTGTTATAAGACTAGCTCCTCCATACAACCAAATATCCTTACCCGGTTCTTTCTTTAATTTATTTATCTCTTCTGCAATATTGTCATTTATTATCACGATATTGTCTATCTTTGTTAGCGTTTTTGAAAATACATACTTCTTCTTACTATGAACCAATTCCCAAATTTCCCTTTCCATATCAGAAGCTTCATTCCCCGGGATGTATTTTCCCCATAAGTCATAAGATTTCCTGCCATATAGGATTGTATCAACACTACCTAGAAAATCGGTAAAATTCATATCTCCATCCATTATACACCAGTCAGTTTCTCCGTTTATACCCTCGATAAATCCGTCTAAAGAAACTGCCAAATCTAAAACTATTGTTCTTGATTTATTATTAAGCATAATGATTTTCCTCCTTAAAAGGCTTCATTTTTTTGTGTTAAATAACCCCTGTTCATTTTTTAACCCTACAAATTACCGTATATGTTTTAGCAAAGTAGCCGATCTATCAATCAATTTCTTTAAATGACTTCTTCTGTCACTCAATAAAGTTAAACCGCTTTTTTCGGCTAATTCCTCCACAATATTGTCAATGGTTTTGTTTTCGGTTATTATTTTTTCTTCGGTAATATCGTGATTAAAGGCAAAAATGCATCGATCAATTTGTGATTTTGCCCATGTATTACCCCATTCAAATCGTTTATTAAGCCGCTTTTCTATAGTTTTCTTCTCTGCATAAAGAATGAAATGTTTTACATCAATACCTTCCTTAATAAGCCGATCAATTATTTCATCATAATATTGGCGGTTCACCAATGTCATCGGCGCTAAAATGATACCGCCATATGCATCAGATAGATATTTTAACATTTCATAATTGAATAACCGCCACTGCTCATGGTTTTGGAAATCCAGTTCATGTAGTTCTTTAGGTATGTTTTTTCGTATAAAATACCCAATGTTTTCAGGGTCGTAAACATAAGAGTCCGGCAGTCTTTTATTTAATTCATAAGCACAGGTTGTTTTTCCGGAACCGAATGCACCATTTATCCAAATAATCATTTTTTTCTCCTCTTTATTCTATACATCCTCTGAATTTCATAAGTGTGTTATACGACACAATCTATTACCATTATAGTATACAATCATTGGACTCACAATGGGACGAAAGAGCAGAACAAATGTCTTTCGGGCATCCTAATCTAATCACTAACTTTAAGACAAAGTTTACCCATATAATGCTTATTGAGAGCCAGGTGCGCTTTATAAGCATCTTTCAGCAAAAACACTTCATCAATATGAACTGTTAATTTACCTGAGCTTATCCTATTATTTAACCTTTGTATAATTTCCGGCTCAGGTTCACCATTATATCCAGTTAATGTAATGTCAGGCCTTGCTTCTGGGATCGGATATATGCCATTTGGATAGGCTATTCGTCCACCAGTGCGAACGCACTTTAATAAAGAGTTAGTAATTTCACCACCGGCAGTAAACAGTGCAGTATTTTATATGTAGAATTGACCAGGGAAGGAATACGGCAATGCAAAGGTCAACCTTGGTTAGAGCCTCATATCAAAATTTCGAGCGAGAATCATGGCTGTATCGATATGGAAATTGATAAGAGTGATTTTTCATTTGTTTCTATTTTTTTCTTCAGTTAGGTACAAATGCAAAAGTAATGGAGCCGCGTTTAATCATAGACACAATGCGCAGACAATTGCTAGACACTTTACAACATTACTCGTGATCGAGGTTCTATAGATACATTTGGACAATTATATTAAAAATATTTTCTTAAAGGAAGACCGTCAATGAAATTCAGATGTTTTTCCATCAAATGGCTAATAATGCCGATAATTCTCCCATTGACCAAGGCACAGATTATCGTACCAAACTTCACACCTTCAAAATGGAATAGTCCAAAGAAAAGAAACGACAACATAATTCCAATCATGCAGCTGAAGCAGTCATATCCAATCTTAAAATGATTAATATTAATTTGTGTCTTCATGGATACCTCTTTTACAAACATCTCATACACTTCCGGTGCAATATAAGTGTGAAAAATGAATGCAACACCTATAGCACACAGAACCAGACCAATAATATAAAATACAATGCGTGTGGCAAAAGAAGAAAGGCTGAAATTAGCAATTATCGCCATACAGCCGTCAAGTGTAAAAGCGTAAATAATTGCTGTGACAAAAGAAAATAAATAGGATATTTTAAACTTTCTTAGGACTATAACCATGATAATCAGAAGACATACCTGTAATGTATACTCTGCCATCCCAAAAGTTACGAAAGTACAAACTTTTGATAACTTCAGATAAATCAGATATGCAGGAGCAACCACCATGGAAATGCCCATGTTGGCCTTTTCCATAAAAGCGGTTCCAAGTGCAAGACCGGCAATGCCAAAAAGATATGCTAATTCTGTGTAAAACGAAGCCTTTTTCATATTTCCCCCCAGAAAAAAATACACCTTTACCTGTTTGATATAGAAACAGGCAAAGGTGTTTGATTTCCATATTATACTTTACTTTTTGACGAATTGCAAAGGTTTTATCTGTATCGGCCACTAAATGAATAAACTAGAGGCTGTGTCTTGTTAGTGACAAAGCCTCTTCTTATCAATCAGCTTATTTAATTAGGATTTAGCTAATATTAATTATTCTAAAAAACCTTAAATTCAGAAAAACTTGCCCAAACACCTGACTCAAGCCCTGTTACTGTTATTTTTATATACTTTATTCCATTTGTTGAAAAGCTATCTGTTTGTACTTGTGCGGCGGTAGTGCTTCCTGTCTTATCTACAGCAACTGTCCAGTTTGTGCCGTCAGCAGAAACTTCAATCTTATATTTGTATACCTTATTCTTTTCCCAAATTATTTCTGTACCTGCCAAATTATAAGAGCCTGCAAGATCTACCTTCCACCAGTGATTTAATCCCCCGTCAGCTGCACACCAACGTGTGTTACTGTTTCCATCATTCCCATTTTGAGCAGCATTTCCATTTTCCTCACTATCTGAAACAGAAGTCTTGCCCAAAGCTAAATTGTTACTAACCTGTTTGGTGGAGACCACAACCGGCAATGATTGAGCAGAGCTATTACCTGCTGCATCATAAGCCAACACTGTGTATGAGTATACTGTATCGGCTGACAGACCTGTATCGGTATAATTTGTACCAGCAAGTACATTTCCAACCGGGTTGCCGTTTCTATATACTGTATAGCCCGCAACGCCTATATTATCTGTAGATGCAGACCAACTTAAATTGACCTGATTTGCAAAATTGGTAGTTGCAATGAGACCTACTGGAGTTGTAGGTGCCTGTGTATCTACATTAGAAGAATATAGTTGACTCTTTGGAACTATTTGTTTTGATTGACTTGGACTTGACCAGAGTAATTTTGCTACAGAATCAGTAACTTTTTCATAGTATTCGTACTTAATATCATACTTCTGGCCTGCCGCCAGCGTAATTGTGCCACTATTTTCTGTAGCGCTGTGATCTGTCCAGTTATCAATGACTTTTATTCCGTTTATCCAAAGTTTTACACCATCGTCTGATACTGTATAGAATGTATATGTCTCAGAATATAGCGGTTGTATTTGTCCTGTCCAGCGAATTGAGAACTCATCTTCGCCCATGGTTGAGATAGGTGCTTTCGTACCCCAGTTAAAGTCGATATTTTCATCAGTCCGTTCTCTTTTTAGATTGGTGAAGTCAACATTATCATAATATTCACCTTTAAGTCCGTTGCCATTTCCGTATACACTTATAGTGGTCGCATAAGCATATGAACTTTGATTTGATCTGTTACCTGCTGCATCATAAGCAAATACTTGATACAAGTAAGTTGTATTTGCAGCAAGACCTGTATCTGAATAATTTGTTGAGGATACAGTACCAACCGGATTGCCATTTCTGTATACTGTATAGCCTGCAACCCCTGTATTATCTGAAGATGCATTCCAACTTAAATTGATTTGACTTGCTGAAACTGCAGTAGCAGTCAAACCCACTGGCATTGTGGGTGCCTGTGTATCTACACCGACGGAATATAGTTGACTCTTTGGAACTATTTGTTTTACTTGGCTTGAGCTTGACCAATCAAGCTTAATTTTACCTTCCCCACGATTATTATAGTATTCAAGCTTAATGTCATACTTCTGTCCGGCAGCAAGAGTAATAGTTCCGCTGTTCTCTACTTCACTATGGTCAGTCCAATTATCAATAATCTTTGAACCATTAACCCATAATCTGACTCCATCATCTGATCTTGTATAGAAGGTATATGTTTCAGAATATAACGGCTGAATCTGTCCTGTCCAGCGAATAGAAAATGTTTCATTATCTATTCTTGAGTCAGGAGAATTATTATACCAATATGCATTAATAGTATTGTCTATTCGTGTAAACTTTAAGTCGGTTAAGTCCTTATTATTATAGTATTCTCCCTTTAGCCCATTGCCATATCCGTATCCATTTGAAGCCGGTGTTATTACATAGGCAATTGAACTATAATCTGAGCAGTTACCTGCTGCATCATAGGCAACTATTGAATATACATACACCGTATCTGCTGTTAATCCTGTATCCCTGTATGATGTACCGCTTGTTACGTTACCTACCTGAATTCCATTTCTGAATACCTTATATCCGGCAACACCTGTATTATCATATGAAGCGTTCCAGTTTAAAGCGACCTCACTTGATATAGGTGCAGTTACAATCAACTGTGATGGAGCTGTAGGTGCCTGTGTATCAATATTATTATTTACCCCAAATACCTTGAATTCAGAGAAACTAGCCCAACACCCTGATTCCATTCCGGTTACTGTAATCCTTACATACCTTGCAGCATTAGTACTGAAACTATCTGTTTGAACCTGCTGATTGCTGGTATTATTAGTTTTATCTACTTTAAGTGTCCAGTTGGAGTTATCTGTTGATACCTCTACCTTATACTTATAAATCTTACCGGCTTTTTCCCATGTTACTTGAGAACCGTTTATATTGTATAAAGCTCCCAGATCAACTGTCCACCAGTGATTAAACGAGCCATCTGCAGCGCACCAACGGGTTGAAGTATTTCCATCATTACCGTTGGATGCTATATTCCCAGATTGTTGACTGTCGGAGATAGAGTATTTGTTTAGAGCTATATTGGTTCCTTCTTGAGGTGTATTTGTTAAAATATTTACTCTATCAACAGTTATATTTGTGCCTTTAGAGTATCTGTTCTTTTTGCCTGTCACCCTTACCTTCAGTGTATGCTGTCCCTGACCTAAAACCGGACTTGTATAGAGCAATACATTATCTGCCCTTCCAGCAGTGTATAAGTCTATAAAAGTTTCACGTCCATTATCTATTGATACAGCAGCAATACCATGATTATATGAGGTTGCTCCATAAAGCTTTATCTGTGTACCATTAAATCTGACTTTGGAGTATGCGCCACGAGCTGAAGACCAGTGATTATCTTCCAGATAAGCATTAGATTGTGATCCATAATTCCATTTTTTATTATATTCAAACTGATTTAAACCTTTACCTGTTATATTATCATTAATGCTGGTGCTTCCATCATCCTCAACAATTACCGCGCCTGCACCTTCGTTAATTTCAACGTTTTTCCCAAGAACCTCAGCAATAAATTTTATCAGTACTATTGTTTTATTTTTTTTATTAGTCGTAAGAACACTGTTTTTTATTTCAAAACCATTGACTTGTACACTCTTTGTATCAAGATTCATAACAAGAGTAATGTTATCTTTTGTTATAGTAATAATATGTGACTTTTCATTCCAAACAACAGCAGCTCCAAGGCCTTCTGTTATTGGTTTTGTAGGTAATAGAAAATTCTTATACTTGATTACATTCCCATCATTAATACCATACTCTTTGCCATTAATAAAAATTGAGGTTGATACATCATTGTTTTTCTTTTTTAGAATCAATATCTGATTTATGATGTCTTCTATATAATCCTTATCATATTCATCATAATCAAAATATTCATCATAATATTCATCGAATTCATCGTATTCCCTGTTGTAATTTTCAAGTAACTCTTGTAATGCTTCGAAAGATTTTTTATAATCTTCCAGCTTGTCATAGTCATAATACTTATTATCATTTCCCTTCCCGTTGGAACCATGCCCCTTGCCGGCATCAGCAAATACCACTGTTGATGACATCATTAGCATTAACACTAATAAGATACTTAGCAATTTTTTCATTTTTATACCCCCAAATCCAACAATAATGCTTTGAACTAGGTGATTGCCGAAATAATAAAACCAGTTCTTGAATAAGAGATTTTTCGTCTGTACATAAGGCGACTGTATCAGCTCCACTGATACAGCGGAAGGCGTAATACTGGCCGTATTGCAACTGATGACAACGCAGTAATGACGGAAAATAGCTGCTCAAGAATCGGGATTTATTATTCAGCCATCTCTAATACCTAATCTGCTACTTTATATTATATTCTAGTGCTAGCGGAATTTTACGGAAGTTAACTAAATATAACATTAATGTTAGTTTTTTGTAATAATTTACCTATTAATTCAAATTTAACAAATTTGAGATTCCTCCTTACTCTAACAAACCTTTATAAAATACTACCATTTAGCCAAAATCTTTTCAATCAGTATACTAGCAATGTTTACACTGGACTTAACATGAATCGCGGTGATTGAATACGGGTAAAAAATTAACGTGTGTCCGGCATTAGTGGACACACGTTAATAAGTTCGCTTTTGTTTAATTATTTATTATTTTATCTTGTCTATTTCTTCCTGTCCCTTTTTCTGCATATCTTCTATGAATTTGTCAACCGTAACCTGTCCTGTAAATAGGAGGCTGTAGTTTTGTGCAAACAGGTTTTCAAGTACATTCTGGTATTTTGCGTACATAGCCGGATCATGCTTGTAATAATCATAATGTCCGGTTTTTACTGTAAGTAAATCCTTGATCAGCTGGTCAGGATAAAGCTTTTCATGCTTCACGCCTTTTTTGTCAGTATAGTTTGTATAAGCTACAAGCACGTCGTCGAGCTTCAGTGACTTACTTGCTGGAATTCCAAGAACGAAATCAGGGTTCTTAGTAACAAAATATTTAGCAAACTGATATGCTTCCTGAGGTTGCTTGGATGTCTTCGGCAATCCGAAAATTCCAATCGGTTTTTCAAAACCTAAATCTGCTGGAGTTCCAGCGTCAAGTCTTGGTACATTGGCTACGCCTACTTCAAAATCTATCTGCTTTCCACCTTCGGTATCAAAAGCATAGTTATTGAAGAATACAGGTCCATACCAGCTATCCAGATACATCGGAGTTTTCTTCTGGGCGAACATTACTCTTCTGTTCAGTTTTTCAGCTTTGATTGTTGCATAATTCGGGTTAACCTTGTCTGTAAGTGAAATATCACTTAAGAATTGTAAATTCTTTTTCATCTTTGGATCATCAAAATTAGCCTTTATTTTACCACCATCATTGACTACCATCTTCCAACCGTTTAGTTCAGCCAACATATACATGGTCTCTGTTACAGGCCAGGTATAATCAATAAAGCTTCCATATACACCTGCTTTAGGATCATTGAATTGGGCCGCTATAGCCTTGTAATCATCTATAGTCCAATCGTCCTTTATAGTAATACCCTTTTCTGCCATCCATGTTTTGTTATAAAATATTTTGTA
>CAYQCA010000069.1:0-3562 GCA_964415835.1 uncultured Clostridium sp. | reverse complement strand
CAAGATTCATAGGAACACCATAAATCTTATCATCAATTTGGAATAATTTATAAGTGTTTCCGAATTCCTTAGCCATGTCATCTCCTGCAGCTTTTACATAATCATTGACAGGCTTTATTGCATCATTAACTGCTCTTTTTACGATATTGATAAGGTCCATGTATACTAAATCTATTTGTTCTCCGGACGCAATCATAGTATCGTATTTCTGGAAAAACTCATCATTCAGAACAGGAGCTAATTCTGAATACTCAACCTTGATATTTGGGTTTTCTTTTTGGAATCTGTCAATTACAGTCTTCGCCTTGTCACCTGCAGCCCATGTAGCACCTACCCATTTTACTGTTACACTTTGAGGTGCAGCTGACGTTTGTGCAGCAGTATTCTGCACTGTTTTTGTTGCCTCAGCTTCCGGTTGTTTTTCTTTAGTTCCACAAGCTGCAAATGAAGTAAGCAATACCGTCATTGCCAGTAAAACTCCGACTAATTTGGTAAAACCTTTTTTACTCATAAAATATTCCCCCTTGTTTTTATTTTTACATCTCATAGAGATGAAATTAATACTTCCATTAGGAATTAACCTTTGACAGCTCCTGAAGCAAGACCCTGCACAAAATGCTTTTGTGCCAGCAAAAACAACATTATTACCGGAACTGTAGTAGATACTGCACCTGCCATTATTGCTGAATAATTTGTAAAATTCTCATCAGTAAAATACCTTAGAGCAAGCGGTAATGTATATTTTGAACTTGTTCTTAAGAATAACAACGGAGATTCATAATTGTTCCATGTCCATACGAAGTAGATGAAAACCAATGTAGCCAAAGCCGGGCGGGCAATTGGGAGCATTATCCTTAAATATGTACTGAAATGCCCATGGCCATCTATTTTTGCTGCTTCAACTATTTCAGTAGGAATAGTGGTAAAAAACTGTCTCATTAAAAATACTCCAAACGCACCACCAAAGAAATTCGGCAGGTATAACGCAGCATGAGTATCAACAATACCAAGAAAACTATATACACTCAAGGTTGGAAGCATGGTAACCGCTTGAGGCAATATTGATGTAGAAAGCATAAGTATAAAGATTAAGTCTCTACCCGGAAATTTTACTTTTGCATAAGCATACCCTGCCATAGAGCATGTAAAAAATGTTCCAGTGACTGCAATCAATGATACTTTTATTGAGTTTAAATAACAGTTTGCAAAAGGTACGCTGCTTAGCCATACATCCTTATAGCTCTGAAAATTGAACTTTTTAGGTATCCACTCAATAGGATAATTGAACATTGAAATCGGGTCTTTAAATGAAGAGGATATCATCCATAAAAACGGAATAATCATAAGAAATCCTAAAAACCCCATTATGATCGACCTTAAAATCTTAAATATAAGATCAACTTGGCTTAATGTAAAAACTGTTGTCCTGAAATAACCGGTTTTTTTATTTAATTCATTATTGATTGTTTCCATAAAGATCACCACCTGATATTTGTTCAATTGTATTACACATTGGTATCTGCCCATTTTTTCTGACTTTTATATTGCACGAGAATAACGATTAATGCGATAAGGAATAGTATCCAAGCTGCTGACGAAGCATATCCCATTTTAAAATTCCTGAAAGATTGTACGTAAATAAAAAAACCCATAGTATATGTGGAAGTTCCGGGCCCTCCATCTGTCAAAACCTGTGTAATCGCCCATGATTGAAAATTACTTATCAGACAGATTATAATAATCATAAAAGTTGTGGGTGAAACCATAGGTATCGTGATTTTAAAGAAGGTTTGTATTCTATTTGCTCCATCAATATTTGCCGACTCATATAAATCACCTGGTATTGATTGTAAGGAAGTAAGAAATACTAATGAATGATAGCCCAATTGCTGCCATATAAGAATCAACCCGATTCCAGGCTTTGCCCATTTTATGTCAGCAAGCCACAGCGGTGGATTGTCCACTCCGAATGCCATCAAAAGCTGATTTATAGGTCCTTGAGAAGGGTGAAACAGCGTCATCCAGACAACTGAAACAGCTACAAGGTTTGTAACATAAGGCAGGAAGAACATAGTCCTTACAGGAGCACGGAGAAATAAATCTGTATTAAGCAGAGTCGCTACCAATAGAGCTACAAAAACCTGTATAGGAATTATAGCAAAGAACCAAAAATTGTTCAGCAACGAGCTTGTAAACCATCCATCCTTGAAAAGTTCCACGTAATTTTGAAATCCAACAAAGTTATGAGTGCTGAAATCCTTTACAAGATTCCAATCAGTGAAACTAATATACAACGTAAATATAATACCAAACAACGTAAAGACGCTAAACCCTATTAGATTAGGAAGTACAAACAGATACCCTGCAATTGCCTCTTTAATGTTTGTCCTGGAAAAAAACTTGTATCCCAAGTAAATTACCACCTTTCCAAAACCATTATTGTAACTACAGTATGTATCATATACCTTTCCTTTTTAGTTATAAACTCAATAATTTGACATAAACGGTATGACATTTTTGACATTTAATTCTTTTGAACGCTTTCGGTATCCTCCTCAATTTTATATGAATACGGATTCTTATTTGAATAAGCCTTGAATACCCGGCTGAAGTACTTGACATCCTTATATCCCACTTTTTCCGCGATCTCATAGATTTTTAAATCCTTGTTGCTTCTTATGAGCTCCATGGCTCTTGCTATCCTGACTTCCGTAAGGTAATCTATAAAGTTTTGACCTGTCACTCTTTTAAATAATCTTGAAAGATATTCTGGATTTATATAGAAAGCCTTAGCAACTATTTTCAAGGTTATATCCTCACAATAGTTGTCCAGAATATATTTCCTTATATCATGGATTATATTGTTTCCTCCTTGCTTTCTCCGTTCAGCTACATAATCCATTATCAGGTTGAAGATACCGGTCATCCAACCTCTGATATCACTGATAGTGTCGTACTTGGATATTTCGCTATATGATATGATGTTAACCGGGAATATGTCTTTAAAGTCTCCTCCTATTTCACTTATATATCTTGAGCCCGAAATAAGCAGTTCAAGGCAAACCCTTTGGACATAATCCATTGAAAGCCTTTTATTTGCCAATATTTCATTAAAGATGCTGTTTAGAATTTCATATACCTGTTGTCTGTCTCCGAGTCTTAATTTTTCTATTAATTTCCCTTCATTTTTTCTGGATAATGAATTAGAAATATCATCAAACGGATAAAAATCACTAACATCAATTATGCTGTTTGAGCCTTCATAAAGTTTATATTGAATAGCAAAGCTGCTTTCATTAAATGAAATATAAATGTCCCGAAGCTCATTTTGAACCCTTCCTATTCCGATGGTCAGGCCGATGTTCAATGTACTGTTTATTTTATTTCTGATTTCCTCAGCTATTCTATATTTCAAATTGTCCATAAAGTTTGAATCTTGGTCACTGCATAATAGGATTACAATCCTTTCTACAGAATAATCAAAGACAATACATCCTTTATAATTCTCCAATATTCGACAGATTAGATTAATCACTTCGAATTTCATAATTTGTTTATCTTT
>CAYQCA010000068.1:5048-16903 GCA_964415835.1 uncultured Clostridium sp. | reverse complement strand
TATAGCATTTCATCAAACAGTTCCTGTATATTCACCGTTAAGTTTTCAAATACCGCGGAAACGGCTATTTCACCTTTTTTATACACTTCCATTTTATCAATCTGACAATCAGAGAAAGTATATATTGTAATTCTATGGTTATCCGGGTCAACAATCCAGAATTCAGATACGCCGGACATCATAAAGGTATTTAGCTTGTATACCATGTCGATGCTTCTAGTACTTGGCGATAAAATTTCCAGTGTTAAGGCAGGTGTCCCTGTATATCTGCCTTTTTCATTGATGTTATTCTCCAGATCACATAGAACAATTAAATCCGGTTGCATAACATCAGGATCGGTAATATCTTTTTTCCTGAAGATCACATCGAAGGGTGCCATAAAGGGTCTACATTTTTTCCCTTTAAAGTACTCTTTAAAAAGAACATGTAAATTTCCAAGGAGCGATTGGTGGTAAATATTCGGTGAACTCATAATATAGATCTCACCATTGATATATTCCATCCTGGTATTGCTCTTTTCGTATATTTCCATGAACTCTTCAAAGGAAACTGTCTTTCTGTCATAATCGTAGTTGACCGCATTTTCGCGAATGGTAAAGTACTTCTCAAGATCTGATACATAGGGCACAAGTCTTGCAACCCGAACATTGTTCTTCGTTATAATGATTTCTCCTGACTCATCAGTAACGTGCTTTAAATACTGTCCAAAGTTATTCTTTATTTCACTTGCTGTAGCAAACATAAAAACCACCTCCTGATCATATTGTACATCTTATTGTACAATTGTCAAGGATAAAAGATGTATTTTAGCTAATTTATTAGCTATATTATCGGCTATTTTATTACCTGGTTTGTTTTTCGTTTATTCATTCTTGACATTTCTATTATTTGGTATTATGCTATTACCGTACCAAGTGTACTACTACTTATAATACAGTCAGGAGGTGCTCGTTACTCGATGATACAGTTAGATTTGAAAGATCCCAGACCTATATACGAACAAATTAAAAGTAAAATAAAGGGCCTTATTATAAATGGAGCATTAAAACCCGAAGATAAGATACCATCTGTCAGAGAACTTGCCCAAATACTGACTATTAACCCCAATACCATTCAAAAGGCTTTTAAAGATCTTGAAAACGAGGGAATTATCTATGCAGTTAAAGGCAAGGGTAATTTTATCGCGCCCCTGGACAAAAACTCAATGCTTGAACGGCGAAAAGAGCTTTTGGCAGAGATGGCAAAAAACATAGAGGAATTGATTTATTTGAGTACACCCGAACAAGATATAATTGACTTTATTAGGAATACCTATAAACAAAAGGAGGTTACGATATGATTGACGTTAAATCATTAACGAAATCCTATGGTGATTTTAAAGCTTTGGACAATCTTGATATCCATGTTGACCAAGGCTCTGTATATGGACTTCTCGGGCCGAACGGCTCAGGAAAAACCACACTTATCAAGCACCTGGTTGGAATATACAAGAATGAAACCGGAACTATAACTATAGATAATAAATCTGTTTTTGACAATCCTGAAACAAAATCAGAAATAATATATATTTCTGATGACCTTTTTTATTTTTCCCAATATAGCATTAAGGAGATGTCCGAATTCTATGCCAGCATGTACTCTACCTGGAGCTGGGAAAGGTTCAACAATTTGAAACAGGTTTTTCCCATTGATATCAAGCGAAGGGTTGTAAAGCTTTCAAAGGGTATGCAAAAACAGGTTGCCTTCTGGATTGCCATTTCGGCAAGACCAAAGGTAATGATACTTGATGAGCCGGTAGATGGCTTAGACCCTGTTATGAGAAAAAAAGTTTGGAATCTGTTATTGCAGGATGTGGCTGAATACGGAACAACTGTCTTAATTTCATCTCACAATCTCCGTGAACTGGAAGACGTCTGCGACCATGTTGGAATCATCTTTAATGGCAAAATGATGATACAACGGGAACTGGACAGCTTAAAATCCGATATTCATAAGCTTCAGCTTGCCTATGCCGATAATATGCCATCAGATATTTTCAGCTCCGAAGAACTACTTCATCAGGCCAGAATAGGAAGTGTACTTCAATATATTGTCAGAGGCAACAAGGAAAGTATTGTTTCAAGAGTAAGGAATACAAATCCTGTTATAATGGATATTCTCCCTCTTTCTCTTGAAGAAATTTTCATTTACGAATTAGGGGGTAAAGGCTATGAAGTTGAAAACATCCTTATTTAGCAAAGGATTGATAATAAGCGATTTAAAACGTTTCTGGTGGGTTAGTGCGCTCTATACCTTAGCGTTATTTTTTTCAGTTCCATTTAATCATTACATACAATCATTTAATATCCTCGATAATAGAGAGTGGCTAACACGAACCATTATAAAAGACTTGACTTTTATAGATGGTCCCAGCCAGGCTTTCCTTGTATTCGTTCCAATAGTTATTGTAGCTCTGGTTTTCAGATTTATGCAAAAAAGCCGCTCGGCATCACTATATCATAGTCTCCCCTTCACCAGAGCTACCCTTTATTTTACAGGTGTCATTTCCGCTTTAATACTTTATATTGCTCCTTTAGTTGTTACAACTATAGTAATGTTACTGTTGAATTGGCTTAGTTACCTGTCAGTCATTTATAGTGTAAAATTAATTTTTACGTGGTTGCTGTATTCACTTCTCTTTGGCTTATTATTCCTGTCAATGGGTATATTTGTTGCAATGTTTACGGGAAATTCTATTGCGCAGCTGGCATTTGTGTATATTCTTAATTTTTTACCGAGATTCCTGGTGGAATTTGTAAGGATGAACCTTAGAGAACTTCTTTTTGGTTTCGACACATATTCAAATGTTAATTTTTATGAAAAAATGCCTATGGAAATGTTATTCCGTCTATCCTCCGGGGATCTTACCCAAGCATTAATAATAGTATATATAATTGCTACAGTTACATTGTTTATCGGGGGACTATTTACATTTAAGCTCAGACGACCTGAGACTGCAGGAGATATAATAACATTCAGACCAATAAGACCAATTTTTATTTACGGTGCGACGGCATGTGCAACTCTGCTAGGCGGTTCTTACTTTCTGGATATAGCTGGGCAGGCATCAGTCTTCGGGGTATTTGGATATTTTGTGAGCTCGGTAATATCATACGCTGTAGTACAAATGATAACCAATAAATCATTTAAGATTCAGCATACATATAAAGGTTATCTCGGTTTTGCTTTAGTCCTGATTATATTTGCACTTGGAATTAAGTTTGATATAGCAGGCTACGAAAATAAGGTCCCAGACCCAGGTGATGTTGCTGAAGTTTATATCGGGTATAATTTGTACTGGTGGCAGAATAAAGACAAGCCGGATTTCAGACCCGAAAATTATGGAAACGAAATAGTCGGTGTGTACACTGAACCTAAAAATATTGAAAATGTGACCAGACTTCATAAACTGATACTGGATAACAGAAAAGGTGTCGGGAATTACGAATATATAGCCTATAAATTAAAAAGCGGAAAACAAATAGTAAGAAAATACCCTATTGATACTGAGTTATACGCTTTCGCTCTTGGTCCTATTTACGAAAGCCTGGAATATAAAGAAAACCGTTTCCCTATTCTGGGGCAGGAGCCAAATGACATAAAATATATAGAAGTAAGCGATACCAGAGCAATGAAAAACCCGTATATTGTTTCAGACAAACCACAGCTCGCAGAATTTAAAACTGCAATCTTAAAGGATATTCAGAATCTATCCTATCAGGATCTGGCATACGATTCGCAAAAGGCTTTACTTATAAATATTATTGATGTAAAAGATCGTGTTATTACTTACATGCTTCGTTCAAGTTATAAAAACACAATCCAGTGGCTTCAAAAAGAAGGTATATATAGCGAAATTTTACTGAAGCCCGAATCTGTGCATTCGGTTAGATTAGAAAATTACAGCTATTATACCGAAGGTTATAATGAAATTGATGAAAAACTTAAAAAAGTTGAAATTACTGATAGAGAAGTGATACAAGAGCTTATAGATTTATCCCTTGATAATAATTACAACTACAAATCCAAAAGCTTTTCCGTATTATTTATGTCAGAAATCGGTTCCCGATTTTACACATTTCCATTGAGTTTTGATGCAGAGGTTTCACCGGAATTACAGAGTTATATTGAAGAAATTAAGTGAAAATTAAAGAGCTATTAACGGAATGTTTTTAGAGTCCAGGCCTACTTTGCTTATGCGGTGTATGCCTGGACAAAAAAAGATATGTTTGCTGAAATTTTTCTAAAACAGAGTTTTCTTTACTTAAAAAGTCCTTCAGAATATACAAATGAAGCAAAGTTTTTTTTCAATATTTCAATTCGCTCCTTAACAGGAAAACCAATATCTCGTAAGCCCAATAATATACCGCCAACAACAGGTTCAAATAAAGGAGACCTTAAGTCAATACCCGGAAGTTCCTTACTTAAAGCATCAGCGAGGCTCGAGAAAAAAAGCGGAGTTGTTTTCCAAGCTCCACCAGATACAGTTACAGGAATGTCGAAGTTACCACACCTCTTAATTGCCGTAATTAACTGAATTGCCAAATAATATGCCGCCTTTTTAATAATATTTATGGCAACCGCATCACCTTGATCTGCACACCAACCTACTATGGGGCATAAGGAAGCAATCATTGTTCTTTGATTACCTAGTGGTGCCTTGCTTAATTCAGATACCATTTTTCTCATAGTATCAATTTTATATTTCTCTTGTATGTGCTCCTTTATTAAGGTATAAGGTAGCACCCCATCTTCCATTTGTGCACATGCCTTTAATGCTTTATGACCTATATAATAACCAGAACCCTCATCTCCTAAAGCGTCTCCCCAGCCACCAACAGTCACCAAATCCTTTTCTGTACGGACTGTAACAAACGATCCTGTACCGGACAGTACTACCCCTCCAAAATCCTCCTGTATAGCACCATATAACGATATATCGAATTCTGATAGGAAATTTAATATTACATCTTCATGCAGTAAGCTCTTTATAGCCTCTATAGTCCATTTCTCACCAATAATCATTGCTGCGTTTACAATACATATATCATTTTTATTAATACTTCCTGAATTCAAAGCACCTGAAATTGCAGACTTTATTGACTCCTCTATCAAATTATGAGAACAATAAAAAGAATTAGTCGGTCCACCTTTACCCATTCCTACAAAGCTTCCATTTTCATCCGCAATAAGGCAATTGAGTTTTGTACCTCCACCATCCAGAGACATTATATAGCGCATACTATATCCCCCTTACGCAAATCATTTACGATGTACAAATTCTAATCAACAATTTTGTTGGCAATTATTAGGTTAATTTTCTTTTCATTAAAGAACTTTAAAAAGGCCTCATCTGGAATATTGTCAGTTATTATAGTACTTACTGATTCAAAATCATGTATGCCAAATAATATACGATTATTATTAAACTTACTGCTGTCCGCCAAAACTATAACTTCATCTGCGGAATCTATCATCTTTCTGCGGATAGCTGCCTCAGCCATGTTATTATCCCGGAGACCCTCCAGCAAAATGCCTTTCGGGGATATAAAGGCCTTGTTAGCTTTTAATCCACTTATCATGTTTTCCGCAAAGGATCCAACAAAGGATTGTGACTTAGGGTTTAGTACACCAGCTACCCCAACCAGAGTTCCACCATGGTATTCCTTAAACTGCTCGTAAACTTGTATAGAGTTACTAATGATAGTAATATTTTCAACGTCCCTGATTAATTTTGCCAGCTCGAGGGTAGTAGAACTTGCGTCTAAGAACATAGTATCCCCCTGGTTAATAAGCTTGAAAGCTTCGCTGGCAATAGTTGCTTTTACTTCTGGTAAAAGGCTTGCTGCTTTTGAAAAAGGAAGTGATTCTTCATCTGCCAATAATGCACCACCATAGTTTCGTTCTATTTTACCTTCGTCATTTAGTTTCTTAAGATCCAGGCGTATTGTTACTTCTGATACATTAAACATTTTACTTAATTCGGACACCGGAGCCGAGCCGCTCTCACGTAGTAATTTCATTATTTCCTTACGTCGTTGTGCTGCAAACATAACACACCCCACAATATATAATTAACAACAATATACCAACATCGAAACATTTCGAAATACATTGTTCATCTTCTTAATTATACATCCACACTAAATTTGAGTCAATAACATACATTGACGTTTATTAATATCTGCAATATAATATAAACATCGAAAGGTTTTAATATAAAATCGAAACGTCATGTTAAAATCTTACAATTTATAAAGGGGTTGATTTTGTGATTAAACAGGAGTTTTTCAAACAATTACAGAACTTGGTACATACTATAGAGACCAGGCAAGGAGATGTTATCGACCAGGCAGCAAAAATTATTTCTGATGCAATAGCAGCCGGCAAAGCAATACACATCTACGATACAGGCCACATGCTTGACAGCGAACTTATTTCCCGTGCAGGTGGGCTTATGGCTTTCAAACCTCTTCGAGTGCATTTTGATATACAAAATGATGTAAGAAGTCGTGCTGAAGATAAAGATAAGGACAGAAATATGGAAGGTTTAATGAAGTTTGCGCTGAAGAGAAGCAACGCCCAGCCAGGAGATGTCATTATTGTGGGAAGTGTCTCCGGGAAGGGTATCTTACCTGTGGATATTGCACTGCTTGCTAAGGAAATGGGACTACACGTAATCGCCCTCACTAGTGTTTCCTACTCAAGCATACTGGAAAGTGAGCATTCAAGCAAAAAACGTTTATTTGAAGTAGCCGATATATGTTTAGATAACTGTGCTCCAGCACTTGATGCAATGATTGAAGTTCCAGAACTTGGCCTTTCAGTTTGTCCTGCCTCCGGACTTTCAGCAGCCACTATCATGTGGGCAGTAACAGCTCAGGTGATTGAAAATCTGCTATCTCTCGGTATAAAACCAACAGTTTATAAATCAATTAACTTTCCTGGAAGTGCAGAGTATAACGAAGCTGAACTTAAACGTTATGCCGAAACAGGTTTTTGATATTATATTATGATATAAGGCAAAGGAGGTAGCCGTATATGCAAATAGAACGATATTTTTCTTCTATTAGCAGTATTTTGGATGATATCCAAAAAAATCAGATGGCAACTATGAATGCAGTATCTAAGCTATTTACTGAAACCATTGCAAGCGGAAATACCATTTTTATAACCGGGTGCAGCCATTCAAGTATTTTTGCACAGGAGGTATTCTACCGTGCTGGAGGGCTAATGCTGCTGAATCCAATTTTCCTTCCAGGCATGACAGTTGATACTACCCCAATTACACAAACAACAAGATATGAAAATATTTCGGGTATTGGCTCAGCTATATTGTCCGAGTCAAAAATACGAAAAGGGGATACTTTGCTTATAGCCTCCATATCGGGCCGAAATACAGTTCCTATAGAGATGGCACTCTGGTGTAAAGATAAAGGAGTAAAATCTGTTGCACTAACTTCTCTAACCTACTCAAAAGCTGTACAAAGCCGGCATTCCTCCGGTAAAAATCTTTATGAGATTACGGATTTCATTCTTGATGTAATGTGCCCAAAAGGGGATGCAGTATTAGAAATTGAAGGCCTCCCTGAAAAAACCGCCCCAGCTTCCACAATTGCAGGTATTGCTATGCTGCATGCCATTATATCAGAGACTATAGCAAATCTAATAGCCCTGGGAATTACACCTCCAGTCTATATGTCAGCAAACCTGGATGGTGGTGATGAACACAATAGGAGTATGCTTAAAAAATATAAAGATCAGATTCATTACGTTTAATATTATATGACGCATCGATTCAAAAGGGGTTGTGCAGTTGCAACAACCCCTTGATTCTCTATTTATTTATTCATTCAGCCAAGCTTTGTATTCCGAAGGAAGCATACCTACCTGCTTCTTAAACAGCTGTCCAAAGTATTTTGAATCAGTGTAACCTACTAATTCACTAATCTCCTGAATTTTCAAATTCTTATCTTTAAGCAATTTTTTGGCTTTTTCGATTCGTATTTTCATAAGAAAATCCACATAATTTTCCCCGGTTTCAGCTTTAAACAACTGACTCAGGTATGCAGAATTGAGATAAAACTTCGCTGCTATGCTAGCTAATGTTATATCCTCATAAAGGTGTTTTTCTATATATTCTTTTATTTGATCAACTATTTTTCTATTGCTATGCTTAGATTTGTGCTCCACAATTGCACATAGGATTTTGACCAGTTCATCCTTTATCTCAGTTTTATCTGTGACCTTGCTTAAGTAGTTTTCTAAAACTGAATCTTTTCGTAATATATCTCCTAAATTACAGCCAATACTATCCAGATGTATATTTATAGTTACCAAAATATTCTCACAGATTTTCTTAACAATATCAAAAGGCACCTTATTTTTTTGGAATTCATCGAAAAGTTCATCAATTGTAAGCAAGAGGCCTTTCTCTTCAAGGCCTTCAAGCTCTTTTATGAGCCTTGATTCAAGTCTAAAAGGATACCCGTAGCTTTCTTTCCCTATCTGTTCCTTGATCTTCAGAAGAGATTCTGTCAGTAGTTCTGCATTTACCGGCTTCAAAAGGTAATCAACAACACTATTCCTTATACTTTGCTGCATATACGTAAAATCATCAAAGCCTGTCAACACAATGACTTTAATTCCAGGGAATCTCTCCTTCAGTTTTGCAGTCAATTCCAATCCATCGATTACAGGCATTTTCATGTCTGTAATAACGATATCTGTATTTTCCGCAGAAATTAATTCAAGCGCTTCCTCACCATCACAGGCTTCACCCCAAATTCTGAAGCCAAGCTGCTCCCATGGAATCAATTTTCTCAAACCTCTTTTTACTAAATGCTCATCATCTACCAGGAATACCGATAACATTCTCCATCATCCATTCTTCATTATTAATTGCCGGAATAGTTAATTTTACACTTGTCCCTTCTCCCGGAATACTATCAATACTTAAGCCATATTTTTTTCCAAAGTACAGGCAAACACGTTGATTCACATTTTTTAGCCCTATACTTTTAGCACTGTCATCAACAAAGCTTTCTACATCCTCCCTCAGGTCTATAAGGCGCTTCAACTGGATACCTACTCCGTCGTCACAAACTTCGAATTGTAAATCGTCTCCTACTTTGTGCGCGCTTACTTTTAGATTTCCTTTTCCCTTCTTCTTTTCTATGCCATGATAAATTGCATTTTCAACAATAGGTTGCAGTGTAAATTTAAGCGTCTTACAGTCTAGCACTTCCTCATCAATATCATATATGACTTCAAACTTATCTCCATACCTTATCTTCTGAAGAAGTATATAATTTTTAGCATGCTGTAGCTCAAACCTAACATCAACAATATCCTTCCTCTGCTTTATACTATAACGGAAGAGATTCGCCAAAGCTTCAGTAGCATCCGCTATATCTTTATTATCATCAATTACTGCCATCATACGTATTGACTCTAAAGTATTGTATAGAAAATGCGGGTTTATTTGACTTTTGAGTGATTCCAGCTCTGCTTCACGTTTTTTAATTTCAATGCTTTTAATTGAAGCAAGTAATATGTTAACCTTTTCTAATAATTGATTAAAACTATGAGAAAGGTCACCAATCTCATTATAGCTATGAATGGAAACTCGTATATCCGTGTTGCCCTTTTCAACCTCTTTCATGGCCTTTTGCAATTTTCTAATAGGCCTAGTTACACTTCGGGAAATTAATATCGACGCTACAAAAACCAGAAGCACACATATTATTGATAAGTAAACGAATATTTTCTTTATTCCGTCAACTCTTTGCAATACTTCTTCATAAGGTAAAATACCTATGGTTGTCCATCCTGAATAGTTCGAGGTATTACTTACAAGTATCATTTTTTCAGTTCCTAAATCCTCAATTCTATTAAGGTCCTCTTGATCCCCAATCTTGTTAACCACTTGGTTTATATCAAGGTGTTTACGATTTTTATCAGAACTATAAAGTAAATTTCCACCTTTATCTACTATAAAAATATATCCTGATTTCCCAATTTTCACATCATGACATATACGTTCAAATACTGTTGTATCACAATCAATTAGAACGAATCCAGTATATACTCCCTCATTAAAATTAAATATTCTTCTTCCAAGTGAAAAAACATTTTTACTTGGTGCAAACAAATAATCAGCTTTATGTATCTGTGTTAAAACCTTTTCACCAGTTGATTTTCGCAGATCGTCATAAATTGGCTCATTAAAAAAATCATACTGTGTTTTGACTATACCAAATTTACTTTTTGTTATGATCCCTTCGTTAAGAGATATTATAGACATAAAATCAATATCCTGCTTACCCCCAATAAGATTATTTATAAATTCCTGTATTTTCTCAACATCTGGCTTAGAGTTTTTTCTACCTTGTACCCTAGTTCCACCAGAAGTCAACTTGAGTCTTTCGGGGTATACGGTAATACCACTGGTGTTCAGCAAATAGTCTTCAATTTCGTTGTGAGTATATGGCATTAACGAAATAGTATCAATCTGATTTACAAATTCATCTAAGGTTATATTAATCTGTTTTACCGATTGAAGTGACATTTTACGCATTTCGGTTTCAATCTCGTTCATATTTGCAACATACAAAATACCACCGAAAACCAATAGCGGTATGAGAATGGATGCTAAATAGGACAATATCAATTTAGGGCGTAAACCCATATTTTTAAGATAAACATTTACGTTCTGCGTATCAGGTGTTTTTGCCATTCAGTTTCCCCATATGCAATCATTGACGATAATTTCTAACATAAAAATGATATCATATAGAAAGTTACTGTTCAATGAATAATTCATTATCCCTTTATTCCCGAACCAACCGACATGCCATCCTGCAGCTGTCTTTGAAATAATATATAAGACAAGCACGGGAATCATTCCAATGATAAGTCCGGCAAAAAGTGCTCCGAAATCCGCACGGTACTGCATTTGCCCTGAAAGATTTGATATACTACTGGGCTCCGGTCCCTCTTTGCTGCAGGTGTAGATAATTATGTGAGGCAGGAACCGATACCATAATACACGGTATCTGTTCCTGCCTTTTTGAAAGATGTCCCTATCTCGCTTTTCTCAAGCCGTCCGGCCCTATATCATAGCCATCAACCTTAGTACTTCGAGCGTTGGAACCGTCGGCATGAAAGTAATACCACTTGCCGTCAATCTCCAGCCACTTACCGGAAACCATGATGCCGTCAGAGGGGAAGTAATACCTGTCCTTTCCCTCGGTGAGCCAGCCGGTGACGGGCTTGCCGTTTTCACCGATGTACTGCCACTGTCCGGCATCGTTTTGCACCCAGCCCCGCGCCGTGCCCTCATCAATGACGAGTTCCACGAAACGGCGCAGGATGGTGGATGCTTCCCCACGGGTGGCGTTGCCCTGCGGGTCGAAGCGGTTGTTGTCTTTGCCGTTGATAACCCCAGTCTGCTGAATAGCTTTTACAGCGTCCTTTGCGTAGGCGGAGATTTTTGCATCATCGGCGAAGGTGATGGCCTGTTTTGCTATCGGCAGCTTATAGCCGGTGGCCTTGGCGTAGTTCTGCATCATAACCGCCATCTGCTCACGGGTAATCGAATCGTTCGACCCGAATTTTCCGTTGCCGTAGCCGGATACGATTTTGCTCGCTACCGCCCATTCGATATATGGCATGGCGGTGTCACTTGCCTTGACATCGGCGAAACTGCTGATTTTGTAGATGCTCACATCTGCGCCGGAGAGCCTGCCTAATGCTATGAGGAAATCAGCACGAGTGATGGCGGTGTTTGGTTCAAAAGTAGTTGCACTTGTTC
>CAYQCA010000068.1:0-5038 GCA_964415835.1 uncultured Clostridium sp. | reverse complement strand
GGTGAATGCCGGAGCAGGAGCCTTGTGGCCCACTCCGTAGGTGGACAGGCTGTTCCTGCTGAAAACCAATCTGCCATTGTCGTAGCTGGAATTGGTCAAAAGCTGCGGTTTGCCGTTTTTATCCACATACACGCCGAACAGATTGCCGATTTTTTCCTTGTCTGTAGCTTTGTAGGTAATGCCCAGTGTGACCGCACCCTCGCCAAAGTTGGAAATAGTAGCGGTTTGGCCGTTCTTCTGATAGCTCACGGTGATATCGAACACCGGGCGATTGCCGATCAGCTTCTTGGCCGCATTGGACAGCTTGGTATACTTTGTGGCCGAAACCGTGACTGTGCCGCTGGACTGTTTGTCAATCTCGGCAATCGCTCCTGCGTCTATGGTAATGTCAAGCACAGCCGAGCCGATTTTCATGAACTTTACACCCGCTTCTTTCAAGCGGTCAATCGCTCCTGCGTCTATAGTAGCGTTTAGATTGGTGTAACCACCGCTGCCTGTGACATTAAAGTCCAAAGCAATACCGTCAACTTCCTTTTGTGACTTCTTTGCCGCATCCCGTGCCGCCTTGATGGCATCCTTCGCCATCTGTTCGGTAATCGTTGCGGAGAGAATACTGTCCTTCACTGTACCGGGGAGGCTCGTTTTTGCCGTGGTTGGCATATTGGGTTGCTTGTCAGTGACAACATTGGATGTTGGAGGAGTGGAAGGTGTTTCGCTTCCGCCACCGCCAGTGCTGTAATCCGTCCAGTGGGCATAGATTGTGCTGTTCTGCGTAAACACGGTGACAGTCGTTACCACCGTACCACCGCTTGCCGCTGTAAACCATCCGTCAAACCGGTAATTACCGCTGCGAGTGGCATCAGGCAGGTTGGGCAGCCTTCCGTCAGTTCCCGTGGTGCCGCTTGTTGGGTTCACGCTGCCGCCGTTGGCATCATAGGTGATGGTGTGGGTGGCTGCAGGAATATTCTCCCATACGGCGTAAACGGTAGTGCTTTCCGTAAAGGTGTGTGTGCCGCCTGCGTTTACCTGTGTGCCGGAGGCACTGCCGATTGCCCATACCTTGAACTGCTTGCCGCCGGGAGCTGTGAATCCGTTGGTTGGCAGTGTAAATGTCGCGCCCTCGGTGGCGGTTTCGGCAGACATTGTGCCGCTGCCGCCGTTGGCATCATAGGTGATGATGTAGGTGACGGTAACAGTGGTATTGACAGTTTGGGTCGTTACACCATTTGTTACAATTACTGTGTAAGTTCCGGCATCATCTTTTATTGCATTGGGAATAACCAGGCTGCTTTCTGTCGCTCCGGGAATTTCCGTACCATTATGCTGCCACTTATAGGTGAGGTCATAGCCGGTGGTTACTGCTATTAATGTCACGGCTGTACCTGCATTAACGGTCCTAGAGTCTATGGGTGCCACAGTTATGGCTGAAGTTTCAAGTCCATTCATTGCACTCTTTAGACCTGTCACTGCTTCGATTATTTCAACTTGAATAGCATCGGTCTTGTTTTTAACCGTGTTAGCCGTGGTCAAAGCAGAGTTTAGTGCACTCCAACTGTTTATTGTGTAGTCGGCTTCAGTTAAACCTTCAGCCTGTGTAATCATTAATGCAAGATAAGCCTTATCATTTGCTGTACCAGTATCGGTAAGTGTAAATTCCAGCCACTTGCTTGAATCTTGAAAGTCTCCATTACTCATATCTGTCAGACCAATAATATCGGCAACTTGTACACTGCTGTCCGATACATCCTTGTCATCGACATGTGCTGTAAAGCTTATGGTTTTCCCTTTTGCAACTGTTAGCCCTCCAATATCGGACCACGGTATTGCAACCTCTAATGTATACCCATTTGCATTTACCTTAAATGCCTTAAGTATACCATCAGTCTTTGCAGCATCATTTCCATATTTATATACGGTATCATCATTCACTCTGAAAATATACTGTACAGTATGCTTAGTATATGCACCTCTGCTTGAGTCGCCGTTAACATATATTTCAACCGCATCATCGTTCCACGGGGCTGCAGCACCGCTATTAACCACATTTGCATCTGTCACGTCAAATGCTGCGTAAAGGTAGTTGTCATCCCACATCAAGCCTGCCTTTGCAGTATTATCAGGATTTCCTCTCTTATAATCCAGGCTCCTGTTCAGTTTCCAACCAGATTCGTCAATGACACCATCAATTTTTACTGGATTAATAACCTTATTAATCGTATTTTCGTTAGGTACATAATTCCCTGCTAATACTGCTGATAATTTTTTAACCATATCATTTGCAACTGTCTGAGTAGTGTTTACACTTGTCGACAACTCTTTTGCTTCAACAATCAAATCACATATAATCGCATCTGCTGCCTGTGAATAATTATCAGGTTTAGCTGCTTCTGCAACTGCAATTTCAGCATTCAAAGAATCTTTGTTGCATATAGGACTGCCATACGCTTCAATTTCACCAACTTGCATCAAATATCCGTCACGACCGTAATCTACCAGTTTTGTCCCTCTTATTCGGATGAATCTGGCAGGTATGGCGTTGTCCAAAGTAAAGGTTCTGAGTGAAGAATCACCAGGGACATCCCCTGTAACCTCTTTAGCCGTCACCCAATTTTCAGCATCTGTTGACAGTTCAATAACGTAGTCATATGGGAATGCACTGTTTTTAGCTGGTGATACATTTATTTTATTCACAGCAAAAAGGTCTCCGAAATAGATGGCTACCCATTCATTTTCTGTTCCTGACATATTAGATCCTACATTGGAAGACCAGCCGCCTGTAGCTGTATCAACACCTGATAATCCATCATTAACAAAGTCTGTATACCATCCCCATTGCTTATACATATCTGGCGTTGAAGAAGATGCAGACACTTGCTTGTGTAGTGCTATATTCATTCCCGGAGTATATACCACAACTGTTCTATCAGTAAGTATCTCGGGTTTTGCTGCAGGAACTGTTCCGTTATCGTTGTAAATTTCAATCTCTGCCAGGGCAGCTGCATAATTACCGTTATACTCATTCATCCGGTTAATGTTAATACGTACATAACGTGCCTTTACCGGACTAAATGTGTAGCTTGGTACTGTACTTGTGTTTACCTGCAGGCCTGTTACCGTTTCAACTGTTGTCCAGGTATTGCAGTCGTTCGAAATATCAATTGTAAAATCTTTTGGCATGTATGTACCGTAGCTGAATACATCTCCGGCAGGATAAAGATCTACACGGTTGAAATCATGTTCCGCACCAAGATCAATTACAATACTGGAAGGAGTTGATGCAGTTATAATATCTGACTGCCAGCCATTGCTGGTGCTGCCGTCGGAGAAACGGATTCCATCATTGATATTGTCCATGTAATAGCCGCCTGAACCTTGCGAAGTTGAGCAATACGCCTGCGCATTTAAAGCCAGGTTAGTATCGGTAGCGGGTTCTACCGTAGGTTTTTCATAATCATAATTTACCGGCAGTGCAAATAAGTGTCCGTCACCTTTAGCAAAATGCATATTGAGAATACCGTTGGCTAAGCTGACAGGTTTAAGGCTTCCATCTGCCTTATCAACCTCTTCAAGGCTTGTAATTGCATCTGCAAATTTTAATGAAATATCTTTTTCGTCAGTAAAACTATTGTTGACAACCATCAGATAGTTTCTTCCGGTATTTTTGTCTCTCAAATATGAAAATGTTAAGTCAGCATTAGTTTGAGAATGAACAAAGAAATCTGCGGGAACTGCTTTCTGTCCATATGTATTGCCATTCAAATAAACTTCTTTGGCATCCAACTGCATCAGTGTAGTACCCAACTGCAGGATTTCACTATTGAGCTGTTTTACAGGTTCAAACAAATCTGTTTTTGTTCCATCTGCTTTCATAATTCCATCTGTAAATACCTCAACCCCGCTTGGAGGAGTAAACCAGGTGAAATATGAAAGCTGTTTAAATCCAAAAGCAAGCGCCATGTAAGCTTCGTAACGGATCTCATTTCCGTTGGTACGACGGAATGCGCCTTCTACACCTATTGATTGCAAGTAGGTTCCTGTATTTACATTGTGTTTAAGGCCAACTTTCCATACAGAAGCCATATTGCTTAAAAATCCTGCATAGTCCATTGAATTTTCTGCAATTTGAAAAGGATATCTGTCATATATAAGGCAATCCAATTTATGACCGTCCTGACTTGCAAGTTTTACCCAATCATTCATTTGATTCTCATATGTTTTTTCAGAACCATAAATATTAGGCAGAAAATTTAAGTGTGCATATCCATTTGGATCTGCGTTTTTCATTGCTCGATAAATCCTGGCATAAGGGTTCGCATTGCGTGGTTCATCCAGGATATAATAACCGCCTACACCCGGCACATTTTTATATTCATTTACTAAATCTGCAATTTCATTATCTCCTAATTTAAGAAGATTGCCTCCGAAGCGGGTGTCGGCTATTCCAACCTGCATTCCATATTTATATGCAAGTCTTGCCATTTCCAAATTGATTGCTTTATCGTTCAGGTCATTTCCTGTAACAACATTCTGAATATAATTTATTTTTGCATCCGATAAATATGAGTATTGTTCATCATTAACATAGTCCTTTGTCGGAGGCCAGAATACTGATATCATAATATTATCGAAAGGACGTTTGACGGTATCTGTCACAGTAACCAAACAAGTTTCGGAAATTCCGTTGGCCTCATCACTAAGAGTAACAGTAGCAGTACCTGTGGACAACGCAGTCACCACACCATTTTGATCTACCGTGGCAACATTCTCATCTGAGGATTTCCAGCTGAGATTCAATATTGTCGAATTATCTTTAATAATATTTGGAACAAGTGTATCCGTCATACCCGGTGTCAGAAGTAAATTGTTTTTATTTAATGCAGTAGTTACTTTAGTTATACTTCCAAACACTGCAATCTCGGAAAGCTGGACAAGTTCACCGTCAGGATTCGTACCGCTACTGTATCGTTTGCTGACATAGAGCTGTACATGGCGGGCTTCCGTATTTTGCGGCAAATCAATTATAAATGGTTCTGCAGGG
>CAYQCA010000067.1:0-16955 GCA_964415835.1 uncultured Clostridium sp. | reverse complement strand
AAATTATTCCTTCGAAAATTTGCCTTGCCTGACACAAAATCCACTCAAAATGCCAGACACAAGCAGATATTAGACAGGCTCTTATTGAATAACTGCAAGGGTATCACCTGTGGCCACGGAAGAACCCTTCGAGGTAGTAATTTCAACAACACCATCAACAGGTGCAACAATCTCGTTTTCCATTTTCATAGCCTCTAATATCAATAATGTATCACCTTTTTTAACTTTCGAGCCGGAACTAACTTTGATACCCAAAATAACTCCGGGCATTGGTGCTTTTATAGGTTTCCCATTATGCAATGCACTACCCGCATTTACAGTCTGCACTGGTGCCGAAGCTGGTGCTGGTGTTGAAGCCGGAGCTGGGACCGGGGCAGTAACTGGTTTAGGAGATGCATTTTGCAAAACTTCTTTCTTTAATATACTTGCCTCGCCCTTTTCTACTTCAACTTCATATTTTTTATTGTTTATTGTAACGACATATTTCATTCTAAAACCTCCATATCATTATTTATTTAAGATAGTTAAACGGCCTTTATTGATTTAAACACAAGTTCTGAGACAGGAATCTGAGATTCATGACTTACAATTGCCATTATCATGGCTGCAGTGTCATCATCCACATCGATAAGTTCCACCTCTCCGGTAGGACTATCATAAACAATAGCATCCTCAGGCAGAACTGCATTCGAAATAGCATTGGAAACTGCTGCAATTTCAGTATCTGCAGTGTTACTACTTATCTTGTCAACAATTTTAGATAGCACTTTTATAAAAAAGAAACTTGATAACGCAAAAATTCCCAATGCTATACCAAATAATGCTACTATCACACTTTGAAATTCAGTCATACGTATATCACTCCTCAATTTTTGTAATAGAATACGTTACTTTTTTAAGCTCACCCGCGTTAGTTTTCTTTTCTCTGTCCTTGAAGAACTTTTCAGCAACTTGTGGAAAAGCAATATATGAAAGAACGTCCCGGTCATTTTTTGCCACATCCTTAAGCTGTTCCTTTACCTTTTCGAATTCCGGTTCCAGTGTGTCTGCAAATCTAATAGTAAGTGGCTTTTCATCACCTAAAACCTTATTAATCAGCTCTGCATCAATTTCACCCGGTGCTTGTCCATATTCACTCTTTTGATACACTCAAATACCTTTCGCCTGTAAGGACATTTGCAGCTGCCTGAACTCCAACCATTTGACTCATTGGTGTAACTAACGGAGGATATCCCAGATCCTTTCTTACACTGGGTACCTCAGCTAAAACCTCATCCAGCCTGTCTATTGCATTTTGAGCTTTAAGCTGTGCAATCAGGTTTGAAAGCATTCCTCCCGGTACCTGGTAAACAAGAGCATCGGTTTCTGTTCCCAAAACAAATGAATCCATTAATCCGGATGATATATACTTTGATTTTAAAGGCTTGAAGAAATCATTTATATCTTTTAATACTTTCTCGTTCAAACCAGTTTCATGACCTGCTTGCTTTAATGCATAATCCAGAGTTTCAGTCGCTGGCTGAGAGGTTCCGCCTGAAAATGACGAAATTGCACAATCTATGCCATCACAGCCTGCTTCGATAGCTTTTGAATAAGTAATAGGACCTAAGCCTGTGGTAGAGTGAGTGTGTAAAAATACAGGCAGTTTAACCGATTCCTTTATGGCTTTTACCAGGTCATAAGCCTCCTGAGGGCCCATAATTCCGGCCATATCCTTGATACATATGGAGTCTACTCCGATATCTTCTAATTGTTTAACCATATTAGCATATTTTTCAAGATTGTGAATTGGACTTGTGGTGTAAGCAATACACCCTTGAGCATGAGCTTTTTGTTTAAGAACTTCATCGACAGCTACTTCAATATTCCGAAAATCGTTTAAGGCATCAAATATCCTGAAGATATCCATTCCGCATTCAACGGAGTGAGCCACAAACTTTCTGACAACATCATCAGGATAATGTTTGTATCCAAGAATGTTCTGACCTCTTAATAACATTTGAAGCGGTGTTTTCTTAACCTTGGATTTGATTTTTTTTAGTCTTTCCCATGGGTCTTCATTGAGATACCTCAGACATGAGTCAAAGGTTGCTCCTCCCCAGCATTCAAGAGAATAATAACCAGCCTTGTCTAAAGTCTCCAAAACACCTTCGAAATCTGAATAGGGCATTCTGGTAGCTATAAGAGACTGGTTTGCATCTCGTAGAACAGTTTCTGTAATATTAACTTTCATATTGTTATCACCCTTTCATTTCACTCGAACCTAAAACATTTATATTGTTTACCAATTGAGTGAATTATATTGAAAATTTATTGTCTCATTTGACGCATAAAGCTTGTATTGCTATTTCAAAGAAAAATCTATTTTCTATATTTTATAAAGAGCAGGAAAACTGTTAAATAGCTTAAATAATACTGTTTTTGTACGGAAAACAAAACTATAAATAGTATAACATTCCTTTTAAATCTTAACAATAAAAAACCAAATTTTAAGTTATATTTTGGGTATTTATGGGGGTTGGAGTAAAAAAAATTATATTTACCGTCCGATATGTTGATTTGGCACTAACGACCGATATTAATCATATTCATATAAAAGAGATAATTTAAGGAGTGGAAAATAGTTGAAAAAAGTTAAAGTTAGTTTAAAACCCATTGTTAGCAAAATAAATTTGCCTACTGTTTTGAAAACAGCTATGCTTCCCGGTGACTCAATGGAAAGATTATTTATTGCAACCCAGGTTGGAGAGATCTTTTATATAGGAAACGGGGTAATAGAGATTTTCTTGGATATTCGCCCGAGAATCATAAAATTAGGTTTTTCAGGTGGTAGGTATGATGAACGGGGATTGATAGGGTTGGCGTTTCATCCTCATTTTAATTATAACGGTCTGTTTTATCTTCATTATTCAGTAGCCGGAACACAAGGCCCAGGTGCTCTTCCCAGTTCAGAAGTTTCAAGACAAGGGCTTCCTGAATTTTTTAAGCCTAATCCCTGTGACCCTAGAACCTTAAACCTAAAGTGGATAAATAGAGAAACTCAATATGATCATATTGATACAGTTGAAGAGTGGATTTTACAATCTAATGGTCAACCTCAAAAACGTCGAACATTACTTAATATAAGAAGACCATTTTTTAATCATAATGGTATCAATAGCTTAAACTTTTCACCTGAAACAGGAAAACTTGTTTTAACAACCGGAGATGGTGGATCAGGCTATGATCCATTTAATTTAAGCCAGGATGATATGGAAATCGCCGGTAAAATAATTGAAATTGATGTAGCTAAGAATACATTTACCAATAATCCACCCGTGGCCACACGTTTTAATGAACTCCCTGTTCCAATTCAGGAAACACTTACGGTAATTGCCAAAGGGACCCGCAATATACCTGGTATTTCATTCCAAAGGATTCAAAACCAGTATATCAAATATGTAGGAATTGTGGGACAGGATCTGGTAGAGTCAATTTTTTCATTCGTTAATTATAAACCAATACCGGTTACTCAGCTTGTTCAAGCTTATTTAATGAAATCTGAACCTGACCAAGAAGGATTTATTAACTTTGGCTGGCGAGGATGGGAAGGTGCTTTTCCTACTTCGATTATAAGAGGCTGCTCTGCAAATTCGACTTTGGATGAGAAAATAATTGCTTATTACAATGATGCAGTAAAAACTTCCACGCAGCGTATTCCGCCTCTAATTAGTTATTTTCATAAAGATCCCCGACCGGATAAGTTTGGAGCAACTGCACTCACAGGAGTCCAGTCATATATGGGAAATGAAATTCCCGATTTAACTGGAAGTGTTGTGTTTACTGATTTTGCCCGGGATGAAGGATCTCAACCTCCGACTAGAGGGGGGTTAGCTTATACCAAGGTAAGAACAGATTGTAAACTAAATGATTTTAGCATCATTGAAACCGATTATAATTTTGGGTCTCAATCCGCCTATTATGTTAGTCTAGGCACAAATCTGGATCAAACAAGGCTATATTTAGGGGTTTATGCTTCTATGAATGTGACTGATTTTAACCTGGGTACTATTTTTGAAATTACTCCATGAATATAATAATGCCAGGCAATTTAACTTCAATGGTCAAATTGCTTGGCTTATCGCAGTAATGTAAGAGATTGTTAAAATTTCATTACTTCAATGCTTAATAACTCAACTTCTAATCTGAACAAGAATAGTTGGGTCTTTAATTTTACTATCCTCCGCAAGTAAAACTATTTTAGATATAATCTCGGCAGTTTTCGGGTCTTCATCCACAAATGGGAGGAATATTCTCCCTCTGTGTTGTGAGTGAATAGGAAGTATATATAAAGCCCCACTGGCCATTTTATGCACTACCCCGCTTCCCAGGTGCACGGTATATTCCCCGAGAGAGCCTTTGACGTATGCGTGAGAACCTTTCAAATTGACATTTGTTATCTTTAGTAGTCTCAGCATCTCTTCAACTATTGCTGTTCTCATTTCAATAGTTGACAGACTTGCTTCTGGGTCAACACCACCAACATGCGCTACACTAACTACTAAGTCAATATCACGCATAATTTCCGAGAAAATCAGTTTTGAAACATCCGCAAACAGAACAGGTTTTCCGGTTTTTCTATCAAAGAATTGTAATCCTTCAATTGTCGGCGCTTCAACGTCGGCAGGTGAAAACCAATCAGCCATTGCGTAAATCTGGGCTATAATGTTTTCTTTATAATAGACTTTTTGTAATCCTTCCTCATAGCTGGCAGTCCATCCCCTTCCTTTCAGAAGTGCAGCAGCCTTATTAGGCTGAATCTGGTAACCGGCATATCTTCGTGACATTGTAGCTGATTCCAGTTCATCGCTGTTTGGCTTATAAAGCTCTCTAAATACCTGTTTAAAAGGCTGTACTATTTTACGATCGTAAATATCTCTCTGGAAAGCCGCCCATTCTCCACTTTCATATAGATGTACGGGATGAGCGATAATATACTTGTCTTCAGATACAGTATTGAATACCTTCCCATTTGCATCGCAAAGGGTACCATCTTTTAAATAGCCTAAGAGATTACCACTCTTAAAAACAAGGTTTTGTAATAGCGGATATATCACAGGATTGTATGAAAGGTTTTGCAGTTCGTCAAATGTAAATTCATCCCCTGATTCCATAGCCTTTTCCAAAGTCACTCTTGCTCGCTGATATTGACTCTTTAATGCTTTCTGAACCGTTTTAATCTCTTTTATATACTCATTTTCCTTATATTTTGAGGGTATATCTTTTAAAGGTTTATCCCCCTTACTAGCTGCAATCTCCGCTTTTCCCAGCTCATTAATACTAATATATACCTGAATGTCTTCAATCATAGCTGGCATTAAGTACTTTTCTATTGTACGAATTTTCTCTGTTTCCATATACCATGTAAATCTGGCCACATCGGTAAAGCCTGCGTTAAGTGCAAGATTTTGAAGCGAAATTGTCACAGCCTTTGATTCACTTTCACGTCTTTGAGCTCCAAATTGTTTACTTTCCTTAAGAAAGTTATGCAAGAACTCAAATCTGCGCAACATAGCCTTTTTATCGCCTTTAAGCGGAATAAGTCCATAACACAGTACATAGTCCTTATTCCGTTTATCAGAAATAATCTTCTCAGCCTGTTTTTCCTCTATTTTTCCCAGCACAGCATCGGCGAAAAGTTGGGCACGTTTATGGAGTCCTCCTCCTGCAATATATTTAGCACTATCATATACGATCTTGAATCTCTTTTCACCTAGGGCAGAATATGCTTCATTGAACCAATTGATATCAAAAGCTCCATCTTTGAAATCCTGTGGGGAAACAGGTGAAAACCTAGATACAATTGTCTCTTTGTCATTGGAAAAAGTCTCGTTTATATGGGCATGAAAATACCAGCATGCAGATTTTAGACCTGGCCAATTCAAATACTTTTCTACAATGTCTATCCATTGAGGAGAGTACATTGCAGCATCAATCAACTGTTTTTCCGTGACCTTTATATGCTTTATCAATTCTCTAAGTGTTTTTTCATCCTCACCATCAGCAGGAAAACAACATTTAAGCAAATGGCTGAATATTTGCTTTTTGGTACTGTCATCACCCACAAAATTATACCCGCGTACAAATGTATCCTTTTCTGCCCCCACAAGTATATCAACAAAAAACTTTGTTCCAGAGTACTTATATATTTTGGCAGCAAGATGGCTGACTTCTGTTGTCATATCTCCCCGTTTAAGTTCGATGCTAACAATAATGTCTATTGCTTTTTTACATAGTTCATTTAATTTCTTGCTGGAACTTACATCTTTATACTGATAATAACCTGAATCGGTGAGGCTGCGTATATTTTCAGGACTCAAAGGCCTGCTGCATAATTCCATGTACAGTTCATTCTCATCAACCAAATTTAAGCTGTATGCTCTGTCAAAGTCTTTCAATTCCAATGCTCCATGAGACTTAAATTCAGATGCTTTATAATATGAATAGAGAGTTTTGAAATAGTCAATAAAGCTACTATCATCGAATATACTGGCTCTCATCGTTTTGTTCCAAAATGAAATGACTCTTGCATCCATCAGATAGTCACGATGCCATCCGTAGTATGTATGTTCATTATCCTTGGTATATCTCTCAGTAAAGCGTTTAGCAGGGATACTTTTGTAAATATATCGTGCCATATCCTTGCATATCGAAAAAACCTCGGATTTTTGGTACTCAGATAATAAGGCGCTTAAAATGGTATGGACATGGGGAACATATTCCATATCTTTTGTTAGCTTATCGAATTCTGCATAATTTATTGGAAACAATTTAGACATGAGCGAAGAATACCATTCTTTCACTTCAGAAAACTGATTCCTTTCATAATTATAGTAAAATAGTATTTCAATAACTTTTTCTGCAGTAAGGTTATATTCTTTCGCAGCTTCTCTCCAAACATGAGCAAGCGGATAATCATCAATCGATAAGTTGGAATTACTTCTTTGGTGGTTATTAATACTTCTTATATTGAATTCTCCGCCAAGTATAACTTTGGTATATTCACCATTCCAATCTTCAACTTCATATTCATACTCTTTATTCTTTTCGATTAATGAGCTGAATGCTAAAATTATCTTCTTAATTTCTGAAATGTCAGAGGATAATATTTGTTTTGATGTAAACCCTTTCTGGCAATCAACTTCATCAAAAGATATTTCTGCTTTTGGATCATATAAGCCAAATCCATTAGCGGCAGTAAGGTTCAAATCATTCTTTTTTGTTATTTTATCGGCTAATACCTTTATTTGTTGGGAATCGCCTGAATGTGACGCAGCTATTTCATGGCACTCTTGAACAAAGCTTTTATATTTTGCATTTTTGTCAATGGCAGAAATAATATCAAGACCTGCATGCAGCTTGTTTTCATCACCATCTTCGCATAGTCGTCTGATACTTCCCATTAAATCGTCCGGAGATTGTCGAAGCAAAATACTAATCGCATTTTTTCTTAAATCTCCAGATTTGTATTTAAGCATTTCTTCAATAATTTTATAGTCATTCTTTGATAGATTCAGCGTTTCAACTATTCTTAATGCTGAATCACGTACTGCTCCGCTTTTGTCCCCCATCAGTTCAACAATTGCAGTTTTTTGCCTGTCCGTTTTAGGCTTGCCCAAAAAGGCACTAACAAACTCGCAGCGGGTATCAGCACTCATTTTTTCCAAATAGTCCAGCATCAGATCCACCTTGTTATCTGACGGACACATAGAAAGTGTAAGCAGCATCTTCACAATTATTTCATTACAGTTTATAGCTACTTGCCACCAGGGAAACAGACTTTCACTGAATACTATTTCTTTTTTCGGCATATTGTCAATTGTCATTTTCAGCTTGTAAAACAATTGCTCAACACTGCAAGTGTCCTTAATATCTGTATATTTTACCAGACTATCCCCAAATCCGGATCTTAATGATATATAATTTTCATCACTGAAAAGATTAACCAAAACCCAGGCTTTAACCTCATAATCCGGATCATCTAGCAACGGTAATGCAAGTCTATGCTGGAACCACGGGAATTGTGCCTGTTTTAGAAAACCCAGCGCAGCCAATTTTTTATACTTTTGGTTTTCGGTTAAAAGTTTTTTTATCCAGTCCTCTGTGTTCATTATTTCATCAAAAGCTATTGACCAAAGACCCATATAAATAAGCATTACATCATCACTTTTAATGCATTCATCTGCAAAACCACTTTCAGTCAGACATTTGTAGCAAGTATCGAGACATTTTTTTATAATATTCGGTTTTTGTGCAGAAATATCCAGCCCCGTCCATACATCAACTGCACGAACAACAGAAGAAAATCGAAGCAGATTGTTATCAATAATAACTTTAAGAATGTATAAAAAACCCGCTCTTGAACCTTCATCCATACATTCAACAATAGTTTGGCGAAGTCCCTCCTGAAGTTTGGCAGCTATAAGCAGGTCGCCAATCCACTTATGCGCTTCTTCACTGCGGCTCATAAGTAATCCTTTAATAATCTCCCGATTAATAAGGCCGGAATTGTTATCACCATAGATGATATTTTTTATTTTTTCCTTAACTGTTTCGTTTCCCTCATCAATTTCAAATGCGATTAAATCGGGTATTACATTATTATATGCATAAGTATTATCTTTTTGAGAAAAGTACTTTTCATATGTAAAGTCGGTTGCAACCAATTGGATCATTGAAAGCAGTTTTTCTATAGCAGTTAAAAGATATGTAGCTTCTAATTTTTTAGTACGGAATGAACGCCTTAAGGGGCCACTTGAATATATATATTCCGAAGAACGATCCCATATTTTTTTAAACTTGGCTGCCCACTCTTGACCTAGAAGTGTAACAAGCACTTTATACTCTGAACCTGAAAATATATCTGACATTTTAGCAGTAGCGTCAGTCCATAAAATACTATTAAGCTGTTTTTCCGACTCAGTCCGGTTGAAATAATTATTAGAGCTATCCAAACGCGACAGAATTGCATTAATAATGCTCTTATTTCTTCCAAATACAAGAAAGGCTTTTGAACTGATTTTCGCTGTATAATCCTTTAAGATTTCTTCGTTTCTATAAAAATACATAGACACACCTCACCACATTCTTCCTGCAAGCATTGTAAAACGAATAAAAGTCAACACATCATTTTCATTTAATGAGATATCGTCGTCCAAACTTTCAACCTCCGTATCTCCTATGAACACTCTGAATATCCCATCTGTAAATGCCAGTAAAGCAGTTTCCACTGCCTTGTTCACATCTGCTGCCTGAGGATTCCAATGTTCTCCAAACCCTACTTTTCCGGTTTTTAGCTGATTCTCGATATCAGCATCACACAAGTACATAATAATTTGGGGCCCTGAAATTTTATTATTAAATTCATTCACGTTTAAGCTCACAACTTCGGAAATGAGTTCGCGTAAATTAGTAGGAGCCTTATCTAACACCAGCTCTTTACGAGTAATGTATTCTTTGCGTTTTCCTGCCTGCTTTACCGAGACAAATATCTTCATCGCTTATGACCTCAATCCACTTTTTATATTTGGGCTTTTAGGGAAACTGTTTTATACATTTCCCCCCAAGCAATATATATACTATTTTATTTCATTATTAAGATAGTCCAGGAACCTCGGTATACCATCTTTTAAAATATAGCTATATACCTCGGATATTTCTTCGGGAGTTGAAACATTTGCCCCCAGTGCCAACTGAAGTACAACGCCATCTATCGCACCTATTAATAGAGAAGCAAAGGCTCGATTATACTTGTTATCTTCCCTTTGATACAATAGATTAATAAGATCTTCAGTTCTGGTAATCCATTCTTTATATTTTTCTTTAAACTTTAATATAAGCTCTTCATTTCCAACCATTGCTTCGTGCGAAAGGTAAAGCTGCAATCTATTTTCAGAAGTTTTTTTAAATCTCTTTAAAATATTTTCTGATATTTCTTCGATAACAATATTAGGATCTTCTTTTTTGTACTTTGATTTTTCAGCAATTCTGGTAGATTCAGATAAACTTTTATCCATTATATCATATAGAACTTCCTCTTTATTTCTATAATAATGATATATTGCTCCAGTACTAAGTCCTGCCTCCTTTGCTATTCCTCTCATAGTTGCTCCATTAATACCATGTTGAACTATGACTCTTTGTGCAGCCTGTAATATTTTTTCTTTTCCATCACTATTCATTATATTTTCCACCATTATGCTTTATTTTTAATTTTCTATATTTATTATATCGAATTAATATAGTGGCTGTATACATTGACATATTTTAACTGGATTGATATAATAAAAACATACCGAACGTGCGTTATGTTTTTATTATTGTACACTTTCTTGTTATCTGAAAAGCATGCCCAACACTGGTAGAATGGGTTAATGCTTACAAATTCCTTCTACCAGAGAAAGAAGAGATTATGAATATTCCCTTATGGCAATACGTAGTATCCATGACACTCTACTTCTTCATCCTGTTGTTCCTCGTTGATTTTTGCAGGAAGCATGTTAAAATCAGCATGTGGTTTTGGATTATTTCGCTTGCTTCCTTCCCTCTTTGGATAGCTCTCGGTCAAGTACAGGGCTGGTTTCGCTGGTTTAAGGTTTTAAGCGTATTAGTACCGACTGCTTTAATTGTGGGTACTGCAAGGATGGCTTATTATCAACCACAAAACAAAAACAAACTATTTGAGTTTCTTCGCAAAGATTGGGTTTCCTGGTTCCTTTACAGTATGTTGGCCCTTAATATTCTGGAAGCCACTCTGAAAGATCTCCAGCTTGGTAATATAGCGAACATGTTTGTTGGTGCAATTTTAATCTTTACGATGCCTTTTCCTAAAAAGTACTGGAGATTCGATGGCAAAAATGCCGACTTGATTTTTTACTCTACTGCTGCATGGAATTTTATATATACCACATGGAATCTATGCTTTGTATACGCAGAAGGAGTCGCTTATTTTGGAGGAACGATATGTATTCTATTGGCCGCCGAGATATATCCCATTATTAAGAAGAGGCCGGAATTGTATATTATCAGCCGAGTTTATACCCTTGCACTTCATATGCTCCTGCGTTCGATGTCTGATTGGGTATTTACCAGCTTTATGAATTTTACACCTTTTTATTATGAGAGCTTCAAAAACGGATGGGGAGTTGTCAACCTTGTACTTGCCGTACCATACATGTTCTGGTACTTATGGCAGCTAAACAGCGGCAAAGGTGAGGAAAAGTTTATCCGTAAGCCTGTAAATATTCTGACGAGAAAAGCAACTCAGTAAATAAGACAATTTAATTATTATATTTTATGGGGAGGTAGAATGTTATGGGTATTTTGTACGAAGCAACCAGCTTCACTGGCTGGGGTATCTGGCTTTTTGTTCTATTTGCTCTAATGGCTTTTAATGAACTTGGCCGTACTACAAAATGGGGTGGGCTTGTTCTCTTCTTAATTGTCCCTACAGTGCTTACCATATTTGTATGGCCAACCACAGCAGCACCAGGCAATGAATATGGTACCGGCAACTGGTTCAACTGGGTAAAGGCTTACTCAGCCCTTGCAGGTTGTCTTGGTTTTATGGCTATTCGATATATCCCGGGACTTGATAAAAAAAAGTGGGCATTATGCTTCCCTCCTCTCATTCTGGCACTCAATATTCTTGAAGCATGTTTCCGTGATTTTCAAGTCTTTACATATGGTGCATGGAATGGCGAAAGAATAAACAATCTCTGGCTTATGTCCGGACCATGGAATATCATGAACGGTATAGCCGGCCTACTTAATATAATAGCCATCTGCGGCTGGCTTGGCATTTTTGTTTCAAAAGACAAAACAAAGGATATGATTTGGCCCGACATGATTTGGCCATGGATTATAGCTTATGATTTGTGGAACTTTGCCTATACTTACAACTGCATAGCTGATCACTCATTTTATTGCGGTCTTGCTTTGCTGCTTTCATGTACTATACCTGCTTTCTTTATCAAAAGAGGAGCATGGCTGCAGCATCGAGCACAGACTCTTGCTTTGTGGGCAATGTTTGTCCTGACGGTACCCACTTTTGCTGATCGCCTGGCCCCTGTTGCTACTACGCATAATCCAACTGCATTTTTTATTGTAAGCTTATTGGCTTTAATAGCAAACGTTGTGCTTGTGGCATATCAGTTTAATAAGATCCGAAAAAACAAGCTTAATCCTTTTAAAGATGAAATCTTTACAGAAACTAAGGCTTACACGCAGGTTGTAGAAGAAAATAGATACCAGGTTTTTTCTTGAAAATTCTGTTCAAAACTCTTAATTTCTCGTTTAAGTTTTTGAATTTCATATTGAGTATTGTAAAGTGCGCTTACATGGCATGGAAGCGCACTTTCTCGTAATAAAGTTTTTGTAATGTTAATTAACCTGCAGCATGAAAAATGTTATATCATCTCTTAGCTCTCCACCGTCTGTAACGCGCTCTATATTCTTATCAATTTGCTCATAAAGCTCCAAACAGCTTCTTCCCTCAAATTCAGTTATTAGCCTTTTCAGTTGATCCTTTGTGAAAGACTCTCCCTTTTGTTTATTATTTAATTCCACAAGGCCATCAGTATAAAAAAGAACTTTATCTCCATCATCCAATTGAATTGTTTTATCTGTATAGTCTGCCGGGCAAATATCCATAAGCTTGCAGATAGGCAGTCCCTCAATATCCATTTCTGAAATCTGATTACCTTTTAGTATTAGTGGTTGCACATTCATTCCAGCCGATGAATATACGAGCGTTTTTGTTTCAATATTATAAATTGCATACAGTACCAATATGTATTGATCATCATCAAAATTAACTTTATTATATAATTCATATAGATTCTCTAAAACCTTTGAAGGGCTAATAACTTCAAACATTCCTTCTGCTTCCTTTATTGTTTTTATACTCTGATTCAAAAACACAGTAAGCATTGCGGCCCGCACCCCATGTCCGCAGACATCACTTATGTACATTCCTATCCTCTTTTCATCCAGGCTGAATATATTGTAAAAGTCCCCACTCACTTTTTCCGCCGGATAATATTTAGCTTCAAAGGTTACCTTATCGTTGTTTGGCAGTTTGTCAGGCAGCATAGCCTTCTGAATATCCCTGGCGTATTCGAGATCCTTTAGCAGTTTTTTATTCATATGATCTAATTCCTTTGTACGCTCAGCAACAAGTTTGTTCAAGTTTCCAGCATTTTCTTTCAGCTTATTCTTCGCAGCTAACAATTCAGCATATGGTTTTTCAATATAGTAAATAAACGCAATCATAAAAACCATAACATAAGAAATAAATATATAAACATGTCCAAGATAGTTGTATATATCATATACCGAATAATAAGATACAAAGGCTAATTCGCCGAAAATACTAGTTGTGATAGCAATCATAGCTACAAGGCTGGGATTGTTTTTTCTTTCAAGATACTGCTTTAAAAACATTATTCCAGCAACAAATAAAAAAACAATTATTATATATTCTAATATTTTCTTGATTTGAGTAACTCCAGTCCCCTCAATATACATAGTCGGAAGTAGTTGCGGAAAATAAGTAGCAACGATTAATATTATAATAGAAATCGTAACAGAAAAACCTGCAAGAATTCTTCGATCAATTCTGGACCTTTTATTTGGACTGATTAAACTTACTGAAGATATACCAATTGCGCCAATAAGCCTTGCGATGATCCAAAATGTAGTAGCTCTGTTTGCAGTATTATTATCAATCAGAAAATAAGGCATACCCTTAAAGCTTAGCGTATGGAATGTATCAATAATACCCATAATTAAAAAGATATTCGCCAGCAATATTCCGCTTAGTCTACGATTTTGTTTGTATGCATAGTGCGAAAGAAGAAAAACGCAAAAGGATACCAGTATACTCATGAATTCGAACACAATGTGCCAGGATAGATATGCCGCAACGCCCATTATCTTATGGAAAAAAGGTTCAAAATAATAAATATTTCTAAAAAGTATCATTGAAAAGGCAATAACGAATCCAACCCAGATTAACTGTCTGTATTCATATAACTTGACATTCTTTAAAGTATTTTTTATTTTCACAATTTAAACCTCACAAGATAAGACGTCCAAAGGTTATTCCATAAGCTGATTTCCTTTTAATTATACATTCCTATTTTCATAATGTATATAAAGAAAAAGGCTTATACAGTAGATTTCTGATAAGCCATATAATTTTCTTTTGTTGCACCTCATTCATGTAAATTGAGATACTCCTCCAGCAATATATCAATTCCTTTCTGAATCTCTTCCTTTTGACTATATAAAGTACATAACTTTTCATAGTTATCGCAGTATTCACTTATTTCCTCTTCTATAACCTTAAATTTGTTCTCCAATTCTTCTATTTGTTCTTCCAAGTTTAGTTGTTTCCATTGATTATTTTTAGGTTTAGAATATTCATTTATTTTCTCTTTCTTTGCATTAGCTAGCCTATTCTCATTTGTCACCTTTTTAATTGCTGCTTCATTTTTAATCTGAAGTGATTTTTCCTTGTAGTACTCATAGTTACCATCGTAGGAAAAAAGAGACCCGTCTGATAGTTCTACTACTCTGCTTGCTATATTGTTTATAAAATATCTATCATGAGATACAAACAGCAATGTACCTTTAAACACTTTCAAATATTCCTCTAATTCCTCTCTTGAATCAATATCCAAATGGTTTGTAGGTTCATCTAAAATCAAGACGTTCACTTCATTATACATGAGCATGGCAAGTTTAAGTCGGCTTCGTTCACCTCCGGATAATGTTCCAACCTTTTTAAACACCCTTTCACCGGAAAACAAATACTTTGCAAGGTATTCTCTTGCTTTTTCTTCACTTATCGCAATGTGTTCCCTAAAGCATTCTAATATATTTTTACTTTCGTTCTCAAACATTATATTTTGAGCTAAATATCCAAGTTTTGTTGAACTGCCAAGGTAAGCAGTTCCATCATTAGCCTCCTCCTCTCCCAGGAGAATTTTTAGTAGAGTTGATTTACCGCAGCCATTTGCACCTATTAATGCTACTGCTTCACCACTTCTTATCAGCAACTCAGCTTTATCAAGGAGAATTTTTGGGCCATAGCTTTTACAAAGCTCCTTTATCAGCACAACATCATTTCCGGACCTGTTTGCAGTATTTGCATCAATATTAATGCTTTGTCTTTCCAGTACAGGCTTATTTATTCTTTGTAGCTTATCTAAAAGCTTTTGCATACTGGCGGCCCTTCTGAAAAACTTACTGTTATCTCCTCTCATTCCCCAATCCCTTAATTGATCAATGGTCTTTTCCATAGCTTTGATCTTTTTCTGCTGATCTAAAAAGGCGCTCAGCTGAAGTTGAAGCTGTCTTTCTCTTTCATTCACAAATTCTGTATAATTGCCAATATAGCTTTTGGAAACTCTATCCTCTATTTCAATTATTCTGGTCACTACATTATCTAAAAAATATCTGTCGTGAGAAACTATTATTACCACACCTTTGTAATCCTTGAGATATGCCTCAAGCCATTCCATTGCATCTAAATCCAAGTGGTTGGAGGGTTCATCCAGCAATAATATGTCCGGATTCTGAAGTAGTATTTTCCCGAGAATTATTGTGGATTTTTCGCCGCCACTTAATTGCGAAAACAATTTTTCCTTGAAATTATAACTAATATTAAGCCCTGTACAAACCTTACTTAACTTTTCTTCTTTTTCATAGCCACCCATGCTCTCATAAAGGCTCTGTAGCTGAGAATACTTATTTAGCAGCTTCTCCATATTAGATTCATCAGCTATTGAAAGTTGCTTTTCCAGCAGTTCTAATTCATCATATAATTTATTAACCTTTTCGAAGGCTGTATTTAATACATCAATAACATTAAAGCCTTCGGGGTATACAGGCATCTGCTCAAGGTAGCCTAATGTTGCTCCCTTTCTGATCGATAGTATCCCCTTTTCATAACCTTCGAGACCCATAATTATTTTTAAAAGGGTACTTTTCCCACATCCATTACTTCCTACAATGCCCACTTTCTCAGAAGTATTTACCTCAATGGTTATATCTTCTAAAATCATAGTAGCTCCATAATACTTTTGTAATTTATTTAACGCTAATTCAATCATTATAATCTTCTCCTATTATCTCTTCATTTTTATTTATTCCTAACTTTATCAATAGAAATATCATCACAGGAATATATAGTAGCGCTGTAACTCCAAAGGTTAGTGAAAAACCAATTTCTTGTGCCAAAAGACCAAACAATGGAAATACACCTATCATAAAAACACTGAAGCATAGACTGTCAAAGGACAATATCGTTGCTCTATATTCTGAGGGTATCCTTGAATTTATATAATCGCTTAGTATTGCAAAAGCCAATCCCCCTGTTATTGATGTTAATATAAAGAACGCTACAGATAATTCTTTTATAAATGCCAATCCTGTTAAAGCCAATATATTTACTGCTGCCAAACTTATTAAGGTCCCCTTGAATTTTAGTAATTTTTCAATTTTGTATGCATTTTTTGAACATATTGCTTCAATAAGGCTACCGAGAGCACATATTACAGCGATCACAGTCTTTGTGTAGCTCATGTCAGAAAAATACTTTTGACTATAAAAAAATACAGTAGTCTGAAGGCTTCCAACCAAGGCAGAAAATAGTATTAAGTAAAATACAATTTTTCTACCTTTAAGAACCTTTATGCTTGTTACCAATTGATTTATTATTATGTTTCCTTGTTGTTTCGCAATTTTTTTATGAGGGAGTTCGATAAAACCAAAGGCGGCTAATAAAGCAGCTATTTGTATAATCGTTCCAAACACATAAGCATATAAAAACTTCTTATCCGCCAGAATTCCCCCCAGTAAAACAGCCACTCCTTGCGCTATCGACATAACAAAGGCAAGATTACCCCAAA
>CAYQCA010000066.1:0-17199 GCA_964415835.1 uncultured Clostridium sp. | reverse complement strand
TCATCGTCATATTGGGCAAAGGGCTCATCCATTATAAATGGAAGCCTTTCATTCATTTTAAGTATTGACTCTGCAATAGCGATTCGCAGAGACATGTACATTTGGTCAATAGTTCCGTTGCTCAAAGCCCAAACAGGTGTAATCATATCTGTTTCAGGATCATTTATCATAATGTTCAGGCTGTCTCCGGCTTTAATATCTGAATACTTATTATTTGTAAAATCAGCAAATATGTTTCTAAAAACTCTATTCATTATTGGAACGTATTTTTGTTGAACATGACCTGCTGCTTCCTCAAGGGTTTTCATTGCTATATTCAGAGCCTCTCCTCTTTGTTCGAGACTTTCTTTTTGTCTTATCAGCCTTGCAAGCTCATCATCAACTGTTTTTTCATCATATTCTGTCTCAATAACATTAAGAGCTGCTTCCAACCTGGCATATTCTATTTTTTTTTGTGCTGCTTGAGACTCAATAAATTTAATCCTTTCATTAAGCTGTAAGTTAAGAGCATAATTATATTTATCTAAAACAGTATCCGCCAAAGAAACCTCAGAAGGTGTTAAATCCTTTAATACAAAGCCTCTTTGTGAAAAAATTTCTTCGGATAAATTATCGGTTATACTCTCTGTGCTCAAGATATCACTTTCGCTAAAACTGCTGTTATAGCTTTCAAGCCTTTTACGAAAGAGTTCAAGTTGGGATTTTTCTTCCGCAATCCTTTGGTTTAAACTCATTAATTGTTGATGCAGAACTTTGCCTATATTTTTTGATTTCATTATTCTTATAAAAGTAAAAAATCCCAAGAATAATATAGGAACAGGTGCCAATAGTGGCGATACATCACTATATTTAAATATACCCCATGAAATAACTGCACCGGCGGTTAAAGCTATTATGCTAAAAACATCAATTTTTTTTACTTTGTTCATCACCTCACGTTCAAGTGCTTCTTTATCCTTTTCCATTATGTATGTATTATTCTCACAATTAGAAACCGATTCCTTTAAAAATTTAATATCTTCAGACTTATCATACAAAATTCTTAGTTTCTCATTGTAGTTGCAGAAATCAGTTATCTTTTTAAAAAACTGTTCCTTTTTTGTTAACCCTTCAATTTCAGATAAGAGCTCCTGAATACGTATTTTATGATCTATAATAGTTTTCTTTTCTTGTAATATTCTTGCTTTTGATTCTGACAACTCCTCCAGCCGTTTATTAATTATATCAAGCGGCCGGGTATAACTCCTATCCGTACCAACCTGCTGTTTTAAAGCCTCCTTTAGTGCATTCATGGCATTCTTTAAAGAAATATCCTCCGTCCCGCTTTGACTCATATTAGAAATTCTATCAATCAAATCCTTTGATGCAGAATTATCTATTCTGGTTCCCATCTGAGAAACAAAAACGGTTCTTTCAAAAATGCTCTCATTCAGTCCAATCAACTTTTCAGCAATCCCCGAAGCACCTTTTATATCTGTAAAGTTACTTGTTATATCATTGAATGAACTATCAAATAATTTTATCTCGCCTTTTTCAAAGTTTCTGTCAATTCTATACATACTGCCATTATCAAGCTCAAAGTTTAAATATCCGCCAAACAGCACATTGTTCCACGGTGCAAACCTCTTTATATCAGCAGCAACTCCATCTTTACCGGCTCTTCCTGACTTCAGGCCATAAAGCATTGCTTTGATAAATGTCATCAAAGTAGATTTACCGCTCTCATTAGGTCCATAAATTACGTTTAAACCATTAGAAAGCTCAATGCTGAAATTTTCGAATTTGCCAAAGCCCCTAACATTGAGCTTGTTTATCTTCATGTAGTTCGTTCCTCCTACTCAACCCTTCCGTTCTCCATTGCCTGAAGCCCGTACTGAAGTGCCATAAATAATGTCTGTCGCTCTTTTTCAGAAGTTTCAGATTCCAGCATGTCAATTATCCTGCGGACAAATTCTCCCTTTAAGCCTGGATCTTCAAGATATTCTTCATACTCAAACTGCGCCGATGTTTGATTTTTAATTTTAATGTAGAAGCAGCTATTTGAAAATGCTTCGATAATACTTCTAATACCCGGCTGATAATCTTTTCTTATAAAGCCCTTTAATGTAATACTGTACAAATCGGTTGTGGTGAATTTTTCCCCTCCCTGCGAAAGTACTGTTTTGACAACATCATTATCATTGGTGCAGTCGGTGATATTAACTTCGATATTATGGTAATGCCTTTTAGCAGTAGGTATATAAATTGCTTCAACGCTTTTTCCTTTTTCGCCATGATTTATGTTTCCTTGTATAATACCATGAGCTCCTTCTTCATCAAATCCAAGCGGTTCGGGACTTCCCGGATTTATCAGCAATGTATTGTCTACATACAATCTTGAATAGCAATGCATGTGTCCAAGAGCAATGTAATCCATTCCCAGTGAAGATAGCTTTTTTGAAGAAATGGAATTATAGTTTCCCTCTTCAAACGGCATGTCCACGGTTCCATGAAATATTAATATATTAAAATGTTCCTGTTCGACTGATTTGTTTTTAAGAATATCAAAATCTCTGTCCACATATCCTTTTGACCCCATGTTATAAATACAGGTATTATACTTTTCAAAGTACAATACCTGATTTGTGTCTTCCAAAATATGAACATTACTGCCCCATTGTGTCTTATAAAATGAATTCTGTTTTAATGGATCATGGTTCCCTGGACATATAACAATTTCTGTTGTATATAATTCAGAGAACAGATTCTTTGCCTTTAATACGGTTGAACCTTTAATATTACTATCCTCAAAGAAATCTCCGCTAATAATTAGCAGGTTGCTATTAGTAGACCTTACCTTTTCAACTATATTCTCAAAACACTGTTCCAGTTCATTTCGCCTGATCTCTGCCTTATTTCCATCCTGAAGAGATGAAAAAGAGCTATCAAGATGTAAATCCGCAGTATGTATAAATGACACTTGTTTCACGTGAAACTATCCTCCAATTATCCATAAATCGCTACATATGCAACAGCATATTCCTTGCAATGAGACAGTGTAATTGAAATACCGGTGGCTCCTAACGAGTCAAAATATACTTTTGTCTTTCCATACAATTTAACAAAAGGCTTTCCAAGCCCGTCATTTAAAATTTCAATTTCATTAAAAGAGGCATGTTCTCCGATACCTGTTCCAAACGCCTTTGATACAGCCTCTTTTGCTGCAAACCTCGCTGCATAGCTTTGATATTTTGAAGCATTTTTACTTTCACAATAAGCTACCTCATTACTCGTAAAAACTCTTTCAGAAAAACGTCCGTTTCCGTTTGAAAGAGCACTTTTAATGCGCTCTACCTCTACTATATCGGTTCCTAAAAGTAATTCCACAAAGTCACCTTCTATCTATTTACAATCGAATCTGATTTCTTCTTCTTTCCTGTAATACGCTATCAAGAGCTGTTGCTTCATTTACTGCAGTCTCCAGCTTCTCGACCATTTCCTCAGACTCAATACTTGAAATTATCTGGTGCTTGAACATATTTAGCATGCTCTCTATATAATCCAGTCTGGCATTTATTCTCTCTAATTCATTCTTTTCGTCTTTTACTCTTATGATGGCCTTTTCATCCATTTCTATTATACTTTTAACATCTTCAGCCATTCTGTCGTCTTTCATAAAATTGAGTTTTCTGCGATTGGCATTGATTTTGTTCATTAAATCACTAATATTGATTTCAGAAAGTTCTTTACTCCTGAGAGAGTAGTTTGTCATAAGCTTAATATAAGAAACAACAAGCTTCAGGCTTTGATCTACTATTTTTTCTTTTAGATAGCTGTACTCGTCTCCTCTTTTAAGTGAATTAAATATGTCATTCTTATCCTGCATTATTTTTCTCAATTTCTGTCGCTGTATGGGAGATGCAAAATTCTTCATTTGTATTGACAGTTTATTGCACTGGCGATTCAGCTCATTTATCTCTTTTTTCTTTTCTTTCCTTTTTACCTCTTCAATATAGTCACGGCTGAATACACTTTGTATAACCATGGCAAGATATACTACAAAACCAGCACCATAGCTACCTGTGAGCAAAAGATTGTAGTCAACGTTTTGAGGGATGTTTCCTTGAATCTGCGGAACACCACTCAATAAATATATAAGAGCGCACCAGAACAATAATGTTGTAAAATTTCTAAATCTGAATAATGCATTAAAAAATAACTTTGAATTCATATTTCCCTCGGTAATTCCTTATTTAAAAAACTTACAAAAAAAGCTGATAGAATAAGCAATCCAAATATCTTCCGAACTTAAACCCTACTTCCTTAAAATGTCCACAGAGCTCAAATCCCATATTCTCATGCATTTTTATACTTATTTCATTATCAGAAGTTATTCCGGACATTATAACATGGTATCCAAGTTCTCTTCCCATGCCAATTACATGTTCCATCATTTTTTTCCCAAGCCCCTGTCTATGATATTTAGGATCAATATAAACCGATAATTCACAGGACCTACGGTATCCTTCTTTTGTTCTGAATTCTGAAAGACTTGCGTAGCCGGAAACATACCCATCCACCTCACATACAACCAAAGGATGGTTTCCACCATAATGTGAAAACCATTCCGCACGTTGCTCTATAGTCTGAGGGTTAATATCAAAAGACGCAGTTGTATTTAAAACAGCCCAATTATAAATTTCAGTAATTCTTGCCATATCTTTTGCTTCAGCAGTTCTAATATAAATGTCCATAATTAATTTGACGCCTTGTTTTCTGTTTTTTCCTTAACCTCAAAACCGCCGTTATCTCCGCCTAACATTGCCTCTGCTCTTGCTTTTGCCCTGTCTCTTGCAGAGTTCATATCAAGTCTCTTAAGTTTCATGTCTATGTTATCATTATTTAATGACTCCACAGCATTAGCTCTTGCAGTTTTCTTATTTACAATTTCACGTGCTCTATCAAGACTGTCATTAACACTTCCAACACTGCTGTTTTTGGATGTGTACTGTGCATTAACGGAATTTATGTTTTCACGCAAATTTGCCATCTTTGCCTGTGATTTAAGAGTCCTGAGTTCATTTAGCTTGGCATTCATCTCTGACTCAAAGATCTTGTAATCTTCACGTATCTTTGTAACTTGAGTCATAGCATTTTCATAGGTTGCCTTATGAGTCTCATATACTGTCTGGTATTCTTCTTCCTGAACCAAAAGTTCCACAAGAAGCTCCTTGTCTCCGGCTCTTTGTGCAGACTCTACTCTTGCCTTTATAGCGCCCAGGTTCTTTTCAGCAGTCTTCATTTCTATCTTAATCATTTCAGCACTTGTCTGAATTTCGATTATCTGCTGCTCCGCTTGGCGTCTAGCTTTATCAATCTGATTTTTAATATCTTCAAATAATGCATCGGGATTTTTTTCTTCCAGATTTCCAACAAACAGTCCGAAAAATCCTCTAAACATCTGTCCCAGTCTACTAAATAAACCCATTGCACTTCCTCCTTAATATTTTCAAAATATTCCAAAAAACTTATACTTTTAATTTATAATAAAAACACTATAAAGTAAACATCATTTTGTTAAACTCTTTCGAATCTGGGCCAATACTTTTTAGGTAATAAATCTATATCATCACATTCAGCAATTGCAAGCTCGGTCATAAATTCAACCTCCTGCGTACTTGGTCTGCATTTCTTCAGTGCCTCTTTTAATATTGGACCTGTGATAACAGGCTGTTCTTCATTTTTATTGCAAGCCAGCTCGTATGCCTTTCTTACCACCGTATCAATTTCAGCACCCGTATACTTTTCTGCCAGCTTGGCATGTGGTGTAAAATCCTGTATATTGGTTGTAAATCCATACTTCTTTATAATTATACTAAAAATTTGAGCCCTTTCATTTTCCTCCGGAAGAAGAATAGGTACCTTCTTATCAAACCTTCCGGCTCTTTTCAGCGCGGCATCAATAAGATCAGGTCTGTTAGTCGCAGCCAAAAAAATAATTCTTCCCCTATTATTTGTATTACTGGTGAACTGTAAAAATTCACTAAATATATTTCTGCTTACTCCACTGTCACCGGAGTCACCTCTTCTAAATGCAGTATCAATTTCATCAACAAATAAAATAACAGGTTCCTGAGATTGTGCTCCCAGCAGGCATTTTTTAAAGTTCTTCTCACTCTCACCAACGTACTGGCCTAATATTCTGGACATATCTATTTTTACACAGTTAAAGCCGCTGGATTTAGCCAGTGCCTCTACCAGTAATGTCTTTCCTGTTCCGGAAGGTCCACATAACAGTATACCCATCGGAACCCTTCTTGAATCTCCCCTTCTGATAGGTTCGATTACGTTCTTTGTCAAATAAGCCTTAGCAGCTTCCATACCGCCTATATCATCGAAATCGATTTCTGGATATATAAAATCTAATACATCTCCATATTCTTTCTGAAGGACATCATGTTTCTTTTGCTTGATAAATTCAAATGTAATAGGAACATTTTCTGCTTCAGCTTTAAGCTTAATATCTTTTATACTTTTTCTGCTTAAACCTGATGATAATTTAGCAAACTGATCCAGTGTTATTTCTGACCCGGTAGAATTATCTCTGAGCAAGAATTCAATGTAACATTTTCTTTCAGCTTCGTTTGGCAGCTCAACAAGAATCGGTTCAATTCTGTACGAAGGTTTTAAAAACTCACGGCTGATATCTGCAAGATTATCTGTAAACATAAAAATTGTACTTCCTACAGATGAAATTTTAGGACTCACTGACCACTCTGACATCCAGATGAGTGCCATTCTCTCCTCAAGGGTCATACTCCCAAGATCCCCTGCCGGTACTATCTTTTCTGCATGTTCGATAAACAGTGCCATTTTAGTATTTTTTAAAGCGATATCTATAAACGGAAAAATTTTAGATGGCAACGAGAAAAAGAGGTTTGAAACCTCATTTCCAGTAATTTTATTAAATTCACGTTCCATAGCAGGTTCAAGGAACGTAAGACCCCTTGATATATCGTAGAAAGCTACAATTCCAAAATTTCTTTGTCTTATAAACTCCTCGTCTATATACCGGAAAAGGCTTCGGGTGTTATCAGCCATATCTTTTACATTAAAATAAAACAAAAACTCGTGTGAAATCCCCGATTTATATTTAGATAAAAATCTATCAAACCACATAATTTTTCCTTTTCTAAAAACTATAATGTTATTTGCCTCTTTATAATTATATACAAAAATATAGAAAAAGTCTGTTTGGTTATTTATTTTTTTGCATTTTAAAGGAGTTTAATATTGAATCCTCCTGGTTTAATATATGTGTCTTTGCAAAATTGCTTGCTACGTCTACCGACCTGCTCGATACTGCCTCAAAGATGTCATTATGCTCCTTAATAAGGTTTTTAGGGCTACTGTAATCTTTAAGATAAATAACTCTAAATCTCTGAACCTGTTCTCTTAAGTTTTCCAGAATAGCTATCAACTTATCATTTCTGGATGCTTTATAAATAATATCATGAAATTCCACATCTTTTTTTACTGACCCATTAAGATTTTCCTTCTGTATATATGATGCAAACTGGCCATTTATATGGCTTAGTTCTTTAAGCTCATCATCGGTAATGCGTTCTGCAGCCAATGCTGTTGCTAATCCATCCAGTGACGCTCTGACTTCCAATACATCCATAATATCTTTAACAGATAATTCAGCTACATGGGCTCCCTTTCTTGGTATCATGTCTACAAGACCTTCCAGCTCAAGTTTCCTTATAGCTTCTCTTACAGGAGTTCTACTGACACCCATTTTTTCTGCCAGCTGCACTTCCATAAGCCTTTCACCTGGTCTCAACTCGCCAATTATTATAGCCTCTCTCAAAGAATTAAAAATAACTTCACGAAGTGGTTTATAATCATTTAGATTTATTTTTGATAACTTATTTGCCATTTTAAACCTCCATTAAACATTTTTAATATGTGTTAATATAACGTCACAGTTTTTTATATTAAGAGCTTTTTTTGCAGCCTGAGCTGTTGTACTATTCTCAAAAATTCCAAAAACGGTAGGTCCGCTACCACTCATCATACTACCTATTGCTCCTTTATCTGTCAAATCCTTTTTTATTTTGTCAATTATAGAATATCTGGGTGCAGTTACACTTTCTAATACATTACTCATGTTTTCCGCAACAAACCTGATATTTCCTTCTTCTATTGCGGTTATAAGCTCCTTTGTATCGGGTCTGTTATTTATATTATCAAGGTTCAGATTCTTGTAAACCCACGCTGTCGAAACTCCTATTTTGGGTTTAACAAGTACCAAAGGAATATTTTCCAGTGGCTTGATTGGAGTTAACTTTTCACCTATTCCTTCTGCTAAAGCTGTACCTCCTAATAAGCAATACGGCACATCAGCTCCAATTGTCTTTCCTATTTTCATTAGCTCACTTAGCTCAATTCCAAGGTTGAATAAGGTGTTAATACCCTTCAAAACGGCTGCAGCATCAGAACTACCCCCGGCAAGACCTGCAGCAACAGGTATTTTTTTGTCTATAACAATCCTAACACCTTTATTAATCTTATAGCTGCCCAACAATAGCTCCGCTGCCTTATACGCTATATTAGAGCTATTATTCGGTACGTATGGTGCCTGACACTGAATCTCAATTCCTGTTTGAATTTCACTGACATTTACAGTATCATGTAATTGTATTGTCTGCATAATCATTTGCAGATTATGATATCCATCTTCTCTTCTACTTAGGACATCCAGAGATAAATTTATCTTTGCATGTGCATTTAACGAAATCATCCTACTTAATCCTTTTTATTGGCTTTTAGTACATTATATACAAAATACAATTTTATATCAAATAAAAAAAGGCTCTTGATTTCTCAAGAACCTTGTGTTTTAGTGTGTTTTTTATTTTATACAGCCTTTTTAAGTATTAATATCTGCTGCCCAGGCATTAAAACATCGTTATCAGACAAATCATTTATTTTTAAAAGATTATCCACAGTTGTACCGTATTTTTTCGCAATTTTCCACAAGCTGTCCCCGGGCTGTGTAATATATATTATGACGCTAGGCATAGACTGCAACTTCTTTTCATCTATCAGATTCTCTGTAGCCTTATTGATAACGGGAAATCTGTTTTTCGATTCAATCTTAACATTAACAGCAATCGCTGTACGGATTTCAACCTGGTTTGATGAAATCATACTGTAATTACAGTGCTCAAGTTCAAGATTCACTTCCGCTCTCATATCACTGGTGATATCTTTTACATCACCGACGTGCTTAAAAGGTATTTCTTTTTTATGACAGAAGACAGGCTGATCATTATTATTTGACAAGTAGAGAATATTGTTTTCTACTGTACCTTCAATGATTACCTTGCCATCTTCAATTCTTGTATCAGAAACATTATATTTACAAAGAACGTTAAATATTTCTGCAACTTCAGGACTACAATCGTTCAGATCCAGTGTATCTTTTATTACAAGCTGGCTTTTATTTTCCGATACTAACTCATCAACACTGAGCATTTGTTTTTCGAATACAAGCTTGGATTTTGGACTGTATGCATCAGATAAAACCTCAATATTTTGATTAGTTAATCCGGTAACATAGATGTTTAGTCCTACTTCAGCTCTTATATTTCTGAGTTCTCCATCCGTATCCTCAATGGGTTCTACCTTGAAATCAACCAGGTCATAATCAACATCTACAAGTGTTTCTTCCGTTATATTATCCAATTCAACAAATTGAGTGAATGGCAGTTCATTCTCCATATATTGCATACTTCTTGTTTCATCATCGGCAATATATAGTGTGGAAATGTTTATATCCCCTTTTACTATTACCTTGTCATCAGCTATTTTGAAGTCCTTACCCGAGATTTTTACATCATTTCTGAGTATTTCACTTATTGTGGGTTTACTCGATGGCAGTTCCAGGTCCTCTTTTATTATATAATTAATTTTGTTACTCCCCAGGTAAGTATTTAATACAATTGAGTCTTTCAAAACCTGGACTTCATCTATACCGGTAATTCCAGTGGCATATTCCCTGTCTATTTCATCATAAGCTTTGCAGTTTAAAGAAACTATTGCTTTTACATTTATTTTTCTTCCGTTAAGCAACGTATAATCCGTGTGCTCAATATTACCTTTTGTTCTGCATTTCATTCCGTTTCTGACACCCGAAACATCCATAGTATTTGTAAAAGGAATATTATTGGTGATACTTTTTACACTCTTGGCTTCATCATCAGAAATATAAAGTATTTTATAAACTACAAAACCAGATAATACTACTCTGTCAGTACCTATATCACTACCGGTAACATAAACATCTCCATCAAGAAGAAGTACCCTGGCGATATCCGGCTTTGTATCCGGAACAATTATGTCATTTTCGATTACAGTCTGGATTGTATCCTCACCTATTAAATTATTTACCCTAAAGGCCTCTTTTACCAACTCCAGAGACATTTCTCCATCCTCCCTTTATTCCAAAACTATTGCACAATCTATGTTATATATATTTATTTTAAAGTGAAATTATTACAACAAAAAAGAAACATTTAATTAAAAATGTCTCTTTTTTGTTAGATTATATTATTAAGTTTTCTCAGAAAGCTTGTTCAAAACGAGATCAGCAAACCTGGATTTTCTTATTATCCTTATATACAACTAGTTCAACAGCTTTTGTCAAAATGTCAGTATAGCTATATGAAACTCTTCTGGTATTATCATACTCGTTCTCAAACTTCACAACAAAAATACTTGGGTAGGTATTTTCAAGAACACCTTCACGTATAAAAGATTTCTTGCGGCCTTTATTAGCTCTGAGTTGTACCTTCTCTCCAATACAACCTTCAATATCTCTTTTTATCTGAAAAAGTTCTCCTCTGTCTATCATGATATCACCTCTTCATCAGTTTAATTAATTATAGCACAAATCAGTCTGCTTGTCAAAAATATTATATTATACAAGCGTATTGTTTCCCTGTCAAGTGTTTTTTTGCTCTTATTGCCCTAACTATAGCCTATTTCAAGGTTTTTTGAGAATATTTCTTAAATATTTCCAAATAAGTTAGTTTATTTCCTCCTCTTTTATATACAGATCATCTTCATCTGCATCTGCTACCAACCTAACGTATACTCCCTTTAGAATAATAATTTTTTTTCCATGGCTATCATACCTAATATCAGATACTCTGAAAAGGATATCCTTTTCATAAGACTTTCTATATACTAAGCTCCCTATTTCAATTTCCTGCATTATTATTCTTCCCTTCTAAAGTTATAGTATGCCAATTTTACAAATTATTATTGTTGCATTAAATTTCCATAAACATATATAATATTACTTAGCAGTTCCTTATAGTATATGCTGGATTAAAATATCATAAAACTTTAAGTTATTTAATTTTAGATAAAAGGAAGGAGAAGTACCATTGTTTACTGATATTGAAATTGCACAAAATTGTAAAATGCTTCATATAACTGATATCGCCAATAAGCTTGGCATTGGATTGGAGGATCTCGAACTCTATGGCAACTATAAAGCCAAGCTTTCACAAAATCTATGGGAAAAAGTTAAAGATAGAAAAAACGGCAAGCTTGTTTTGGTAACTGCCATTAATCCTACTCCTGCCGGAGAAGGAAAAACTACCACCACAGTTGGTTTGGGTCAGGCAATGTCCAAAATCGGTAAAAATGCGGTTATTGCTCTCAGAGAGCCTTCCTTAGGTCCTGTAATGGGTATTAAAGGCGGTGCAGCTGGAGGAGGGTATGCTCAGGTTGTACCAATGGAAGACATAAACCTTCATTTCACAGGCGATATGCATGCAATTACTGCTGCGAACAACCTTCTTTCCGCTGTTATAGATAACCATTTACAACAAGGTAACTCATTAAATATAGACCCCCGCCAGATAGTATGGAAGCGTTGTATGGATATGAACGACAGAGCATTACGTAATATTATTGTTGGGTTGGGTGGAAAGGTAAATGGAGTACCAAGAGAAGATGGCTTCAACATAACTGTTGCATCTGAAATAATGGCAATTCTGTGTCTTGCTTCTGATCTGGTTGATTTAAAGCAACGTCTTGGCCGAATTGTGATAGGATACACATATGATGGTAAGCCTGTTACTGCAAAAGAACTAAAAGTTGACGGAGCAATGACATTGCTTCTTAAGGATGCAATTAAACCAAATCTTGTACAAACACTTGAGGGGACACCTGCCCTGATGCATGGCGGACCATTTGCGAATATAGCCCATGGCTGCAATAGTGTTATTGCCACCAAGCTTGCATTAAAGCTTTCTGATTATGTAATAACTGAGGCAGGCTTTGGTGCCGATCTGGGGGCAGAAAAATTCTTTGATATAAAATGCAGATATGCTGGCTTTAAGCCTGATGCAGTTGTTCTCGTTGCTACAATCAGGGCATTAAAATATAATGGTGGGGTAAAAAAGGAAAACCTGAAGGAAGAGAACATTGAAGCTCTGTCAAAAGGCTTCTCAAATGCAGAAAAACATATAGAAAACCTGCAGATGTTCGGAGTGCCTGTAATAGTTGCAATAAACCATTTTGACACCGACACCGATAATGAGATTGAGTTAATCCGTAACAGGTGTAGCTCTCTTGGAGTTGAAGTTGCTTTCTCAGATGTATTTCTAAAAGGTGGAGAGGGTGGAATAGAGCTGGCCGAAAAGCTTGTATCTCTGACTGACAGAACTGTTTCAAATTTTGCTCCTATATATGATTCCACTCTTCCGATAAAAGAGAAGATTCAAACAATTATTTCAAAGATTTACGGTGGAAGCAAGGTTATTTATACACCTGCTGCCGAAAAATCCATACTAAAGATCGAAGAAATGGGTATGGACAGGCTTCCTATCTGTATGGCAAAGACTCAGTACTCTCTTTCAGATAATCCCGGTTTATTAGGCCGTCCAAGCGGTTTTGATGTAACTGTAAGAGAGGTACGTATTTCTGCAGGTGCTGGCTTTATTGTTGTCTTGACAGGGGATATAATGACAATGCCAGGTCTTCCTAAAGTACCTTCTGCTGATAAAATTGATATTGATGAAAATGGAGTAATTACAGGACTCTTTTAAGGGCAGAACACAGAACCAAAGGAGTCAGAATACAGAATAAATGAAAGCTCGGCTTCGAAAAACCGAAGCCGAGCAAATAAAGTTGTTATTCCATATATTTACATAGTTGATTATTGACTTTAAAGTGCACTAAATTTTTTCAAAAACTCTGTATGGCAGCGAGTCTCATCTATAACTTCCTGAAGCCTGGTAATATAATTTTGTTCTGACCAGCTTTTTCTGCTGTTGTAATATTTATTTACTACCCGCCAAAATTTTTGTGGAAACATTAACATGATTTTCATTACATCAAGTTCACTTTCTTGCAATGATTCTATTTTGCTGTATTCATTCAGGATTATTGCTGCTTCATCAATATTCCAATCACATTTTCGCATTTTTCGTCTTAATAGATTTACCAAATCATATACCTTTAAGTCATAACAGCAATATTCAAAATTTATAAGATACATATCGTTGTTCTGTATATAAATATTATGATGATTAAAATCATGATGGGACACTGTTTTATTTCTTTCTGCTTCCTCTACAAGCTCATAGTAATCTGAAGTATCCAGCATACTGAGAGCCTTTTCTCCAATTTCATAAAAGTAATCAACATACCTGCACATCAGACTGTCGAATTTCATTCGGCCTTTCTGAGCGCTTTTTTTTAGCTTTTTAATCTCATCAAGCCTTTTTCTATAGCTGGATGGTAGCTTACCCAGTTCAGTTCTTAAAAAACTGTTTTCAGTACAAATAAAGCCCTTTGACGCTTTATGCATGTTAGCGAGTAATTTTGCACATTTTATTGTCTCTTCTTTGTTGTCCAGGTTACATTCTCGTCCATCAACAAATTCACTCATGTAAATAGTCTGGTCATTAAAACTAAAGCATGAGGCACTATTGTTTGTATAGATATTTTTATCTATATTGATAAAACCGTTATTTACGAGATGTTCCTTGACTTCAGCAATAAAATTAACCCTTTCAGGCTTTAAGTTTGATATTTTTATAAGCTTTTTACCTTCTGTAGTATTTGCAATAAACATATCCCTGTAACTCGTAATGCTATTTATTTTAAGATCATAGTTTTCCTGTAGTTTCTTTTCCAATTCATTCATATTAACCTCCAAATTTGCATGAAAGTTGCATAGGGCCCCGTTATTAGATTATATGAATTGGCTTGATTAAGTAGAATATAACGAGGTAAAAAAAGTCCCCACTTCTAGAGAGTAAGGGAATCTATTCGCTTGTTACACCATAAACTTTAAAAAAATTAACAAGACTAAGCCCGGTAAACCTAAGATTCCTATAATAATTGCAGAATATACATTTAATGCTATATTAAAATTAAAGTATAAGCCGATAAAATTAATTACAATTAATAGAATTACACCCGCTAATGTATTTAGTAAAAGCTTTTTTAGTATTTTTGTGATATTCATCTTCAACTCTCCTTATTTGTAAAGGTTTGTCCTCTTTAAATATATTTATATTTTCACAAAAATATACTAAAATAAATAAACTATTTGTTTTTAACAAATAGTTTATTTTTATAATCGTTATATTCCAGTGAGTCCCAATTCTTTTGCCTTCTTTATAAGATACTCGAATCTTGCTTCATATGCTTTAATTTGATATGTATAGTAATCAATCATTAATGAATCATCTGCATAGTCAAAATTGCTATACGCATTTTGCATTTCACATTTTATATTTTTTATTTCTAAAAGAAGATTCGCTTTTTCAGCGGCTAAAACCTCTGAATCAACTACACTTCCAATACTATTTAGTGGGTTATTTAATGATAGTTCCATATTTTACTCCTTAAAGTATTATAGTATTTAAATAATTGCCCTGTTATATACTATTTATACCTTTGAGGAAATATTACCACATTTTTACTAATACTTTTCAACTACTAGTGCATCATTAGCTTTTAATACTTGAATAATTTGCTCTATCCTATCCTCATCAACTTTCATACTGAAAAATGCATTTCCATAAGATACTAATCTCTCATACTCATAAGTTTTTTTACCAGTCATTTTAAAATCGAGAAGACCTCCTAATACGCCTCCTGCTAATAAACCTGAAATAAGCCCTGTTATAGGACCTGCTGCTGAAACTATCTCCAACCCGGAGATTAACATACTACCACCACCAACGATAATTCCTGCAATACCTCCAAATATTCCTCCTGTTATAATTCCATCAGATATCTTCTCTCGTTTGCCTCTTTGTATAATAAATGAATTCTTGCTAATAGTGCCAAATTTCTCACTATGATTGTTATATGACCTATTAATACTATCTTTTGAAATTATGGATATATTATCAGTTCTAAGGCCCTTTTCACGTATTTCATGTGCAGCTTTTTCTGCATTACCATATGATTCAAAAATAGCTACGACCGTTCTGGCCAAAAAAATCCCTCCTAATGGAAAATCTATTTTATCATTGGTTAAAATTCAGCTATTTATTCATAATGGCAATTTTTTATATAAGTTATATATATTTTAGCAAATCCATAGGTTCTTCCAAAAGTATGTCCGGCTGTAATCTTTCAAGATCCTCCCTCGGGCTGTATGTCCAGGCTACAGCAACACTTTTTACCCCTGCATTTTTTGCACACCGTATATCTAATGGACTATCTCCTACGTAGAGCACCTCATCCTTGTCAATTGCATTCGCTTTATTCATCGCTTGTATTAGGGGATCTCCATCCGGTTTATGCTTTTTTGAATCCTCCGAACCATTTACAAACAAGAAATAGTCATTCAAATTGAACACCTTTAGCCCTTGTATTGCCAACTCTCGTCTTTTTGAAGTAACAACACCAAGAACAATTCCTTTTTCATATAAAGCTTTAATCAATTCATACACCCCGATAAAAATTGCTATACAGTTGTCATGTCTCTTTTCATTATAATCCCTGTATGTCGCTGCCAACTCTTCTTCTTTACCCGGGTATATATCCCTTAAATGATTCATTAAGGGCATTCCTATATAACTTATTGTTTCTTCTTCAGGGCGTGTTTCTCCAAAATGCTTTATAAATGTGTAATTAAATGACTCCAGTATTAGAGGAACAGTGTCAATAAGAGTTCCATCCAAATCAAAAAACACATATTTTATTTTTTTCATATTCTAATATCAATCCTTTTATTTTATTTATAAAACTTAAATCACTTGTTAAATATGTTAATTTTAATTATAATCTATAATATATATATTTAATATACTATATTTAACTATTGAACCTATGGCTTATAAAGCATTGATTCAATAAAATTTTTGGCTGTAGAGGTAGGAGACATCTACTGCCTCGTTATAATAAAATGAAAGATGTAGAGGGTGAATCAATTGAAAAACCGTATTAGGCATACCTTACCGAATCTTTTAACATTCATAAATCTCTCTCTTGGAATCGTTGCATTACTTTTTGCAATAAAAGATGAACTTATTCAAGCATCATTATTGGTTATGGTTGCAGCGTTAACAGACAGATTTGATGGGAAGGTTGCAAGGATGTTAGACAGTACCAGTGAATTAGGAAAGGAGCTGGATTCTCTATCTGATTTAATTTCTTTTGGTGTTGCACCAATTATTATTGCATGGAAAGTTAGTTTTTTGGATTTGGGTATTATAGGATATTTACTTACTGTTTTATTTCCAATTGCAGGGGCATATCGTTTAGCAAGATACAATGTGACATCATTTAATAATGTTTTTAGTGGTGTTCCTATAACTATTGCCGGCGCATTTTTGTCAATTATCAATCTGTATAATTGCTTCTCAAAAATACGTTATACATATAGTAATGTTAATACAATTGTAAGTGCTGTTATTATAGTTCTTCTTTCGTACTTAATGGTTAGTAAAATTCAAATAAAGAAAAGATAATTTAATCTGAAAGAAAATAATATTTTAGCCTCTAAAAAAAGTGCATTTAGCACTTTTTTTAGAGGCTTGAACCCTTTCAGGTACGAATACCTGTTACATTTTCTAAAAAGAAAAAATACTCACAATTTATAGTGTGAGTATTTTTTCTTTTGGCCAGACTGTCCGAAAACTCAGTGAAATAGCCATTTTGTGTAATCTTAAG
>CAYQCA010000065.1:0-17413 GCA_964415835.1 uncultured Clostridium sp. | reverse complement strand
GAACAATCCTTCTGGTATGCCATGAACCTGAATTTTATCAGGATTGGGTAACTGACGTATGGAATGTGGAAAACTGGACGACAAAGATAGTCTAAATGAAAAGCATCTCGTTATTATAGAGAATAACGGATGCTTTTTACTCTTCTTGCTTCACTATAAACTCAAATCTGTGTTATAATCTTTTTTATTAGGAATTTATGTTGATAATATAAAAGCAGTAATGCTTATGGAGGTTATATTTTTTATGGGGAAAAAATTACTGATGGGGAACGAAGCAATAGCTTTGGGTGCAATCAAGGCCGGAGTTAATGTGGTAACGGGTTATCCTGGAACCCCTTCTACAGAAGTTCTTGAAACCGTAGCTCATAATAATCGGGGTGATATATATGTTGAGTGGTCGGTAAATGAGAAATCGGCAATGGAGGTAGCAGCAGGAGCTGCCTATAGCGGTGCAAGAGTAATGGTAACAATGAAACAGGTAGGACTGAATGTAGCGTCAGACCCGCTTATGACTTTGGCTTATATTGGTGTAAAAGGCGGAATGGTTATATTGGTAGCAGATGATCCTGGACCAATTTCATCACAAACAGAACAGGATACCAGACACTTTGCCAGGTTTTCAAATCTTCCGGTGCTGGATCCGTCTACTCCTGAAGAAGCTTATGAAATGGTGCAGTATGCCTTTGAATTATCGGAAATGATGGAACTTCCGGTGTTCTTACGTCCGACAACAAGAGTATGCCATGCCTGCAGTACCGTTGATGTTTCCGAAGAGCGTCTGGAGCACAAGGTTGAAGGGTTTGTAAAAGATCCGAGATGGGTTGTATTTCCGAGCCTATCCTATAGAAAGCACATTCATATTGAACAGCTGCAGCACAAGTTAAGTGATACATTTTCAAAACTAACTTTTAATAGAGTATATGGGGATGGAAGTATTGGAATAGCAGCTTCCGGTGTGTCGTATACCTATGTGGTTGAAGCTGTAGAAAAATTAAAAGCAAAAGTAAAGGTGTTTAAGGTTGGAACACCATATCCATTACCAAAGGAAATGGCCAAAAACTTCCTAAATGGACTTGAGAAAGTAATTGTATTCGAAGAACTCGATCCTGTAGTTGAAGAGGCACTGGCAATGCTCTGCGCTCAAGAACAAAAAATTCTTAGAATATCTGGAAAGAAAACAGAGGATTTGCCCTTTGCAGGAGAGTATACTTTTGAATTGGTTTACAAAACACTTGCAAAGTTTCTGAATATAGAAATACCGCAAAAAGAAGCTGATGGTGATGCTGTCATACCGGAGCTCCCGGTTAGACCACCGGTTTTGTGTGCAGGATGCCCTCACAGAGCATCCTTCTATGCCGTAAAAATGGCAATGAAGGGGAAGAAAGCGATATTTACGGGAGATATAGGATGTTATACGCTGGGTAATGCAAAGCCTTTGGACATGGTTGACACCTGTTTGTGCATGGGTGCAGGAATAACAGTAGCGCAGGGAATAAAAAGAGCTGATCCTGAGGGTAAACACATTGCTTTTATAGGTGACTCTACATTTTTCCATACCGGAATACCGGGAATCATAAACGCAGTTTATAACAATACGGATATTACAGTGATTATTCTTGATAACAGCACAACTGCAATGACAGGACACCAGCCGCATCCGGGAATAGGTAAAACAATGATGAACAGTATCTCCAACAAGGTAGATATCTACGGTGTGGTAAAAGCCTGCGGTGTAGGGCATATAGTTAAAGGTGATCCATTGGACTTTAAAAATTCAGTAGAAGTAATTAAACAGGCAGTTGAATACAAGGGCCCGTCTGTTGTTATTTTTGAAGCTCCTTGTATTGCGTTGTTTAAACCTACAGTTGAGTATAAAATGGGAGAGAAATGTATCAACTGTAAAAAATGTATCAGAGAAATCGGATGTCCTGCAATATCTATAGTTGACGGAAGGGTTCAAATCGAACCGACCTTATGCTATGGTTGCGGTTTGTGTACGAATGTTTGCCCGTTCAATGCCATAGGGAGGTGCGAAAAATGAATAATTCAAAGTTTGACATCTTGATTTCAGGTGTTGGCGGACAGGGAACTGTTCTGGCTTCAAGACTGATTGCAGCTGCGGCAATTAAACAGGGGAGCTATGCCAGAACTTCTGAAACTATTGGGATGTCTCAAAGAGGTGGATGTGTTGTAAGCCATGTCAGGATAAACAGCGAAAAATCCAGTTCAATAATACCATTTGAAAATGCAGATATGATAATAGCTTTTGAATTGGCTGAAGCAGCGAGAAGTATTCCTAGATTGGCAAAGGATGGCTGCTGCATAATAAATACTCAGGTAATTAAGCCGGTATCTTCATCTTTAGGTAATTCAAACTATAATATTGAAAAAATAAAGGAATATATAGGTAAAAGCTCAGGAGAAGTTTATTTTATTGATGGGTATAATATTGCAGCAGAACTAGGTACAGTAAAGGCTGTGAACGTTGTTCTACTGGGTGCTGCCACTGCAGCAGGCAAAATGCCATTTACCAGAGAAGTAATGCTGGAATCAATCGTAGAAAATGTTCCACAGAAGTACAGAGAGCTAAATCAAAAAGCTTTTGAAAGAGGCTATGATTTTGTAATAAATGAACATAAAAAATAATTAGGGGGTACATTAGATGAGCGAAACCAAAATTGGAAAGCAGAAACATATAGCCCTGGTAGCACATGATAACAGAAAGAATGACTTAATAGAATGGGTAAAAAGTAAAACAAGTATTTTAAGCAGGCATTTTCTATGCGGAACAGGTACAACAGCTCATATGATTAGTGAAAATACCGGCTTACCGGTCAAAGCTTTTAAAAGCGGACCATTGGGCGGAGATCAGCAAATAGGTGCACTAATATCAAACGGTGAAATTGATTTTATGATATTCTTCTGGGATCCACTTACATCACAGCCTCATGACCCTGATGTAAAGGCGCTGCTCAGAATAGCTGTGTTATATGATATCCCGATTGCTATGAGCCAGTCAACTGCAAATTTCCTGCTTTCTTCACCACTTATGGATGAAGAATGTGACAGAAATGTAGCTGATTATTATAGCAAGATTAGAAAGGAACATTTTGGAGGACTTTAATCGTGTCTTAATATTCAAAAGACATGGACTTTTTGTCCCATAGTTTGTATAATATATTAAAGAAAAATAAGGAAAGAAGAGATGAGTAGAGATGAGCAATGATCAGTTTGAGTTGTTTCAAAAATTATTGGTAAAGCTTAGCCAAAACAGTCCGTTTTACAAGGAAAAATTCAAAAAAAGCGGAATTAATGTAGGAGACATAACAACACCCCAACAAATTAAAAAGCTTCCATTTACAGTAAAGGAAGAATTGAGAGATGCGTATCCGTTAGGTTTACAGGCAGTTCCGGATGAAGAAATAATACGAATACATTCATCATCAGGAACCACCGGAAAACCCATAATAATTCCATACACAGCTCAGGATGTTGAAGATTGGGCTATTATGATGGCCAGAAGTTTTGAAATAGCAGGAGTAACTCCATTAGACAGAGTACAGATTACACCTGGGTATGGTTTATGGACTGCCGGAATAGGATTTCAGGCCGGAGCTGAGAAATTGGGTGCTATGGCTGTTCCAATGGGGCCGGGAAACACTGATAAACAGCTTCAAATGATGATGGATCTGAAGTCAACGGTCATAATCGGAACTTCATCGTATGCACTGGTCCTGGCTGAAGAAGTAGAGAAAAGGGGTATCCGGTCAGAAATAAATCTTAGAAAGGGTATTATCGGATCTGAACGTTGGGGCGAGAAAATGAGGCGGCGTATCAGGGATGAATTGAATATTGACATATATGATATATACGGTTTAACAGAAATATACGGTCCGGGAATTGCGATCGATTGTCCCTGCCATGAAGGTATGCATTATTATGATGATTATCTCTATTTTGAAATAATTAATCCTGAGACTGGTGAAGTTCTGCCTGAAGGAGAAGTAGGCGAATTGGTAATTACAACGCTTAGAAAAGAGGGTGCTCCATTACTGAGGTACAGAACAAGGGATTTGACCAGAATATTACCGGAAAAATGTGAGTGCGGACGTACGTATCCTCGAATTGACAGAATTATTGGCAGAACGGATGATATGGTTAAAGTTAAGGGTGTAAACATATATCCGGGACAAATCGATGAGATACTTAAGGATATTGATGGCGTCAGCAGCGAGTATCAGATAATAATTGACCATATAAACGGAAAAGATGTTATGACGCTAAAGGTTGAATATAATTCTGATGGTGATACTGAACGTGAAGATATAGAATATCATATTGTTGACCTTTTCAAAAAACGTATCGGTATTCATATAATGGCTGAAGTAAGTGGTATAGGCAGCCTTCCAAGAAGTGAAAAGAAAACGAAAAGAATAATTGATTATCGTCAATGCTAGCTATAAAAATAAAGTGAGCGGTTCCTAAAATGGGAGCCGCTTTTATTTATATATTAAAATTTACTTTTTGTTAACAGTTGTTCACTCAATGTTCATAATTCAAACACCAATTGAACATAAAATTATAATAACATTATTTGTGGAAGTATATGGCAAAACTATCGTTAAATACAATTGAAGAGGTGGAATCAATGCAGAAAGGTATAAGCTCAAGGGAGCTAAAAATGAAGTGGAACAAAAAGAAATTCTTAACACTATCTGTTATTGCTGTGGTTATTATCTCCATCGTAATAGTGGCTTTAACATGGACAAAAAACAGTGCGGCAAGCAGTACAGGTACATCGGCTCAAAGAACTTCAACGGTTAAAAGGGGAACTATTGAAGTTAGTATTACCGGTTCCGGCACAGTAACATCATCAAGCACATCTGATGTAATGGCCAATGTAGACGGAAAAATTACAAAGGCACATTTTCAGGAAGGTGATACAGTAAAGAAGGGTGAGTTGCTGTATGAAATTGATGATACCGATGCCAGGCTGAATATTCAGAAAATTGAAAACTCCATAAGTCAGGCCCAGCTTAGTTCCAGCAGTGTAGCTAAGAGCTATTCAAATCTGAAAATTACAGCACCATTCAATGGAAAGGTGACTAATGTTGTAGCCGAGACAGGTGAAAATGTAAATAACGGAATGAGCTTGTTTACAATTACTGAGACCTCAAAGCTCAAGCTATCAGTTCCATTCAGTACCTCAATTGCAGAAAATATAAAGGCAGGTCAGACAGCGCAGGTTCATGTACAGGAAAAAATGGACAGTATTGACGGTACGGTTACTGCTATTGATGATAATGCATATTTATCTTCCGATGGTGTACAGGTTAGAAATGTTGAGATAACCGTTCCGAATCCGGGAACACTTACCGAAACAATGTCTGCAAGTGTTGACATAACCACTGCTTTCGGTGTCGAAAGCAGCAATGATATATGCAAGCTTGAATATGCAAACAAAAAGACAGTACAGGCATCTTCATCAGGAACTTTTTCAAAGGTTAATATAAAAAACAATCAATATGTAAACAAAGGTGATCTTCTAATTGAAATAGAAAATGATGATCTTCAGATTACATCAAAATCTAACGAGCTTAAATTACAGGATTTGAATAACCAACGTGAGGCAGCTCAAAAAAATCTTGAGAATTACAAAATATATTCTTCAATTGACGGCACTGTGACTTCAGTAAAGGCAGTTGAGGGAGATAGTGTGAAGACAGGCAGTTCGCTTATCAGCATCAGAGATTTCAAACAGATGCAGTTTACTATTTCGGTGGATGAGCTTGATATTTCAAAGGTTCAGGTTGGTCAAGAGGTTTCAATTACTGTAGATGCTTTAACTGAAACAACAGCTGATCCATTATCAGGAGAGGTTGTATATAAAGCAATGGAGGGGACCTCATCAAACGGAGTAGCTACATATGATGTCACAATAAAGATAAATAATTCTGAGAATCTCTTAGCTGGAATGAATGCAAACGCAACAATAATCCTGGATAAAGCGGAGGATTCATTAATCGTGCCGATTGAAGCAGTTACACAGATGGGCGGCAGAGCATTTGTATGGATAAAGGGCTTCTCTGATAACTCAAATGGACAAACAAAACCAGACATGGCAGCAAAAGATGACGTTAGTAATTCGGCACCAGCTGCAGACAGTGACAGTGCAAAAAGAGGCAGCAGAGCAGGTAATGCTTCATCCTCCTCAGATAGAAAAAAAATGCCTGCAAGATTCGCGCAGAATCAGGAGTATTATGCTGGTGCAACGATGAAAGAGGTTAAAGTAGGCTTGACAAGCGAAGATTACATAGAAATAAAAAGCGGCTTGGCTGAAGGTGATGTTGTAATATTGCCTCCTCTTGCAGAGTCAAGCACTGGAGACAGTAAAAGTGCAACCCAATCAGGTGGTTTTAACCTGGGTGGAATGGGTGGAATTTCAGGAGGCTTCCCCAGTGGTGGTGACAGAATGCCCAGTGGCGGTATACCTAACGGAGGTGGCATGCTAAACGGTAGTGGGGCACAAAAAGGGTCTGATCGTCAATAGACTTGCGGTTGCAGTAAATAATTAATAATTTGCTCAATGGAGGCAACTATCATGATAAAGATAAGAAATATGTGCAAGGTTTATGAGATGGGTCAAAACTCCGTTTATGCATTGAATAATGTGTCACTTCAAATTGCAGAGCATGAATTTGTAGCTATTATAGGTCCATCAGGCTCGGGGAAATCAACACTTATGAATATGCTGGGATGTCTGGATGTTCCTACGTCCGGTGAATATTTCCTGGATGGACACGAAGTGAGTAAGATTAATGATAATCAATTAGCTGGAATCAGAAATAATAAAATAGGATTTGTTTTTCAGGGTTTCAATCTGCTAAAAAAACTTACAGCAATAGAAAATGTTGAACTTCCTTTAATATACCAGGGAATAAAACATAAGGAAAGATATAAAAGGAGTCTGGAAGCATTGAAAATGGTAGGGCTGGAGGATAGAATCCATCACACTCCCAATGAATTGTCAGGGGGGCAGCAGCAAAGAGTTGCTATAGCCCGTGCGCTTGTCAGCGACCCGCCGCTGATCCTGGCTGATGAGCCAACCGGTAATTTGGATACAAAGTCTGGGGCAGATGTAATGAAAACATTAAAGCTCCTGCACGAAAAAGGTAATACAATAGTGCTTATTACGCACGATACCAACATAGCCTCCCAGGCTGAGCGGATAATAAGAATTCAGGACGGGATGATTACAGAGGATAAGGAGGCGGTGTGAATGGGCTTTCTTCAAGCCTTTAAAATGGCAATAAAGAGTATAGTAAACAACAAGGTGAGATCCTTTCTTACAATGCTGGGAGTGATAATCGGAGTTGGTTCGGTAATAACCGCAGTAGCTTTTGCCCAGGGCAGTACAAAAAGTATAACCGATTCAATTGAGGGTCTGGGTAGCAATATTATTACAATCAGCATTACAGGCAGAGGGAGTAACAGACAGATTACTTATGAGCAGTTGCAGAAGTATGCTGACGAAAACAGTGATGAAATAAGCTTGATAGCGCCTACTGTTTCAAATAGTATGACTCTCAAAGCCGGAACATTGAGCAGGACTGCAACAGTAATAGGTACAAGCGAAGCGTACGAATTCGTAAAAAGCAGGCATGTTTCTGCAGGAAGATTTATAACTTCTTTTGATAATGACAATAAGCTAAAAACAGCAGTAATTGGTACTGCAGTTGCAAATGACATATTTGAGGGACAGGATCCGGTCGGTCAGACAATGAAAATAAACGGTGAATTGTTCCAGGTTGTAGGTCTGCTGCAAGAAATTGACGGAAGCCAGGATTCTTCTGACGATGATCAGGTAATAATTCCGGTAACAGTTGCACAAAGGCTGAGCAGGAATGGAACTATTAGAAACTTTACTGTTCAGGCTGCGGACGCGACAAAGGTTGACTCTGTTATGGACAATCTGAGTACATATCTTACCTCGGTATATGGCGACGAAAATTCCTTCAGAGTAATGAATCAGGCTCAGATATTGGATACTCTCAACTCCATTACAGGGACACTTATGATTGTATTAGGTGGTATTGCTGCCATATCCCTCATTGTAGGCGGAATAGGAATAATGAATATAATGCTTGTTTCTGTTACTGAGAGAACCAGAGAAATAGGAATCAGAAAAGCAATAGGGGCTAAACGTAAAAATATAATGATACAATTTCTAATTGAAGCTATTATGATAACAGGAATGGGTGGAATCATAGGTATTTTGGTAGGTATATCCTGCATCAGGTTTATCATAGGAGGATTTGAAATAACGACACCTGTTTATTCACCATTCTGGATGCTGCTTTCGTTTGGTATATCACTTGCAGTCGGAATAGTATTCGGTATGTTTCCCGCATATAAAGCAGCACGGTTAAATCCTATTGATGCTCTCAGATTTGAATAATTAAAAACCAGGAGGTTTATATTTATGCTTAAGAAAATAATAGCTGTTACAATGGTTGCTATTTTAATACTTTCTTCCACAATCAGTTATGCTGTAACAAATACTCAGGCAGCATCGACATGGAAGGATGTATTGGATGAACTTGATATGATAGGTATAATTGATAAAGCAGAGCTTGACTTATCAGGAAAAATGACGAGAGAGATATTCTCAAAAATAATAATTAACTGCACCGGAAACAATGAATTGGCACAATCATTAGCCGGCTCGACGAATTTCCCAGATGTATCAAAAAACTCGGAATATTGCGGATATATTAATGCAGCAGTAAATAAGGGGTATTTGTCAGCCCTGGCAGTCGGCAAATTTGAACCCAAGTCTGTGCTGACCTTTGCACAATTAACTACGGCAATGGTTAGGGCCCTTGGATATACAAGCAGCGATATTATCGGTGCCTGGCCAAACGGATATATTGATAAAGCAAAGAGTCTTGGAATTACAAAGGGATATAGCTACAAAAGCACAGATCCGATACCGACAAGTACTGCTATGACAATGATCGGCAGAATGCTCAATACAAATATAAAGAAAACTAATTCTGTTAATACAGATATTACATTGGCAGATTCAGCCGGTCTACTGGTAGACCAGGAAAATTGGATCTATAGTGAACCGGAGGTTGCTTTTAATTTTAAACCATCCACTAAAAAAATTGGCAATATAAAATTTGATCTTAGCATACCGATTATCAGAAATACAGTGAATAATACGGTAACTCCAGCAACAAATGTAGTTGGTGAGACTATAACTTTGGAAGAAATAGAAGATAAAAATGTAGTATATGAAGTTTATAATAAATTAAATGTTCTAATATATTATTTAGTAGTTGATAACACTGTGGAGGGTGAAATAACAAGTATTCTTCCAAATAAATACTCCCCTACTTCTATAAAGATAAACGGTGTAAGCTATGAGCTAGGAGAATATGCCGGTATAAATAAATTCAACTCCTCAAAAGGTTCCTTTAATGTAGGTGACGATGTATCTGTTGTGTTGGGATATGATGGCAAAGTGGTAGATGCATACCTAACCGAGGACGAAAATAACAAAGACTATGCCTTTGTAGTAAAGACTTCAACAATGGTTTCAGATGAGGCTGCGGACTATGGGAAAGTTTATTACACTGTTGATCTTTTGCATGTGGACGGTACAACAAAGACATATAAAACACTGGAGGATCCGACAAACTATAGGTGGAGGCTTATAAGATTTTCGTATATCAACAGCCAGACTGTTGCTTTACTCAGTCTTAGTTATATTACTGACACTGGAATGGAAATCGATAAATATGACAATAAAATCGGGCAAAGTTATACAACAGAAAATATAAAGATTTTTAACTATACTGACTCAACTGTTAATTTAATAAGTTGGGACAGTATTCCTAAAGGCATACTGGAATCCGGAAGGGTTAAATTCATTGGTACTACCGGTAATTTTGGAGATGTAAATGTATTACTTACATATGATGTTTTTAATGAACAGTATAAAAATTTTGTAGTACAAAAAATACAAGAGCCCAATGGCAAGAATGTTACACAATATACATATACATTGATTTCTGGGAGTACTCAATACACATATACTTCCAAAGCAGAAATACCCGGCGCAGCTGTTGGGTCTGTATTTAACATGAAAATGAATAACAATAAAATTAGTTCGTTTAACCGGTTAAAAGACACTGACTCAGCCGGTTGGTATTTTCAGGCAATTGATAGTAAAAGAGTTAAAATGAATAACTCGATATATATGTTTGGACCAGAGGTAACAATCTATGCAAAAGATTATTCAGGTAATCTAACAGTTAAAAATATTGCTGATATTGCCATAGGAGAGAATTCGCAATATTCAAGTATCCGATTATACTGCGACAGACCCTTGAACAATGGAGGAAAGGTAGAATCAATAATAATAAGTTTTAATTAAATCAAAATTCCTTCCAACCTGTATAAATTTAGAAATTAAACTAATAATAAGATTGCATTAAAAAGTTATAACACAAGGTTGAGGAGGAAATTAAAAGTGAAAAGATTTTCAGTAATTTTATTAATTTTAGCATTAATGTTAAGTTTTGCAGCTTGTGCCAAACCCGGTACACCAGGAAACACGACAACTACGCCTTCAGTAACAGTACCATCGACTACTTTACCGTCACCAGGTTTAGCATCCCCGTCAATGGCAACACCGTCTATGGCAACTGCTTCACCTTCAACAGCATTGACATCACCTTCTGCATCAGCTACTTACAAGGATGGCACATATACCGCAAAAGCGGATGCGTGGGATTACGGACAGGAAGATGCGACGGTTACCGTGAAAAATGGTAAAATAAGCGATGTCAAATTAAGAAGGCTGAACAAAGACGGAACTGAAGTAGACTATAAGCTATTTGACGGTAAAACACATGATGGAAAGGTATACCCTAATCTAAAAGAATTTAAAGATACAATGGCAAAACGGATGGTAGACCAACAAAAGGCTAATGTTGACATTATTGCCGGAGCTACAGTATCTACAAAAAATTGGACTGTTGCAGCAACTAGAGCACTTGATAAAGCAAAATAAAAAGAAATCATTAAATAATCCGTGTTAAGACGGATTATTTATTTTTTTTCTTGTAATATGCATAACTATACATATTGCAAATATTGATAAATTAATTTAGAATAAAATTAGAAAAATTGGCAGAGTAGATTTTTGCGCGTTAAGTGCCGAAGGGACGGGAAGTTGCCTTTCGGACGAAAAACTCTTAAGGGAATTTCCACTAAATGTGGAGAGTTGCTTTAATCCTTGGTGTTTGCGGTGCAAATTTCGCATTCCGCTGTCACAAAAAAGAGCATACCTCTTTTATGTGGCTTTATTATCATAATTGGGGCATTTTTTATTTAATGCACCCATAAACTAAAGGAGGTAGTGCACCATGCACAACAAAATCAGAAATATTCTGTTAGTAGGTCTTTTTATCGCACTTGAAATTATTCTAACAAGGTTTCTTTCTGTTGAAAGTCCAATCGTTAGAATATCTTTTGAATTCATTCCAATTGCAATTTCGGCAATCCTTTTTGGTCCGGTTACGGCAGGAATAGGAGCTGCTATTGCCGATGTTTTAGGTATGATGATATTTCCAAAGGGGCCATACTTCCCGGGCTTCACACTCAGCGCATTTGTATCAGGTTTCTTGTATGGAATTATATTGTACAAGAAAAAAATAACTATTATGAGAACGCTGGCAGCGGTGCTTGCAGTTATTATAACCTGCAGCCTGGCACTAAATACAATATGGCTCTTGTTTTTAACCGATAAAGGTGCCTATGCTATTATTACTGCCAGACTAATTAAATCATTGGTATTTATTCCTATACAGACAATCATGATTTACACTGTTTGGAAATATACAGGCCCAATTATAAATGGTGCTTTGGCTGAAAAGACTTAAATTTCTAAGAAAAAATATCTTTTCTTTAAGACATTTTATAAAATGTTTCGTATTTATTTATATAAAAAAACGAAACAGGAGTGAATAGTTTTGAAGAAAAGATATTTTTCATTTATAGCAATAATAATGGTATTAGCCATGTTTATTCTTGCAGCCGGGTGCGGTGTCAGAATAAATGGGAAAGACTATGAACTTTTCCGTGTAGATGATAAAGATAAAAACGGTATTTTGAATGGACTTGGCACAGAAATGTCCAGGGATCAGGAACTAATAGAAGAAAGACAGGATTCCCTCCATTTAACTATTTCAAACAGTGTCGGAGAAATCGAGATCAAGAAATCTGATGTTGATTCAATAAAAATAAATGCAAAAAAACGCGTAAAAGGATCATCGGATGAGACAAAAAACAATATTCTGGACAATATGAATATTAAGCTTGAAAGAAATGACAACGAAATAAAGGTAGTTGTTAAAACTAAAGATGGAGAGGATTTTTGGAAATGGCAGAGTGAAACCTTAAAAGTTTATTCTCCTTCAATAGATTATGAAATATCTATACCTGAAGAGTTTAATGAACTAAATGTAACCTCCGGAGTTGGAGACATCAGAATAAGTAATATGACTGCCGAACTGACAGTAACCACAGGGGTTGGCGAAATAAAGCTCAAAGAGGTAAATGCATTAGGTGATAGTGCTATTAAATCAGGAACAGGGGACATTACTTTCGAGGGCAATATAGATCGTGTAAATTCCTTTGATGCTACTACAGGCGTCGGAGAGGTTTCATTTAAAGTACCCGAAAGTACAAAAATGTCGTTGAAAGCCAATACAGGTGTGGGCTCATTAACGGGAGATTTTATCAAGGTAAGCGGAGATTTTAAATTTAAGTTTTCCGGAGATATAAACGGCGGAGGGCCTTCAGTAAATCTAAAAACCGGTGTAGGTGATGTCAAAGCAGATTATTAATAAAGATAACAAAACGGGCTGCATTTTAAATTGTTAAAAATGCAAGCCCGTTTTTTATGAGAATTAAAATCTGATAACCTAACCGGTCATATTACAATAATGCCTTGACTGCTTCCCAAAGGATATCACATAATTCCGCATTTTTATTATTAATATCAAAATTGCTCCCGGAAAAAGCATCTTTACCCATATCACACACAAAATCGCCAATAGTTATCGAAAGTGAAAAATCACAATCACCATAATTTTTTCTTTCAAGTATATCAAACATTTGACCAATATCAAGCAACGGAACACAGTCTTGTTTTGTATAGGAGTCAGGTCTTTGAAACTCAAAGCTGAAATTATCCTCTAAAGATAAGTCTACAAGCTCATTATCAGGTTCAATTGTTTCTATCTCCTCCACCTCTTCTGTTTGAGGGTCAGCTTCATCATTATTGAATTGTTGCTCAGGTAAAAACTTCAAATCGTAAAGCAACATATCATTATGCTTTAGTAATTTTACTGCACCTATGACATAAGTAATCTGATCATATTTTTCTTCAATGGCATCCACGCAGACATTTGCAACAGCAACATCATAGACATGTGGAATCCATAAATCACAAAGATTCTGTTTTTGCTCAAAAGACAATTCATCCAGTTCCTTACGGGTTATTCTTAATTTCATTTAACTTTCCTCCAACAGAAATTTAGGTTTTTATGATATAATATATTATTATATTATAAACATTTCCTGTTGTCATACATTTTCCAGGAAAGATGTGAGCCAGTTAGGGTCTAAATATCCAATCTTGCTTAAAAATAACTTGACAGAGAACATTAGTTTGATAAATAATGTTAATGCGTGATTAAATAATAAAAGAGGCATTTATTATTTAATCACGTTATAGGAATAATTTATGGAGGAGTACGAATGACAAAAGAGAGTAGGAAGACTGAATACGGAAATGAGAGTATCTCATCTCTGAAGGGAGCAGATAGGGTAAGACTACGCCCTGGAGTAATATTTGGCTCGGATGGACTTGATGGTTGCCAACACTCCTTTTTTGAAATTCTATCGAACTCAATTGATGAAGCTCGTGAGGGCTACGGAGATGTAATTGAGGTTACAAGATTTTCTGACCATTCAATAATGGTTCAGGACTGGGGAAGAGGCATTCCGGTTGACTATAATGCAAACGAGGATAGGTATAACTGGGAATTGGTATATTGCGAGCTTTATGCAGGCGGTAAATACAAGAACAATTCCGGTGAAAATTATGAATATAGTTTAGGTTTAAATGGTCTCGGTGCCTGTGCTACTCAATACAGTTCAGAATACTTCGATGTTACTGTATTCCGTGATGGTCATAAATATGATTTGCATTTTGAAAAGGGCGAAAATGTCGGGGGCTTGAGTAAAGAGAAATGTAAATACACTCAGACCTCTACTATCCAGAAATGGAAACCTGACCTTGAGGTTTTTACAGATATAAATATACCTCTTGAGTTTTTTCAGACTGTCTTAAAAAAGCAGGCTGTTGTAAATGCAGGGCTTCGTTTTGTTCTGAAGGATGAAGAGTCAGGGGAAACCTTCATATATATTTACGAAAATGGAATAGTGGATTATATAAAGGAGATTTCAACGGATACTGGATTTACCGAGGTTCAGTCCTTTGAAACAGCTACAAAAGGAAGAGACAGGGAAGATAAACCCGAATACAAGCTTAAAATGCAGATTGCATTTTGTTTCAATAATCACACCAACTTACTGGAGTATTATCATAACTCAAGTTTTCTTGAATACGGTGGTGCACCTGATAAAGCTATCAAGAACGCTATGGTATATGAAATTGACAAATGCATTAAATCCAGGGGCAAATACAATAAGGATGAGGCAAAAATAACATTTGCAGACATTGAAGATAGCCTTATCTTAGTTGTAAACTCTTTTTCAACTATAACCAGCTATGAAAATCAGACTAAAAAGTCTATTACAAACAAATTCATACAGGAAGCAATGACAGACTTTTTAAAGCAGCAGCTTGAGGTTTACTTTATTGAAAATAAAGTCGAGAGCGACAAGATAATTGAACAGGTTCTGGTAAACAAGAGAAGCAGAGAGACTGCTGAGAAAACTAGAATAAACATAAAGAAGAAGCTTAGTGGTAATATTGATATTTCAAACAGAGTTAAAAAATTTGTTGACTGCAGAACAAAAGATCTTTCAAGAAGAGAAATATATATAGTTGAGGGAGATTCAGCTTTGGGCTCCTGTAAGCTGGGTCGTGATGCTGAGTTTCAGGCTATAATGCCTGTAAGAGGTAAAATACTCAATTGTTTGAAGGCCGAGTACGACAGTATTTTTAAGAATGAGATCATCGTAGATTTATTAAAAGTTCTTGGCTGCGGCGTAGAAATAAAATCTAAGCATAACAAAGAATTAAATACATTTGAATTAGAAAATCTCAGGTGGGACAAAGTAATTATTTGTACCGATGCCGATGTGGATGGTTTCCAGATCAGAACGTTGATTTTAACAATGATCTATAGACTTGTTCCTACACTGCTTCAGGTTGGAAAGGTATTTATTGCTGAATCGCCTTTATTTGAAATTACATGTAAAGGGAATAGCTACTTTGCTTACTCTGAAAAGGAAAAGTCAGATATTCTGGCGAAGCTGGAAGGGAAAAAATATTCGATTCAAAGATCAAAAGGTCTTGGTGAAAATGATCCCGATATGATGTGGCAGACCACTATGAATCCTGAAAGCAGAAGATTGATAAAAGTAATGCCTGCCGATGTTGAAGCAACAAGTCTGATGTTTGATGTTTTACTAGGGGATAATCTTGCAGGCAGAAAACAATATATTGAGGATAATGGCAACAGGTTCCTTGATATGATTGATGTAAGCTAATTTGTGTTGGATAAGGCAGGATTAAATATTTTATAACTTTTTACGTACACTTTCTAAGTGCACATGGGAGGAAAAATGGCTCGAAAGAATCTGGTTGAAGAACAAAATATTGTAGCAACCCTTGAAAATAACTATATGCCATATGCTATGAGTGTTATAGTTTCCAGAGCAATTCCTGAAATAGACGGTTTTAAGCCATCGCACAGGAAGCTGCTTTATACAATGTATAAAATGTCACTTTTGACAGGTGCAAGAACCAAATCATCAAATATCGTTGGACAAACCATGAAACTAAATCCCCATGGAGATATGGCAATATATGAAACCATGGTAAGATTAACAAGAGCAAATAACGCACTGCTGCATCCGTTTGTTGATTCAAAAGGAAATTTCGGTAAGCAGTATTCCAGGGATATGAAGTTCGCTGCACCGCGTTACACAGAGGCAAAGCTGGACAAGTTCTGTGAAGAAATATTTAAAGATATAGATAAAAATAATGTAGATTTTGTAGATAACTATGACGGTACCATGAAGGAACCGCTCCTATTGCCAACTACATACCCAAACGTACTGGTAAATGCAAATCAAGGTATTGCGGTTGGAATGGCAAGTAATATCTGTAGCTTCAATCTTGAAGAAATTTGCGAAACAACTTCAGCATTGATTGATAATCAGGATATAGCTATCGAGGAACACCTGAAAGCACCGGATTTTTCTTCAGGCGGACAGTTAATATATTCTAAAAAAGAGATGACTGAAATATATAATACCGGCAAAGGTGGTTTTAAAGTCCGTGCCAAATATCGGTATGATAAGGAAAACAACTGTATAGAAATAATTGAAATACCTTATTCTACTACTGTTGAAGCAATAATGGACCAAATAATTGATCTGGTTAAGAATGGCAAGATTAAAGAAATTACAGATGTCAGAGATGAAACAGACTTAAGCGGCTTAAAACTGACGCTTGATGTCAGAAGGAATACAGATCCTGATGCACTTATGAATAAGCTTTTTAAGTTTACACCATTGCAGGATAGTTTTAATTGCAACTTTAATATATTAATTAATGGTAAACCCAGAGTAATGGGTGTTAAAACCATTTTGAACGAATGGCTGTTGTTTAGAGTTGATTGTATTAAGCGCCAGACTCTGTTTGATATAGAGAAAAAAAGCGACAAATTACACCTGCTCATGGGTCTCAAAAAAATATTGTTGGATATTGATAAAGCAATAGCAATAATTCGTGGAACTGAACAGGAAACATTAGTTATTCCCAACTTAATGAAAGGCTTTGATATTGATCAGATTCAATCAGAATATATTGCAGAAATAAAGCTTCGGAACTTGAATAAGGAATATATTTTAAACAGGGTCAGCGAAGCTGATGAGCTTGTAAAGGAAATCGCTGAATTAAAGGATATTTACGGAAATGATGCCAAAATAAAAAAGATTATACAGAAGCAATTAAAAGAAATAGCAAAAAAGTTTGGTCAGCCCAGACGTACTGAAATAATACATGAAGAAAATGTTGAGGAGATAACTACAGAAAACCTGATTGAGGACTATAATTTAAAACTGTTCCTTACTGAGC
>CAYQCA010000064.1:6334-17454 GCA_964415835.1 uncultured Clostridium sp. | reverse complement strand
CCGGAATCTCCCTGCTGTCCTGCATGAGCTCCATGAGAATTATTGTTCCTCAGGATTTCACCGCTGCTGTCAAAGGCATCATAGCTTCTAATACCATAGATATTATCAGAGGTGTTATGCAGGAACCTGACTCCATCATAATAGACACCACCCGATGCCGGCTCCCATAGCAGTGTAGTACCATCTGCTTTCTTAATTGTCATTCGGCATGGGGTTTTTGTTATCTCAATTCTCATTGTACTGGTCGTTACAAGAATAGGGTCTCCGCCTGTATTAATTGTAGCACCCACTGCAATCCAGGTTTTATTTGGATCTATTATAGGAGTATCGGAGCTTACGGCTACTCCATTTGGTCTATAATTTACCTTAAGGATATTATCTTCGCATACCTTAAGTTCTAATATATCATCTCCTGATTCAGCTCCGTTATCAACTGTCAATGTAAGAGTATCGCCACTTACAGAGGAATACAGTACGTTTCCCAAGGCTGAAACATATGAAAATACAGGGGTTATGCTTACCGGTGATATTATCGAAACAACCAGGAAGAAAACTAAAACCATAGATATAACTCTTGAATTATTTCTCAGTTTATTCATACTTAACCTCCTATCAACACAGGTGATTAAGGATAGATGAGGTTAACCTCATCTATCCTGTCATATTATTGGTTACAGTAAAATACTTATCGTTCAATTACTGGTGCACAACTATGCCGTCCAGATTAATTCCGGTATAATCACCTGAGTCATAGCTGACCCTGATTGTATTTTTGCCTGCATTTAGTGTCAATGAAGCAGATGCTGTTCCCCATGTATCCCAGTCGGTTGTCTTTGATAGAGCCAGGTCTGCAGCATGAGTTCCATTAACATAAATAGATCTCTGTCCATTGTAGGCTCCTGCTGAATAACTGAAGTCAACGGTGTATGTGCCTGCTGTCTTAGACCATATATCAAACTCAACATAGTCACCCTGAGTTTCAAATTGGTCAACAAAGCCTGTTCCCAAATAGCCTGCATGGTTGGTGTTTGTTGCAGTTCCGCTAAGTGCGGCATATTCTCCTTCGTAGGAGGCTTTGTTAACTCCGTTTAGCACTATGGTTCTGCTGGATGTGCCGGATCCAACCTTTACGTAAGTTAGGAGTTTTGAAGAATCATAGTACCATCCTGATGAAGCGCCCTGAAATCCTGAAAGCGAAGTGTACTGTGTCATGGCACTTCCATCCAGTGTTACACTTGAAGGTTTGGTTGAAAACACCTGCAAAGTACTGGTCACTGGAATTGTAGGAAGTGATACGGTCTCTGTATTTGTGCTGTAGGATTCAGTTGATGTAATAGTTCTGGAGGTTGAGTTCACATAGTCGTACCAGCTGTAGGAGGTTGTCCCATATGGGAATATTCTGAATGTAAGGGTATTGTATGTGCTCAGGTTGTTTCCGATAGCGCCGCCAAAATCATATGACGAATTCAGGTTCATTGGTATGATACTTCCGGACTTTGCGAATACAGGCATTGCATCTACATCCGCATAATAATTTATACTTCTGTTTCCAGGTTTTTGAGCATTCCAGAACAAATCTATCCATTCTGTGTTTGGAAGGTATACGCTCTTATTGGTTGTCCCGCTTTCAACAATTGGTGCAACCAGGAGGCTTCCGCCCAGCATGTACTGGAAGGCTTGCTCCATAGCGGTGCTGTCATCCGGGAACTCAACTCCCATATGCCTCATCATCGGAACCGCATTATCGCTTGTATATTTTGCTTCTGAGTACAGATAAGGAATCAAGCTCATCCTCATATTCGCAAATTTCCTGTAAATAGTCAGACAAGAATTGTCGCCTGTACGTGAAGCCATATTCCATGGTGTTCTTGCTTGGCTGACCGATGGATTGCTAGACTCTGAATGGAGCTGCATTATCGGTGAAAATGCTGCTTGAGCAACACTTCTCTTGTACAGTTCTGTAGATGGAATATCCGAATTGAATCCCGCCAAATCCCAGGTTATAAATGGAATTCCAGAAATAGAAGCGCTTAATCCAGCCCTTATAGCATCCTGAAAAGCTGAGAAGGTAGAAGTTTGATCTCCTGCCCAGGTTCCCGGATGAAGCTGAGCTTTTGCACCACCTGCACGGCTTAATGTAAAGGAATCGGACTTCTTTGTCTTTCCATAATCATAGTAGGCCTGAACATAAATATCTGGGTAAGCATTTCTCATTTCGCTTCCCTTTTTACCATTATAGAATTGTAAGTCTCTTCCCCAGATAAACTCTCCTCCATCACACTTAAAGCCATCTATTCCCACGTCATCAAACAGGTAGGCTCTTTTTGAGAACCACCACTGGCTTGCGGAAGGATTTGTGAAATCAGGAGTAAGACTGTTGCCCAACCATACATTGGTCGGCAGTCTGTAAGGAGTTCCGTCAGGATTTTTAACAACATATCCCTGAGATATTGCATAATTTTCATCGTTTGTTCTCTGTGCATTAACCTCAGGCTTGTCCTGCATACAGGGTGCATTCCAAAGCAAGATTTTGATATTATTATTGTGTGCATTAGAAACCATACTTACAGGGTTTGGCCATTTTGCGCCATAGGTAAAATCACTATTTGTGAAGGTGCCGCTGCCCGATTTCGCAGTATAAGCAGCATCATTCCAAATATAGAAAGTCTGTTCATCGCTCCACTGCTCAATAACAATTGCTGATGTTGGTATGCTGTTGTTGTTAGTAGCTGTAATCTCTGCTTCTATTTCTGCCTGAGTATTCCACTCATTTGCCGAAATCCACGGACCAAAAGCCCATGTAGGCGGTAACGCAGGTTTTCCTGATACATCACCATAATCAGCAATAATAGTTTTGTAATCAGATCCTGTGAAGAAAAACATTTCAAGATTCTTATTAACGTTCCCACCGGCGTTGACTTGAATTGTGCATTTATCACTTACATCAGTTGCCAGCCTGAATTGTGAATAATAGGTTGAATTCAAGAACAGTCCATACTTGTTATTGGTCAGATAGAAAGGTACAGGTGTATATGCCCTGTCATCCTGATCCAAATATTCATTTACTGAATAAATATCTACATTAAGTCCACGTTTATTAAGACTGTTGTATCTTTGACCGAAACCATAGAATTTCTCTGTAGAAGGGGTATACAAGTTTTCTTCAAACTTGGTTACGGAATAGTTTCCATTTGTTGTGCCGTCGGTAAGCCATGCCAGACTCCTGCTGTAGGTCCTGTCGTACTCCTTGGTAATCAGGGTCGTGCCATCGCTTTTATATACTTCCAGCTTATAAGGATTCTTTAATATTTTTAACTTTATGTCTGTAGTGCTGACCCATATATAGTCAGTATAATTATTTACAGTAAAGCTAGCCGCGCCTGTAGTGGTTACACCAGTACCAGTGGGAGAAAACTGCATCCCGAAATAATCCGTTTCAGGAAAATAGAAATTGATCTTTGGTGTAAAAGTACCGCTGTTAGAGTTGCATGTCAACTCAAAGCGGTTTGAATAAGCAGTATATCCGCTTACACTTGTTACCCAATCCCAACCGGTAACAGTGAAACTATAGGATCCAAGGATCTTTTCATTTGTGCCGTCTTTATTGGCATGAACAGTATAATTTATTACATCGCCTTTTGCAAAGCTACCTAAATTGGCTTCCCAGTAGGAATTGTTACCGCTGTTGTACTTCCAGCTTCCGCCCACATCCGCCTGAGCCACACCGTTCTTTGTCCATGTGATCCAGGTGGCTTGTCCCATTTCGATCGGCCAGGTTGTCATTTTAATATAAACATTATCACCTGCCACAGGATCTCTCGGATATCTTTCACATGGTTCTGTACTACTCATTTCGCCTGAGGAATAAAAATTTTGATAACCCAGTGGATTGTGCCATACTCCGTCTATTGCAAATGCGCTGCTAAAACTGAATAAAACGACTAGAACGATACATAGAAGTGAAAATGATTTCCTTAGCATTTTGCTTTTACTCATAAATTTTACTCCTTTCATAAGTTGAAGCCTCAAGTTGTCCTCTGTTTAGATACATACAATCATAGAACCACCTCCGTTTATAATAGAAAAAATGAGGGATGCCGAAAATATGCCACAGAACTATTAATTGTTGTCCTTTAGAAAGGTTATTAAAAAATCATCTTACTTACAGGTACATTATATCCTCAAGCCTTATATCTTTAATATTAGCGTACACTAAATCTGCTCTATTCAGTAAAGACTTATCTCCTATTCCTACAGCCAGCATCCCTGCTGACCGCGCAGATGTGATTCCTGCTGCAGAATCCTCCAGTACAGCACACCGGCCGTTTCTTAAACCCAGCATATCTGCAGCAGTTATAAATATTTCAGGATCAGGTTTACCTTTCGTTATTTTATTGGCATCGACAACTACATCGAAATATCTCTCGATTTCCAGTTTTCTGATTATTGCCAATGCATTTTTACTGGCTGAACCCAGCGCCACCTTTAGACCATTTATCTTTATTTGTTTAAGCAAATCTATCACACCGGGGTAGAGATCTGAAGGAGAAATATTTTTTATTAACTCAAGGTAATAGTTATTTTTTTGATCAGCAAATACTTCCTTTTCTTCCCGGGTAAAAGCCCTACTGCTTTTCTCAAGGATAATTTCAAACGAAGTTAATCGATCTACCCCCTTTAATCTTTCATTGATTTCTTCATCAAAATATATACCAAGCTCATCAGCTATATGCTTCCAGGCAATATAGTGAAACCGGGATGTATCTGTTAGTACTCCGTCCAAATCAAATATTATCCCTTCAATTCTGCTCGTCATAACTAGTCCTCGCGTTCTAAAATACACATGTTATAATTTGCATCGTTTAATTTGATACCGATATATTTTGTTTCCGGACTAACTGGACTCTGACAAAAAACATAAATTTTGTCGATGTTTCCGGATATTTTTGTATGAATATTCTCACTAAAAATTATATTGTTTCCGAGGTCATCATTAAATTGATATTCTCCTTTCATTTGTCCTGCTATAACAAAACACAGCTTGTTATAGCAGCTTATACTATTACCGATATATCCACCTATTTGGAAGTTATTGTCCAGATTTAACGGAATAACAGAGTTATTTTTTATAAATACAGGGATCTTTTCAATGCCACACTGGTAATCTATGTAGCTTTGTCCAGTATAGCAAGTTCCGTCCCAAAAGTCTGTCCATTCACCCTCAGGCAGATAAATACTTCTACTTGTACAGCCCTCTGTAATAACAGGTGCAATAAGCAAACTTCTTCCAAACATGTATTGGTCATCAATGCCATACACTTTTTCATCCGCTGGGAAATCAACAACCAGATGCCTCATTAAAGGTTCGCAGTTGCCTGTTATGTATTGAGCCTCCTGGTATATGTACGGAAGCAGGTTCATCCGGATGTTGGCATATTTTTTATAGAGTTCGAGCACTCTGTTATCATTGTTCCATTCACTTACATTCCATGGTGTACGGTCATTGTTTATGCCATCGTTCGTCGGTGCAGAATGATACTGCATGACCGGTGAAAACGCGGCCAGTTCTGTTGAACGGGCATAGAGCTCATAACTGGGCATTGCTCCATAGAAGCCTGCTATATCAAAACCCCACAATGGATTTCCGGACAGATTAATAGATAGTCCCGCATTTAATACACTTCTGAGTTCAGAAAAAGTTGATTCCTGATCTCCGGCCCAGTACATTGGATATTGCTGTGCTCCTGTAAAACCTGCTCTGCTGAAAGTGATCCGGTCCGGACCCATAAACTCATGAAATGCCGAGAAAAATTCAATAGGATACCTATTTCTCATCTCGTCACCGCTTTTGCCATTAAAGAATCTCAGATCATCATGATAAATAAATTCGGACCCATCAGTCTTAAACCCATCAACTCCCAAATCTTCAATCAGGTACCCTCTTTTTTTCATCCACCAACTCTTAGCATCAGGATTTGTATAATCCGGCAAAAGGCTGTTGCAGAACCAATTATCCGTTATCCGATATGGGCTTCCATCCTTATTTTGTACACAAAAGCCTGACCTTATAGCATACTCCTCATCAATCATATGCTGCTCATTGTCTGAATCTTTCACATACTTGACAACAGGTACCAGCCAAAGAATCAATTTCATATTGTTTCCATGCAAATAATCAATCATCTGCTTGGGATTAGGCCACAGTCCATTTTCAGAGAATGTAAAATCAGAATAACTAAAAAATTCGTTGCCATCTTGTAATTGATATTGTGCATCATTGAAAATATAATGGGTAACCTCGTCGCTCCAGGCTTCCAGAACAACCACCGTTGCAGGGATATCCTGCTTCAAAGTCAAATCCACCTGCTTCAGGGTTTCCTTCTGGGAATTCCATCGGTTGCTGGACATCCATGGGCCAAAAGCCCATTTTGGTGACAGCTGTGGCTTTCCGGTCAACTCGGAATACGTTCGGATAATTTCAATCGGAGTGCCAAAGAAAATATAAATGTTGGCAAAGGGGCTGCCACGGTTAATTTTTGTTTCTATGGACAGATGATTCTCCATTTCCGTTGCCAAGCTGTAACTTGTATAAAAGGAAGAGTGAATGAACATGCCGTAATTTTTCTCTGTTAAAAAGAAGGGCATGGGCATGTAGGTTATATTTCTTTGATTTGTGAACTGCTCAAGAACGTGTACGTCTGGGCATTTCCCGCTTTGATTTACACTGTCAAACCTCTCGCCAAAGCCGTAATAATAGCTGTTGCAGGCTGAGAAATTAAACCGGAGGCTATGAAAATTCCCTTTTGAATTTGACGCCAATTCAATGAAATTCTGTGGGTCTCCCGACGAAACGAGAACATTATTCTTAGCATTCCTAATAATTAATTTAAATGGGTTTTTATAAATCTCAACATAATTCCCATTCTCGTTATCTTTATATATAAAATGATTTTGGTCCAATTCAATAAAGCTGCAGTTGCATTTACTGCCAAACGAAAATTGCTCAAGAGTATAATACATTCTTAAGCTACCCTTTTCAAAGCATAGGTACATCTTGCTCTCATAATTACTCTCACTTGTAAAATCAAGCTCTAATATATTGTCTATATTCTTTAAAGACACCAATTCACCAAGTTTGTAATTTTTCAGTACACAAAATTCGAATTCCTCGGACTGTACAAGCTCATTACCCTCTTCTGTCCCGAATGAATAAGCTACAGTATCACTTTCATTAAAACACCCCAGCTCAAAAGCGTAATAAAACTTACCATCATTCTCTTTAATAGCAGCAGGGAGTTTTTTCTCCTGTTTAACTCCATTTAACTTCCATTTTAAAAATAGACCCGGGGTTATCAAAAAGGAGTCAACTATTGCATTAACAACTACATTTTCGCCTTCATACGGATCCCCGGGAACCCTTTCATAGCCGGCTTTTTTATACGGACTTAAGCCATATGGAATGTGTTTTATTTTAGTAGGTTTCATCTATTTCCTCCTATCCTTTAATTCCGCCGATTTGTAATCCTGTTTTGAAGTATTTTTGGGCACATCCATAAATAACGAGTATTGGTATCATGGACATCAAGCTTCCTGCCATAAGCACATTGTAGAAGCTTGGATATTGGCCGCTTATTCTTTGTAGCGCCAGTGTAAGTGTCACCTTTTCATTATCCTGTAAAACTACCAGGGGCCAGAAATAGTCATTCCAAGCACCCATAAAGGTGATAACTGCCAATGTAGCCACTATAGGTGATACCAAAGGCATAACCAGCTTTAAAAATATTTTGAACTGAGAGGCACCGTCTATTATACCAGCGTCAATATAGTCATTTGAGATGGATTTCATTTGCTGTCTTAACATAAATATAGCAAATGCGTTGAATATTGTTGGAGCAAGAAGACCAGCAAAAGAATTTACCAGTCCGAATTGCTTTAGTATAATAAACATAGGTATGGTGGTTACCTGTCCGGGTACCATCATTGTGGCTAAATATAGCTTAAACAGCTTATCCCTGCCCCAAAAATCTATTTTCGAAAAAGCATAGGCTGCCATCGATGCACTGAAAACTGTTATTATTGTTGTACTTACAGATATAAACGTACTGTTAAAGATAGCCCTGCCAAAAGGGAAGAAAGTAAATACAGATTTATAGCTTTCAAAACTTATAGGATTTGGAATCCATTCTATAGGAACAATAAGTACATTAGACCTGTCTTTTAATGATGTAATAATCATCCATAAAAATGGGATTAATATTAAAAACCCTAGTATTGATGCAGTAAAGTAGTACAAAATCATCTTGATTGCTTTTATTTTATGACTCATAATGTACCCACCTTTCCTGTAATTTGAGCTGTATCATAGTAAAAATGAAAATTATTGCGAAAAGCACCCATGACAATGCAGAAGCATATCCCATTTTATAGTAAAGAAATGCATATCTGTATATACGCTCAACCATTACCATTCCTGCTCCTTGCGGACCCCCTACGTCCTGTACCATAACCATAACCTGAGGGAACAACTGAAAGGAATTTATAATGCACATTATTATTATAAAGAAGGTAACAGGAGAAAGCATTGGTAGAGTAATCTTCCTGAACTTTACCCACCATCCTGCTCCATCAATTTCAGCAGCTTCGTAATAAGCAGTATTTATTCCCTGTAACCCGCCCAGCAGAATTAATCCAAAAAAGCCCATATCCTTCCAAACGCTCGCTAGTGCGACCCCCGGCATAAGCCAGTTTGCATCCCATAACCACCCTGGTCCTGGAATACCAAAAAAGCCAAGAATTGTGTTCATAATACCTGTGGAGTCAGGAGTCAAGACCCATTTCCATATAAGTGCACCGGCTACCCATGAAGTTAAAACAGGTATATAATAAATTATTCTGAAAACTGAAATACCCTTGAATGAGTTATTTAATAACATTGCTACCATAATCGATGCAACCAGAATCAAAGGTATATATAAAATAATAAAATATGAAGTATTCCACAAAACCTTCCAAAATTCTTCTGTTGTCAGTATATCAACATAATTGATTACTCCGGCAAACTCCTCACTTAGAAACTTTGGTAATCCTGCGAACAGCGAAAGTTCTTTAATACCATTCCATTTAGTAAAACTTAGTACCAGTGAAATAATGATCGGTATTATACTGAAGAAAATTATACCTAGAAGACTCGGAAGAAGGAACATTATTGCAGTTTTAGTATTTCTGATTTTCTGATTGCTCATGTAATCCCCCCTTGGATTTTTCAGCAATATTAAACGTCGGCTATGCCGGGTTATATTCAATCCATAAGCAGTTACCGCTAAATAACTGCTTATGGATCAGAAAATATTTAATGCTTATTTAAGAGTTATCTTTGCTTCCAATTCCTTCTGAGCATCGTCAAGAGCTTGTTGTGGAGTTTTAACACCATCTCTTGCAGCCCATAGGTGCTGATTTAAAATACCTTCAAACTCTGAATAGTTGTCTATGACCAAAGGTGTAACCAGGAACTGAAGTGAATCAAATACCGCCTGTTTATTTTCAGGAGGTGTTACCTTCTTGTATTGATCGATAATATCAGGATAAGTCACAGGAGGTAATTCCCAGCCTGCATCTACTCTTATCTTTGCTGCTTCCTTGCTTGAAGACATGAATTTAGCAAATTCGAAAGCCTGTGCACCCAGTTTAGTTTCTTTGTTAAGAACCAGACCATTAGAAAAGAAATGAGTTGCTTTTTTTGTATTCCCGGGCTCTACCTGCACATCCCACTTAAATTTGCACTCTCTTGTGAATTCAGGGAACGCCCATACCCCTGTCACCATCATACCCAATCTTCCGGATTCAAACAGTACCCAGTCACCAGCTGCACCAAGCTGTTTTGCAGTAGGCATTACATTAGTCTTTATTACTCTATCAACCATTGCCTGCAGTGTTGCAACATTTTCCGGTGTATTTACCGTAAACTTTTTTAAATCTATACTAAGCAAACTACCGCCATTTTGTTGAACAGTCTTAAAGAATTCAGAAGTCTGTATCGGGTGGTTAATGCCAAAAATATCTTTGCCTAAAGCCCTGATTTTTTCGGCTGCTGCCTGTTCATCAGCCCACTTCCAGTCAGCTGTTGGATAAGCAACTCCTGCTTTATCAAATAAATCTTTATTGTAGAACAGTAAAACATTTGAAAACGTTTCTGGTAACCCATATTGTTTTCCTTCATATTGGAAAGCCTTTAATGCTGCTTCATTTAAAACTGATGGGTCAAATTTACTGCTTTCAAAATATGGGGTAACATCAGCTAAAACACCCTGAGTTGCATAGCCAACAAAATGTTCATAATTCAATTCATAAACGTCAGGAGCATTACCGGCAGCTATTCTTGTCTGCATACCTGTAAAATATGAATCCCATCCGACATTTTCAGATTTAACAGTAATTTTAGGATATATTTTATTAAACTCTGTAATCATTGCGGTTAAGTATTTTGCATTGTCTCCGCTTGCCATAAAATTAGTAAAAGAAATTTTAGCTTCCTTGTCCAGTACTGAAGGTGTGTCTGCTGATGAAGATGCCGCAGCTGCAGAGGTTTGAGCAGCTGTGGAAGATTCTGTTGATGTAGCCTTGCTTTCGTTGTCGGATCCACATCCGATTAAAAATAAACTTGTCACAATACTTAATACCAGCATAATAGCCAGCAATCCCATAAATCTTTTCATTTTAACAGCCTCCTTAATTAATAAATGTTGATTATTTACTCCAACGAGAATATAATATTTATTAATTATATTTCGTTTACCTTTAATCTCCCCCGAGGTTAAGGGTTTGAGAAAGTATAGAATAAATTCCTCCTTTCGCTTTCTTTTTTCTTTATTAATTAATTTCTAAAGCTTCATTTAGAAATTAAGTTTTATTGTGAACTTTTATTATAATATTGCCGTTATCATTACTATTATTGGTTGTGACCTTAGTCTTACCATCTGAAATCGAAACGTTGATTAGGCTGTCCTTGAAAAGCAGCTTGAACCTTAACGCTTGCCATGTTTCAGGCAAGTCTGGAGTTATTTTAATGCAATCTTCTGCTAGTTCAATTCCTGCAAACCCATTAATCAATGCCTGCCACGTTG
>CAYQCA010000064.1:0-6324 GCA_964415835.1 uncultured Clostridium sp. | reverse complement strand
CAAAATGTAAGCCTTCTTTTCCTGTATTGTGCATGATATCATCCAAATCAAGCCTTAAGCTCTTATAAAAGTATTCATACGCTTTCTGCTTTAACCCAAGTCTTGCTGCAAACATTGCATGAGTTCCATAACTCAGTGTGGAGTCGTGTAATGTAATAGGTTCATAAAAATCCCAGGCAGCTCTTTTTTCCATATCGGTGAACATTTCGGGTAACAATGACATCAATAATATGACATCAGCCTGCTTTAGAACCATATATCTCTGTAGCCTGTCAAAACTGATTTTGTGATATAGAGGGGTATCATCTGTTTTATATTTCTCTATATTTAGGGGCTCAAGCTTTAAAAAATTGTCATCTTCTATATAAAGGTGTTTTTCAGCATCATAGTTTATAACGGCTTTATCAGCTATGTCCTTCCATAAATCAACTTCCACATCAGAAAAGCCGGTTTTTTCTTTGAGCTTAAGCCAATCTGCACTGTATTGTGATTTAAGCATGTCAATCGCTTCAATCGCAAGTTTCATATTGTTTATGGCCATAATTGTTGTATAAGTGTTATTCTCAGTTACTCCGCAGTATTCGTCGGGCCCTTTTACAAAAAGCATATTATAACATTTCTTTTCCTGATTATATGTAAATCTGCTTCTCCAGTAACGGGCCGTTTTTATGTATATTTCAGCTCCGTATTCCTTAATAAAATCAATATCTCCGGTAACGCGCCAATATTGGTCTATAGCAAAAGCAACATCAGCATTTATGTGTATTTCACAGCAGCCTGTATCCCAGGTTTCACATTGTTCCAAACCACTGGTAGTACACATCCAGGCAAATTTTGCACCCTCTGCACTCAAGCGTCTGGCATTTTCCTCAGCGCCAGGTAATGTATTATATCTGTACATAAGCAGGTTTTTTGCAGCATTTGGGTTTGTGTAGGCGTAAAACGGAAACATAAATATTTCGGTATCCCAGAAATAACAACCCTTGTATCGCCCATGAAAAATGCTCCTGGCTCCAATACTTACATTGGGATCCTTTTCTGCATTTCCCTGAATTAATTGAAAAATATTATATCGTATCCCAAGCTGTGCTTTTTCATCTCCGTCAATTTCAATATCACTGATATCCCACTTAGCCTCCCATGCCTTCTTGTTCAGCTTATATAGGCCATCAAAGCCCAACTCAACTGCTTCGGAAACACAATTTTGAACAGCCTCCTTTATTCCAACCCGAAATTTATCTCTTGACGTAACTACTGCCACCATTTTATCAAAAATGTAGCTTTTATCTTGTTGTACATTTATTTCAATTTTTTGAGCTATGTATTTTTCTGTTTCGATAAATATTTTGTCCCCTTTAATTTCTTGTTCTTCTGAAAATGTAAGTAAGCTGAAAGCTTCACATATTTGATACTGCGTACCCTTTGTTTTTAGTGTGATATAGCTTATATCCCCGCCCAATGTTCCTTTGTCAATTTCCTTCAAAAAATCAACATAGTCGGTATTCTCTTTAAGCTGATCATCGCTTATAGGGTTATTAGTGATAGTTGCATCAATTGCAGTTTCAAAAACAAGTTTCCCCGAATAATTTAAAGGTGTTATTTTGTGCCTGATTGCAGCATTATACACTCTGTCAATACTTAAGAATTTAATGGTTTCAATTTTAGTTTGAAACCCCTTTTTATCCTTCCATACGAATGACTTACACAGTGAACCCTCTTTTAGATCAAGTATTCTGACAAAATCAATAATATTATCCTCTCTATAATTTAATTCCTCACCATTAATAATTAATTTTGTAGATGAAAAATTAGGAGTATTAACCATATCAGTAATATCGGATTTTAAATAATCATAAATGCCTGCTATATATGTACATGTTTCAGAGGATTTTATGTTCTGCTGTTCTTCTAAAAAGCCCCTGACGCCCATATATCCGTTTCCCAGCGAGAAGATACTCTCATAATAATCTTCCCTTTCAGCCACATATCTTTCCTGTTTGATTAACCAGTCTTTCTTGATTTTATCTTGCATATGAAGAACACTCCTCAAATATTTATTTTTCAGGCAAATTTCTATTATTCAGGCCCAATATTCTTTTGTTCAATACCAAAAGCGTGGTATATGGCATATGCAAGAAATCCTGCACAGGTTGCAAAAGCAGCACCGGTTGTACACTCTCCTGTATTTTCGTCGACACTTTCACAAGCAATTCCGTTATCCATCTCGGCTTTGAGTAGAATTTCCCTGCAGTGATCTCTTCTACCGCATAACAAGCTGTTTGCAACACTTAATATCCAAGGGTGAGGTGCATGTTCACAGCCGATTTCGGCTATGTTGCAACCAAAGAATGAGTACTTGTATTCAGGTCTTCTAATCTGCTCAACAGTATTTTTGTATACGGTGTTATTGAAATCACAAAAACCATAGTAAGGTAATAGTTGAAGGCTTCCCGGCGGTTCATCATACATATTCCAGTTTCCTGACAAGTCCAGAGACCATGCAAAAATTTTTTTACCCTGGTAATCAACAACACAATTTTCCCAAATCGCTTTTTGAACTTTTTCTGATTTTTTTATAAGATAATTTATATAGTTAGCATCTTTAATGTCTCTATATAACTCAGCTAGATTTTTTAATGTTCTCCAAACAAGAACATTATTATAAGTAAGGTAAGGATAAACTCTCATATCATCGGTAGGTTGCAGAAATGTTTCATATAGATCCGAACCGGGATGTTTTTTGGTTTCAAGTATATTCACTATTTTATCTATCCCTTTTATAAAATGGGTTTCTTTTAGAATTTCATAATCTCCCGTGTACTTTACGTAGTTATAAAGTGCAAGTACAGGAGCGCATAATTCATCCAGCTCAAACCCCGGTTCAAGTACTGTTCCGTCAATATATCTGCTATGTATACCTATATTCTTTATTTGCTTCGTAAAAACATATTCCAGCATTTCTTTTGCATAAGAGCTGTCTACCAGCAAAATTGAAGGCATACTCCATAAAAGACTGTCTCGGTCCCAATAGGCTGCGCTTACATAATATCTGGGACTACGCGATGTCACCAGCACAAACTCCTCGGTATCTAACGTAATTCCTGAAGCAAAAAAGAAATTAAAAAACAGATTGGTATTTAGAATTGTATCAAGGTTAATATCATTAGTAGATCTCTTGCGTTCCATTAGCCATTTATTTGTTGCACACAGTTCATTTCTGAAGCCCTTTCGAAGCATTTCTTTGGCCGATGTAGTAGAACCTACTTCTTCAAATCCGAATCCCCAGTAAAAGTTAAGTTCCTTACATTCGCCCGGAAGAAGCAATATATTCTTACTAATTGTATAATTTATTTTGCTTTTATCTTCACAGGAATCATATGAAACATCCATTTTCTCCTCAAATATTGGAGCAAATGAAAAGATATTTATTTCTTTCCTTAAATCAAAAACTACGCTTTCGTTCCAATTGCTTAGATAAACGTGTTTCACTGCATTGATCTGCTTACTTTCATTTATTTCATGAATTGATTCGCTCCAACATCCTTTTAAACCAACCACATACTCAGACTTCTCCGAATTATTGTTTGTAATCTTTAAGTTATAGATAAATCCACGTTCATTAATAGGTGCAAGAATAGTACCCTCTATCGAGGCATTTCTACTTCTTCCTTTAAATGAAGGTATCCAAAAATTATGCTTTTCCCATATCAGGTCTTCAACCGGTTCTTCTATTTGATTTATTGAAATAAACGGTCTTAGTAATGGTATCAAATCATCTTCACCCTTAATTTCAATCAGACCTTTATAACCCATGTGAAGAAAGGTTATTCCCAAAATTGAAGCATCTCTTTCTCTTATACAAGGGATTGAAATCATTTCATTTCCTGTAGGTATGTATTTCTCCTCACTCATAATTCATTTCCGCCCCTTCTCACTATTCAATTTACAGAAAACCACTCATTTAAACGTTTAATTACATAAAGTTACACTTTTATTTAATATCTGACTTAATTTTTTATTTCTCTTACTGTTTTTCTTTTAACTATTTCAATCGGAAGAATTAATTCCTTAGGATTTTTGACTCTTTGATTTTCAATTATATCAATAAGTGCCTCAGCTGCTTTTTCACCCTTAAGGCTTATATTCTGGCTGACTGTTGTCAGCGGTGGATATATATATTCCAATATAGATATATTATCAAATCCCATTACAGAAATATCCTCAGGAATTCTGATTCCCTTTTCAGCAAAGCTTTTTATTAAGCCTAATGCAATTAAGTCAGCACTGGCAAATACTGCAGTTACATTTTTAAACTTTTCAGAAATAATTGTTCCTGCATTGTAGCCGCTTTCATGGCTTACAACACCTTCAATAACGTAATCAGGATTATAAAAAACATTCATCTCATTTAGTGCTCTCTTGTATCCCAAAAACCTTTTCTCAATGACTCCATCCCTTTTTATGCTTCCTGTAACCAGGGCAATATCACGGTGCCCCTGTTCAATCAGATATTTTGTGGCCATATATCCGCCCATTTCATCATCAATACCTACCCGATAGAACGAATCGTCGGTAACATAGCTGTCAATTAATACAATAGGTATACTTGCCTGTTTAAGCTCATCATAAAACTTCTCCTGGTATATTCCCATAATAATTGCTCCATCTAAATTTCGTTGCACTGAGGTATTAAGATAACTTTTATCATTATCAACTCCGGATAGAATCATGTTATATCCAGCAGCTCTAAGTTTGACTTCAATTCCGCTGACAATTTCACTATAAAAAGGATTTTTAAGGATTATCTGCGACGTAGTCTCTGTTTGGGGTATAATGACTCCTATTAGTTTGGATTTATTATTGACCAGGCTTCTAGCGTTAAGATTGGGTATATAATTCAAATCCTTTATGGCTTGTTTTACTTTTGATATTGTTTCGCCGGATACCTTATGCTCCTTTCCGTTAATTACATAAGATACAACTGCGGGAGTTACTCCTACAGCATTAGCTATGTCTTTGATGGTCGTTCTTCTCATATTTTCCCCCTTAGTCCCATACAGATATAAAGTAAGAGTATTTTTAAAGAATTACTGAATTAGCCTTTTTGGTTATACGTTTAATTATATAATTTTTACTTTTTAAATTTTTTCATTGTAAATTTCATAATTATCTAATTGTTTTTAACTCTATTTTTGTGAACATTTTCGAATTGTAGTTTAATCGTTTAACTAATTTAATAATAACTCCAAAAAATAAAAAAAGCAATACCTTTTTGTGAAATTTTTTAAGTATATATTGATTTGAATTTTCAAAGATAATACCGGACTCCTCCAATCGATTACTGTAATTTCAAAAAGCCCGGTACCTCTTGAACAATTTAAGTCGTTAGCAATAGTTCCCTAATACCTTAAAAACTGCTTTTCAATACCCTGCTGCATAACATCAGCCATCATTAACGCTTGTTTTTCAATTTCGTCAAATGTGTCTATACTCTCTGCGTACTTTCCCGTTAGCAACTGAACCGCCTCAGCCTTTACTAAATCCAGATGTTGATACATCATTCGTTGCCATTCCAGCCGTGACCAATTTGGATTAATGCTGGCAAGAAAAGCTGCGATATCATCTGCATTTGCATACCACTTCTTTTCAATTTCTGTAGCCTTTTGTGTTTCTCCGGCTTTTGCAGCCTTTACAAGGTCTGCTGCAATAACCAGATGACTTGTGAGTAAATCATCAAATTTTTCGGCAGTTTGCTTCCCGTAAAATTTCTGGAACAAAGCTGCAAAATCCTTTGGGTTTCGTAATAATCTCTGGGTAACAAAATCTACATCCGGTAAATTTTGAACGATACTGTATATGACAGACCTTGTCCATATACTATGCTGTTCCCATAACATTCTCAATTGCTTCATCAGTTCAATATCAGTATCGTAATCTACCATGTTATTTGAGATGTTTTGTTCACTGTTCATACGAACGAGGATATTTTGCCCCACATAAAGATTATTGAAATCAATATCCCGGTTAATATCCATTATTTCATATATATTGGTATTGTATTTTCGTGCTATTTGCCCTAAAGTGTCATATGGCTGAATTTGATATCTTATCAAACCGTTATGATCAATTCTCATGCTATTCGCATCCTCCTCTGCACATTTTTAACAAAATTTGTAATATATAATATAATATGATTATGTTGACTTAACGGTGTTTTAAATCAAAAAATAACATTTCACAAAAAGCCAAAACTATTATAAACTATTGAGTAACGGCTAAATATTAATGTAGACTACTATAGGAAAAGTGAGGGCAAGTAACGCA
>CAYQCA010000063.1:0-17526 GCA_964415835.1 uncultured Clostridium sp. | reverse complement strand
TGTAATATAAAAGCTGAATTATTAACTAAAAGTTCAAATTTATAGTCAAAAAAAGCTTCCCGGCATTTAGCTGGGAAGCCATTATTTCTAATTCAATTATCCTACCTTTAATTCCAATCTCAATTTATCAGCTATCATTGCGATAAACTCTGAGTTTGTGGGCTTGCCTTTACCAATATTAACTGTGTATCCAAACAATGCATCGATAGCATCTACCTGCCCTCTTCCCCAAGCTACTTCAATAGCATGGCGGATCGCTCTCTCAACTCTGCTCGGAGTTGTATTATACTGTTTGGCAATACTCGGATATAGTAACTTTGTTATTGAATTTATTACATCCAAGTCCTTAACAACCATCATAATAGCATCCCTAAGGTATTGATATCCTTTTATATGAGCCGGAACACCAATCTCATGCATTATATTTGTAACTTCAACTTCAAGGCTTCTTGAGGTATTTGCAATATGTACCGGCTTCCTTTCTGTGCTGAAAGACTCAGGCTTATGAGAAACCGATGATAAAAACGGTGATATTGAAGATGATGGTGTTAAATATGTATTATCTTTTAATTGTCTGATTCTATTAACCAGAACATCCATATCAAAAGGTTTCACTATGTAATATTCCGCACCTAGTGAGAGTGCACGTTGCGTTATTTTATCCTGACCTACAGCTGATAAAACTATGAATAATGGTTTCTTGGTCATTTGTGTTGACGCTATTTTCTCCAATACACCCAAACCGTCAAGATGGGGCATAATGATATCTAATATTGCAATATCAGGAGTCTTTTGAAGAATTAAATCAACTGCTTCAAAACCATCTCTTGCAAGACCTACAACTTCAATGTCATTTTGACTTGATAAGTATTCGCATAAGATATCACCAAATTCTCGGTTATCATCTGCAATAAGCACTTCAATTTTTTTACCACTCAAAGCGAAAACCTCCTACGTTTTTATTTTCCCAGATAATGTATGAGTCTATTATATTTTGAACTCGACATAATTTCAAGTTTTTTACACAATTTTTATTAATCTGTTATTTATGTATATATTTTATAAATCATCAAAGCATTGATATTACTAATCTTCAAGCTATATGTCTTAAGTTATTTTAAAACAAAAACATTATATTATTACCCAAATGAGAAATAAATATAATGTTTATATATGAGTCAATTACTCTGCTATTGGCCATTTTTGGTGCATTAGCTGATGTAATTGGCTTTTTTAATCACTAAATGACACCTTTTCTGCTATCCCGCATCTAATGTCTTATATGCAGATTGTTCTTCAATATTTTTAAGCATCCATTCAATAAAAATACCGTATCCTCTAGTAGGGTCATTTACAAGAACGTGCGTTACTGCCCCGATTAATTTACCGTTTTGAATAATCGGACTACCGGACATCCCCTGCACAATTCCGCCGGTACTATTAAGCAATCTTTTATCAGTAATTTTGATAACCATCCCTTTAGGACCGCTAAAAGATTGTCTGGCAACCTTTTCTATATATATACTGAATTCTTCAATATTATTTCCTTCAATGTTTGATAATATTGTTGCAGGACCTACCTTTACCTGTCCCCTTAGTCCTATAGGATAAAGTCTTTCTTTTTTGACTTTATACCCATCATACATTCTGCCGTATATGCCGCAGTCAGCATTTATATATATATTACCAATCGGAGGCTTATTCTCCAAAAAGATTCCCTTTAGTTCCCCTGGAGTTCCCTGCTCACCTTTTCTAATGGAGATAATATTTGATTCCATTACTTCTCCGCTGTTAACAGGCATCAATAGTCCTGTATCTATATCAGTAATACCGTGTCCTAAAGCGCCAAAACCGCGGGATTCCGGATCATAAAATGTCATTGTCCCAATACCCGCAGTACTGTCCCTCACCCAGAGACCAATATGATATTTGCTATCATTCATACTTTTTTTAGGACAAATTGAGGTAGTAAGAAACGAATCTCCTCTTTTATACTTTATCTCAATACTGTTCCCATTACTATGATCAATTTGTTTAATTAAATCTTTTATATTTGTTAGTTTTTTATTATTAACTTCATATATTACATCTCCTGCCTTTATTCCTCCCTCCTTTGCCGGTGCAATTCTTTTTCCGTCACTTGAATCAACGTCACTTACACCAATTACTAAAATACCTTCAAGCCTTATTTTAACTCCCACAGTGTTGCCGCATGCTGCTAACTTTTTACTTGGAATAATGTCCACATGCATTGTTTTTAGTGGTATTACACCAAATGCTTTTATATTTAGCTTTACTGATCCCTTTTTCTCTGTCCTTAAGTGAAGTGGTGAAAATAGTTCCAAATAATTACCACTTGCTTTGATATCACTATTATTAAGTTTTATTGCTTCACTATTATCAGCTTTAATACTTACAAAATACAAACTTTTGAAATTGTAAATATATTCTTCGCCTTCAAATAGTGTGAGTCTTTCCGGAATTACATAAAATGTTTGCAAATAACTAAGCGTAACAACACATAAACTAACAAATAATAATACAAACAGCTTTTTTTTATTGGATTTTAAATAGTGCATTTTTAATCACGCTCCTGTTTATAAAATACCTTTTATAGGCTGCTTGCTTGTTTTTACCAAATGGTAATTCTGATAACAAAGTCACGCTTAAATTTTTAAAAGCGTGACCTCGAAATCATAATCATAAGTTAACCTTTATGGATTTTTATTATTCAAGTAAAATAAAACATGACAGGTAATATAAGCGCAAAACAAATAAAAACGGCTTAAGACCGTTTTCATTTAGAAAATTTTTGTGTTAAAATCAATTTTTAGATTTGAAAATTTTTGCTGAATTAATGAGCTCTTCAGCATGCTTTACAGCCAGAGGGGTTATGTCAGAACCTCCGATTATTCTAGCGACTTCTTGAATTCTCCCTTTAGTATCCAAATATTTTACAGTTGTGAATGTACTTTCCCCATTTGTGTTTTTTTCAATATATAAGTGATTATCAGCCATAGATGCCAGTTGTGACAAATGAGTTACACATAATACCTGATGCGTTTTTGCTATGTAGGATAACTTTTCTCCGACCTTTTGAGCTGCTTTACCGCTAATTCCGGTATCAATTTCATCAAATATAAGTGTTGGAATAGCGTCTACATTTGCCAAAATAGTTTTAATAGCCAGCATAATTCTTGACATCTCACCACCAGAAGCTATCTTGCTCAATGGTTTAAGTGGTTCACCGGCATTACTGGAAATTAGAAATTCTACATTATTTAATCCGTTTTTTGTAAAATGACGAGTTTCCTCATCAAATATTATATTAACATGGAATCTTGCATTTTTCATTTCAAGATTTTCAAGCTCAGAAGTAATATTCTTCTCAAGAATCAGCGCCGCGTCCTTACGAACTAAGTTAAGTTTTTCCGCACATGCAAATAACTTGTCACCGATCTGGTTTAATTCCTTACTCAGGTTCTCGGCAAGGCTTTCACTCTGAATAAGCTCAGTATATTCTATTTGCGACATGTTTAAAAACTGAAGAACTTCTTCAATTGAAGTACCATATTTTCTTTTAAGCCTGTTAATTATATCAAGTCTTTCATCAATTCGCGATAACTCTTCAGGATCAAATTCTGCTTCTTCTCTCTTATTCCTGAGATCTTCACAAATATCCTCCAACTGATAAACAACAGATTCCAGCTTCTCACTTATTGGAATAAGACTTTCATCAAACCTGATAATATTGCTTAGTTCCTGTAAAGCTTTATTTGCATTGTAAATCGCTGATTTGCCCGTTATTGTTCCATCGCTTAAATACTCGTATGAACTTACTAATGAATTCATTATTTTTTCAGAATTAGCCAGCAGTTGTCTTTTTCTGTCCAAGACCTCGTCTTCTTTAGTTTTTAGTTTGGCACCTTTAATTTCATCTATCTGAAATTTAAGCATATCCAAACGTCTGGCAATTTCACCCTTATCACCCTGGAGTTCATTCAGCTTTGCTTTTATTCCCTTATATTTTGTAAAAAGTTCCAGGTATTCCGCCTTTATGGCTTCAATTTTTAATCCGCCGAAGGCATCAAGCAACTCAATATGTGTTTCAGTTTTTAAAAGCGACTGATTATCGTGCTGACCATGTATATCCAGCAAATTCTCACCTACCTGCTTTAAAACAGACACATTTACAAGTCTGCCATTTATTCTGCAGGTATTTTTTCCTACGACATTTATTTCTCTAGAAAGTATGACACTTCCGTCTCCATGGTCAATCCCGAGCTCTTCAAGGATTTGATCGATATATGTATTGTTATACTCGAATACAGCCTCAATAAATGCTTTATCTTTTCCATTTCTAATAATATCCTTGGTTATTCTTTCTCCCAGGACAGCATTTATAGAATCAATAAGAATTGATTTTCCGGCACCGGTCTCACCGGTAAGTATATTTAGTCCGGGTGCGATTTCAAGGTTTAGACTGTCTATAAGAGCTATATTCCGAATGTCCAATTGCACTAGCATAAACCATATCACCTACCTAAAAATAATGCTTAAATACAAATTACTAAGACTTTATCATTTTATTGAATTTATCTACTATTTCCTCAGCAATTTTTTCCGCTCTACAAACCATCATTAACGTATCATCACCTGCTATAGTACCTAGTATATCCCCAAATTTGAGCGAATCTATTGCAGAAGCTGCAGCCTGAGCCATTCCGGATAGTGTTTTTACTACAACAATGTTATTGGCATAATCGCTTGAAACATATGCTTCTGTCAAAATTGTAATAAGCCTGTTTGAAGCCTGGCTTTCTGCCTGATTAAAGGTAGCGTATTTATACCTGCCATCGCTTGACATAACTTTTATAAGGCGAAGATCCTTAATATCTCTTGAAACAGTTGCTTGAGTAACATCCATACCCTGTCCTTTCAATTTTTCAGCCAGCTCTTCCTGGGTTTCAATTGCGTTATTTTCAATGATTTCAAGTATTTTGGCATGCCTGTAGTATTTCATTCACTAATCCTCTTTTCTATTGTAAATTTTATTTCTAAGCACCGTAAAGAAATTTTTGCTGTCTATTTTAAGCATTTTAACTTTACTGCTTGATTTTTCAATCTGTAAATAATCCTCGCAGGATATTTCATAATTCTTTTGACCGTCAATAGTAACCAGTGCCGGGTGTTCAAAGCTATCAATAACACAGATTTTGATTTTACTCTCTTCTGTTGATATTAAGGATCTTGAATAAAGTATATGCGGACAAATAGGTGTAATAACAATAATCTTCGAGTCTGGTTTAACAATAGGACCGCCGGCGGACAGTGAATATGCTGTAGAGCCTGTAGGTGTTGATACAGCCAAACCGTCACCCGGAAATGTATCATAAAAATTATCATCAATAAATGTACTCAGGTGGATGATTCTGGGTATTCCACCTCTTGAAATTACAACATCATTAATAGCATTATCCTCCGCTACTAAATTTCCCGACTTGTATATTTTCAACGAAAGCATCATTCTTTCTTCAATAAAAAAGTCATTACTGAATATTCTTTCTACCGATTTATCAATTTCTCCTGTTTCTACATCTGCTAAAAATCCTAGGGAGCCAAGATTAATTCCAAGTACCGGTATTTCATATTTATATGCAGTCCTGGCTGTTCTCAAAAAAGTACCGTCACCGCCCAGGCAAATAATTAATTCGCATTTCTTACATATTTCTTCCGATTCAACATCAATTGCATCCAGCCCGAATACAGGACTCGGAGTAGGTAGAATAGCCTGTCCCCCAAATTTTTTTATACTTGCAATAAGTTGATTTGTATATAACAAACCTTCATCTTTATCTCTATTTGTAATAATACCAATGTTTTTCATCTGATCCTCCACAGCTATGCCTATTGTAACTCCGGTTAATAGAAACAATGCCTACCTTAAATAAGTGAAGAGTGTGCCTCCGTAACAACCCTCTCAACAATTTCATCAAAATTGCAACTTGAACTAACTATACCTTTTTTTGATATGTAAATCAAGTATTCTATATTGCCTTCGGGACCCTTTATTGGTGAAAACGATAATTCTTTAATATACAAATTTTTAGAAATAGCAAAATTTATAATATTAAATATTACTTCTTTGTGAACTTCACTATCCCTTACAACTCCATGTTTGCCTACTTTTTCCCTACCTGCCTCGAATTGAGGTTTTATGAGACAGACCAATTCTGCATCGTCCTTCAGGAGATCCGATACTGCAGGTAATACCTTTGAAAGAGATATAAAGGATACATCAATGGAAGCAAAATCTGATAGAAAGCCTATATTTTCAGGCTTCACATACCTTATATTTGTTCTTTCCATACAAATAACTTGTGGATTATTTCTTAATTCCCAGGCTAACTGCCCATATCCTACATCAATTGATACTACTTTATCAGCACCATTTTTAAGCATACAGTCTGTAAAGCCTCCTGTTGATGCTCCTATATCCAGACAAACTTTATTCTGAAGACAAATGTTAAACTCCAATAGTGCTTTTGCAAGTTTTAACCCACCCCTGCTTACAAAAGGATTAGGATTTTCCTTTATCTCAATGCTGCAATCTACAGGGACTTTGGTTCCTGGTTTATCCTCTCGCATACCATCAATCCAGACTACGCCAGCCATAATTGCGCTCTTACTCTTTTCCCTACTATCAAACAATCCCTTGTTTACAAGCAATATATCCAGTCTTTCTTTTTCCACTTTATCCTCCAAGTTCAGGCATGATTAAATAATACCTTCCCCATTCTTAATTTTCAGTATATTATCTGCAATTGTGTTATAATCCAACCCTAATTTTTTTAACAATTCATTTCTGGAGCCATGAGACACAAATTCATCAGGTAAACCCATAATAGTTAAATCCGCTTTTAACCTATTTTTGTTCAAAACATCAAGTACTCTGCTTCCAAAACCCCCGAACCTGCAATTATCCTCTAATGTAATAATGTATTTAAATTTTTTGCCGCAGTCTATAATCATGTCTTCATCAATTGGCCTTATAAATCTGGCACTGATTACTTCTGCATTAATTCCATTTTCATACAATTTATCTGCGGCTTTAAGTGCTGTATCAACCATGCTGCCAACAGCAATGATGCAGACATCCTCACCCTTCCTGACAACTACACTTTTACCGAGTTCTATTGGCTTATCTGCTCCAATAAATTCTTTTCCTCTGCCTCTTGGATATCTTATGGCAACAGGACCAGTTTGCCCATAAACTGCAAAATGGATCATCTCCCGCAATTCGAAATAATCTGCCGGTGCCATAAGTGTAAAATTTGGTATATGGTTCAAAAAAGATATATCAAACTCTCCTTGATGAGTTTCACCATCCTCACCAACTATACCCGCTCTATCTATTGCAAATACAACATGAAGATTTTGTATGGCCACATCATGAATTATTTGGTCATATGCCCTCTGAAGGAATGACGAATAAATTGCAACTATCGGTATCATGCCACTTATTGCCATTCCGGCAGCCGATGTAACTGCATGCTGCTCTGCTATTCCTACATCAAATAATCTACTGGGGTACAAATTACTAAATTTATTCAGTCCTGTTCCTTTAATCATAGCAGCCGAAATAGCCACCACTCTACTATCTTTTTCTGCAATTTCAACAACTTTGTCACCAAAAACTTCAGAATAATCAGGTTCCCTGGTACCTATAGTTTCTCCTGTCTCAACTTCAAAAGGAGCTATACCGTGAAATCTGTCAGGGCTTTCTTCTGCAAAGGAATATCCTTTTCCTTTTTGGGTATAAACATGTATTAAAACTGGACCCCTAATATTTTTTGCTGCATTCAATGCTTTATTCAATTCTTCAATATTATGTCCATCCACCGGCCCATAGTACTTATAACCCAGTTGTTCAAAAAACAGACCCGGCGTAAGAAGGTATTTTATTGTCCCCTTAAGTTTTCTTACTGCCGCCCTTGGTATCTTGCTTAGATTTGGAATCTTGTCCAAAAAATTGTCAATATCTTCTTTCGTCTTCGTATATTTAGGGTCTGTACGAAGCTTACTCAAATATTTGGACATACCACCGACATTTTTTGCAATGGACATTTCGTTATCATTCAAAATAACAATAAAGTTACTTGTTGACCTGCCTGCATCATTAAGAGCCTCGTAAGACATCCCTCCGGTCATGGCACCATCACCTATTACAGCTACTACACTGTAATTTTCTTTTTTGAGGTCTCTTGCTCTGGCCATACCTAAAGCAGCTGAAATTGAAGTACTGCTATGCCCAGTATTAAAGCAATCATGAATACTTTCACAGGTTTTTGGAAATCCTGCAAGACCTCCGAATTTGCGTAATGTATCAAATTGATTTTTACGTCCTGTTAGGATCTTATGAACATAGGATTGATGCCCAACATCCCATACAATTTTATCCATCTCGGTATTAAAATTGAAATGAATGGCAAGCGTCAGTTCAACTACACCTAAATTTGAAGCCAAATGCCCTCCGGTTTTTGAGACCTGTTCAACCAGGAAGTTCCTTATCTCATCAGCTAAACCATTTAACTGTTCATTATTTAATTTTTTTATATCTTCAGGAAAGTCAATACTATCCAAATAAGCCACTAAAGAATGCTCCTTTATTTCCGTTGGTTTTTTTTATCATAATTATGCCCATGCCCCGCATCTCGCACAAAACATCATGAAAGTTTGGCATGGGCTCGGTCCCCATTTACTATTTTTTAATATTTCTTTCAACCTTTTTTCTTTTTTTTATTCCTCTTAATCTTCCAAATAAAAATTTAATAACTACTGCAACCTTATATATAATATAATTGCTATTATTCAATGCGATAGATTTTCCAAATGCCTTTCCACCAACAGTAAATGATGCTACCATTGCAGTGATCGCCAGACCAAAAATTGAATTCTGGGCATCTACATCGCCTCCGGAAAATTTATATACGATAAAAGCTGCTGCTGTTCCACTGATAACGCCGCAGATATCACCTACTACATCATTGCAAAAGTTTGAAACCTTATCAGCATTCCTTATCAGCCAAATTGCCTGTTTAGCTCCGTAAAGCTTTCTTGAAGCCATTGAATGAAATGGAGCTTCGTCGGCAGCAGTTGCAGCTGTACCAATTAAATCAAAAATTATGCTAATTATTATTATAACAAAAACAATGAGAAAAGAAACTATAGTAGTTGCATACTGCATAGTTTGATTTGAAAAAAACGACATAAAAATTGAAATAAAGAAAGTGATAATAGTTATAAAGAGAGTCCAAACTCTTGTTTCCCTTTTTGGACTAACAGCATTTTTCTTGAATTTTACCTTCTTTTCATCGGCTGGATACTTAAAATTTTCGTCCACACCAATCCTCCAGATATAAATAAAAACAGGTGGCAGCTTATTGAGTAAATTTTGCGGCTTAGGTCAGGTAGGATTTCCCTAACGCGTTCTAGAATGTCGCCAAACCAGAGGTTTCCCATTAAACACTTTACCATAGCGTCTCCACTATGGGACCTGATTACCACTTAGTCCACACTTTAATCCCCAACAAACCACTTATCAGAACAGTCTAGGGGTTTTCCCCAACAGTCAGAATGTTTTCTAGCCTCTTTTGCAAAAAAGGTTTCAAATAGCAATAATGCAAACGTATCGGCCAATACTTATCGCATCTGATCCACTATCCACCAAATCTCACTCAAGGCAGGCTACTCTGTTCACAGCTTCAAAAAGAAACCGCCTAACAGGTTTAATCCCTAGTCGTAGTCGAGGTGGCAAAGCACAAGTAACGATAAATTGTTACTCCTCTTGACTTTTCAACCACAAGAAAGGGTCTCCACGGTAAAGGGGTCAACGCCCGCATGCCATTGCAGATCGCCCCTAAACCTTAACTCCCAGCATAAGCCCACCACTGGGCGTAGCAAGCCAACACCAGGAACTTCATCGATGTGCCCTTTAACGGCTTTTTAGGTCCGTCTTCAAAAACATCAGTACTGACTAGAATACTGCGCCAGCCTGTTTCAATGTCAAAATTATCTTAATTAATAATATCTCTCTAAATATATAAATATTACAAAATAAGCAAAACGCTTATTGAGATAATATTATAGCACAAAAAGAACAAAAATCAAAGCTTAAAAAATGTAAACTTGGCATTATCTATCTCTATTAATCAGAGACATGGCCAGTTCTTTCAGAAAATCTGCCCTTTTCCCATATGAAGCCAAATATGATATACCTTCAACAGTTACCTTCTGGAGCAATGACTTTGATTCTTCCAGTCCATACATCGTAACATACGTGGACTTTTCAGCTATGGAATCACTTCCGGGCTTCTTGCCCATATTTTCAATGCTGCCTTCCACATCTAAAATATCATCTTTTATCTGGAAAGCCAAACCTAAGTTAGCAGCATAGTTTGATAATAAGGCCAGCTGGTTCTTATCAGCACCGCAAATCACTGCTGCAGCCTCTATGGGAGCTTTAATCAGTGCCCCGGTTTTCATTCTATGCATTGTCTTCAGTTTTTCTGCCTCAACCTTTTTTCCTTCTGATTCCAGGTCAATAACCTGTCCCCCAATCATTCCTAGTGCTCCTGCGTATTCTGCCACAATTGACATAGCTTTTAGTTTATTAGGATTTGATGATGCAGCAGAATCCTTTATCATATTTTCGTAGGCCAGATTTAATAGTGCATCCCCTGCCAGTATTGCCATTGCTTCTCCGTACACCTTGTGGTTTGTAAGTCTTCCCCGTCGGTAATCATCGTTATCCATGGCAGGCAGGTCATCATGAAGCAATGAATAAGTGTGTATCATTTCGATTGAGCACCCGAAATTTAACACTTCCTGAACGGGTGAATTAAATATTTCAGCTGTTGCAAGAGCCAATACAGGCCTCAGCCTTTTACCTCCGGCCAACAAGCTATAACGCATTGCATCCTTTAAGGTACTGCAGTATGGGTTACCCTCAGGAATACTCAGATTCAACCGCTCTTCAATCAGCTCTGCAAAATATTTGTGTTTTTCTTTGAAATTCATATGTCAAAATCCTTTTCAATTAGTTTTCCTTCATCATCCTGAAGCAATATGGATATCTTTTTTTCAGCTTCATCCAGCTTTGATGCACAATATCTGGACAACTCAATTCCCTGCTGAAAATTTGCTATAGATTCCTCCAATGAAATCTCACCTTTTTCAAGTTTTGATACAATCTGCTCCAGCTCAGCCAATGCTTCTTCAAAGCTTTTATTGTTTTCACAATTTTTTATTGCTCTAGCCATAATAACCTCCACGCCAACTTTAATTTAAAACTTAACATTTTTCTTGTCTGACTGAAATCACATTACAATCTGCGACCCCATTATTTAAACGAATCTCAACATTATCGCCGGGATTTAATTGTTCTATCCTGTTTATAACTCCACCATCATTCGTACTTACCACACTGTAGCCCCTCTCAAGAATTTTCAAAGGACTCATTGCATCCAGTTTACCAGCCAGGATACCAAAGCGTGATTTACTGTCTTTTAACAACATCTCATTGCTCCTGATAAGGTTTTTCATATCATTATCAAGTTTCATTCTGAATTGATTTATCTTATCATATGGCTGCCTGAAAACAGGGCGGGAATTTATCTTTTGAAGCTGAGTGTTGCACATGGTAAGTTTCTTAACCAGCGAACTTTTCATTCTTGAATTATAGTTACTTAGCTTATAAAGTAAAACTTCCATGTCCGGAACAGCAAGCTCGGCAGCTGCAGACGGTGTGGGCGCTCTCATGTCTGAAACAAAATCACATATTGTGTAGTCAGTTTCATGCCCCACAGCAGATATAATTGGAATATTAGATGCAAAAATGCTTCTGGCCACTATTTCCTCATTAAAGGCCCACAATTCCTCTAAAGAGCCTCCTCCTCTAGCAACAATAATTACATCTACCTGATTGAGTTCATTGAGCTTTGCAATGGCTGCCGCAATCTGACCTGCAGCCTGAGGCCCCTGTACAGCCACGGGAAATAGTACCAGTTTCATTTTGCTGTAGCGCCTGTAGGTAACATTGATAATATCCCTAATAACAGCACCTGTTGATGAAGTAACTACACCAATACTCTTTGGCAGTACCGGTAGTCTCTTCTTAATACTTGTATCAAACAGACCTTCTCTCTGTAGCCTTTCTTTTAACTGTTCAAATGCCAGATGCAACGACCCCAGTCCGTCAGGCTGCATATCACTTGCATATAGCTGATATTGGCCATCACGTTCAAAAACTGAAATATATCCTGAAACAATAACTTTTGCACCATTTTGTGGAATAAATTTCAACACGGAAGCCTGAGACTTGAACATTACACATTTAAGTACACTGTTCTCATCCTTGATTGTAAAATACATATGGCCTGAATAATGATGCTTGAAATTGGATATTTCACCTCTTATTGAAAGACCGGACAATAAGGCATCATTTGAAACAAGATGCTTTATGTAGTTGTTAATATCAGAAACTGAAAATACTCTATTCATTTAATAATAAACTCCTATGTAAAAACAAACTATAAAAAAGGATAATGCTTTATGCTCACATTACCCATTTTATCATATTCTACCAGCGATAAATTTAACCTTAATATAAACCTATACTTTATCTGAACTTTCAACAGAAGCATCTGCCTTTGATACCTTTGCCAGCAATCCGTTTACAAATGCTCCGGCATCTTCATTACTATATTTCTTTGCAAGTTCAACTGCTTCATTAACTGAAACACTAAAAGGTATATCGTCCCTATAAATTGTTTCGTAGATACCGATTCTTAAAATGGATAAATCAATTTTTGATAATCTGTTTATCTTCCATCCAAGGGCATGTTTTTCAATAATGCTATCAATCAAGGGTGTGTTTTTATATACCCCGTCAACCACATCCCTAATATATTTTTTATCATTGTCTGTTAGATTATCTTCTTCCAGAGCAGTTTCAATCTGTTCATTCCTGTCACTTTTCTGTATCTCAAGCTGATACAATAATTTCATCGCAGCTTCCCTGGATGCACGGCGTCCCATTAATATACCTCCAATTATAAGTACAATTCTAACTTCATCTTAAATTCCGCTCGGCGAAGTCGAGCTTCCATCTTCTATACTTCTACTACTCCTATGACTCCTATACTTCTGCATCTACCTGTACGTTCCAGGCGGTAAAATCCTGTCAAGCAAGTTTTTTACATAGTCTTTATCCTGAGATAACCTTTTTCCAATATAATAACCTATTACAACACAAATAACAACAAAAAGAGCTTTTAGAACACCGAGCAGTAATACAATAACCGCAATCAACAGCCCTGTTCCAGCACCAAGTATCTCTCCTTTGTGATCCCTGTAAAATTCAAATAGCTTCTGCTTATCCATGGGTTTTCACCTCCCAATGTTACTCCACTCTCGCAGACTTATACCCGGTGAAAATACTTTCAATTAGTATTTTTACACTGTCCACCCGTACACCAGTGCAATCTTCAACTGAGGTCTTTACCTTTATCTGCATATCCTCAGACAACAGGGGTATATTAATATCGGGCTGAACTATTGCCTTTACAGTGATACTAACACCTTCTCCAATCTTTGTTACATAGGCTTTAGAATCACGGATACCATTTAACTTCCTTGATGTAGCGAGAGCAATATTCTCTATAGAATTCAATGTAATTCTAATATCTCCATTTTTCGTATATTTGATAATAGCCTTTTTATCTCCTTCGGGTTTAAACCCTGAAAGCAGGAAAGTCAAGCTCAAACAGAAAAATATTGAAGAAATAATGAACATAACTATCGAAGGATTTCTATTAGCTAATACATCATTAGATAAATATGTATAAGCATCAGTTAATATGTCTGACCTGATAGTAACCAGCATTGCAAACATTGATGCTATCGTCAGGAAAAAAGCATATACAGCCAATAGTACACGCAGAATAATGTTCATATATACTCCACCTCTTTTCTTTCTTATATAATCATTATATTTCAAAAACCTGTAAAAATCAAATTCTTCCAATTAAGTGCAATGCACATCAAGATTGATTTTACATCATATAATTATTACCAATATAAAATACGATAATACCTTATTTTCCCCAAGAGACTGTTTAATCCTTTTTTTCGGATTCCTTCTTTACTTCCTTGTCAAAATTAACACCCTGAACATGAATATTTACCTCAACAACATTCAAACCGGTCATATTCTGCACCGCATTTTTTACTTTGTCCTGTATATCCCAAGCTACTTCAGGTATTCTAGCACCAAATTCAACTATTATATAAAGGTCAATAGCCGCTTCTTTCTCACCAACTTCAACTTTGACCCCTTTTGAAAGGTTCTTCCTTCCCAGGATTTCTGCAATTCCTCCTGCAATACCACCGCTCATGCCGGCTACGCCCGGAACATCAGTAGCTGCAATTCCTGCAATAATGGCTACAACCTCTTCTGATATTTTAACCGATCCATAATCATCTAAAATATTTTCCTCTTCCATCAGGCACCTCCATACAAACAGGATTTCAATATTGAAAATTATATCACTTAAGCAACCAGTTATCAATCAATATAATAGCGCAAAATTAAAAGGCTATCTTTTTCAGAATAGCCTTACTAATTTTATATTATAACAACTTTATAAAACCGTATCATCTAATTGCATTTAAAATTTTTACCAACAAGTCTGCAATTCCAACGTTGTACCCGCTAAAAGAATATAACGCATGCTCACCGTCGCTGCTTCCCAGAACCAGTGGAAGCTTCTCACTATCCCTGTACAGGCTTTTTGCAACTGCCACTGCTTCTTCTATAAAATCTCCGTAATACAGAGCTATATTCAAACCAGTTTTTAAAGTCTTTTGCATTGTGGCGTTCAGCAAAGCATTTTTATTCCTGAGTACAAATATAAATTTACCCTCAATATCCATAAACTCATTGCGATGATCGATTATCTCATTCAGAATATGCTCTGTGGGTTCTTTTCCTTCCTCAAGCCAGATTATGACAGTTGGCTCATCTTTCACAAGTTCTTTAACCGTACAATCATTTTTGTTTACATCGGTGAGTGTAAAACTCGGAAATGGGACATACTCAAGCAAATCCGCTATTTTTGCCTCTGGTAGCGAAATTGATTTTTTCGTGGTTTGATTTTTCTCGCAAGTAAAGCAATATTTCCTTGCAAGGAGATTGCCGTTGGGCATTCTGTTGGAAACCAAAAGACGGTATAAACCCGCAGGAAGGTTTATTTTCAAAACCCCATCATTCCATACTGCTCCAGTCAGATCCAGCGTACGGTATTCTCCCTTTTCCATAATACCGATAGTCCAATTCTGCACATAAAGCCATTGCGTGCTGTCTAAGGAACAAATCTGAAGTTTTGCCGCACACTCGCCTTCTTTTTCAACCGGAACAAAATCCCCCAATTTATAATATTCAGCAAACAATGTCACCGGATTTATTCTTGCAGGTATACCCAGTGTTCTGCAAATAGCCGTAAATAGGATTCTTTTAGAGAGCATGCTGCCGCATTTAGCCTTGAGAATACCGCGAGGAGAAGTAAACAACTCCTCATATTCCATGTGTTCTCTGGTGTCGATTTCATTTGATATAAAGTCCCACACCAGTTGAGGATCATTTTGAAAGCAAGCTTTTGCATTTTCACTTAAATAATCATAAATAAATTCCCTGTAGGGTGTCATTTTTTCAAAGTAAATGCGTGGACACAAAACATATTTGACAAATAGGTCCTCTTCATACTTTCCACTATATGGCAAAGCCTTTGTAAAATGTTCCAACAGTATCTCACTTTGTAAATCACAGAAATCCTTATCGGATAATGACATTAGCAGTTTTACCCTCAGATATGGGTTATCATTGTCCACAACTGCATTAAGATAGTTTAATATTTCTTTAAAATTGCCTCTTGCCTTATACATTATAGCTTTTAATTCTTCTTTGGACGAGTATTTATCGATAGCTTCATTTGCTTCCTGTTCATGGTAAAAACCGGCTATCTTCTCTTCCCGAACTTTATCCGCATGATTTATCTTAAACTTTTTAGCTGCATTCTGCTCTGTGTTAAGCTGTATGCTACGGCTGTTGTCCCCTTCAGGTACAGTTATTTTAAAATCAATAGAATTTGTATTGTTCTCCTCAGTCACATTAAGCCTTATTTCAATACAGTTAATCTGTCTGGTATCAGCAAAACATTCATAATACTGTTCTTCATAGTTTAAATGAATATGGATATCGGCCAGTCCAAGTGTTATTTAATCATTTCCTTGCTCATCGGATAGCTTTGATGCGACTGGGAAAAACTCTGATTGATTTAAAACATCAAACTTTACCTCAATTCCTGCAACAGGCTGTTTCTCACTATCAATTACCCTAACAATAAATTTCCGAGCTGACGCATAGCTTTCAATATTATTTAAAACAGTGGTTTTACCTTGTCTCCCTACTATTTCTTCATTTACAATAACAGGCGAAAAAATTCTGCTATGAATAAACATTGCCCTTGATGCAGCTTCGGTAAACCATCCTTTATCAAGCACAGGTTCAGGTTCACAGGCACCCAGGTAGTGCCATTGCCCGTCACACCAGACTTCAACCCATGCATGATTATCATCGCAATGGGACCATCTAGGCGTGTAAATCTGCCTGGCAGGAATCCCGACACTCCGCATGGCAGCAACGGTAAATGTTGATTCCTCTCCGCACCTACCACTTCCTGTTCTCCATACGGTAAGCGGAGAAGCAGTCCTTACATCAGTTGATCTGTATACAACATTTTCAGCGCACCAGTAATTAACTTCCAGTGCAGCTTCTGCCATGGTTTTACCGGTAATTCTTTCATGCAGCGAATCATAAAATAGCTTCCTGCAATCCTCAATATCCTCATTGTTTATACGATAGTATAAAACATAATTTAGAAAAAGCTCATCAGGCATGGATGTACACCAGGGCATATTTCTTTTTAAAAACAATGCATGATCGACATATGCCAGATATGAAAGGAAATCATAATCTACCATATCGCTGATTGTCATAGATGCATAAAGAAACTTCAGTAATATCTGCTGCTCTTCACTGCAATCATTAATATGTTCTTTTACACTCGTATTGCTCTGCTCTAAAATCGGTAGTACTTCATTAAATTTATCTTGAATAATTTCAATTGTTTCCTTCAGCAACATAAAACTTCCTCATTTTCCTGATATATCTCAACAGTTGTTCAGCAAATCCCTTACCTTAGCTATTTCATTTGCATCTGTGCGGATAATAGTATATTCACTCAACATAGGCAGTCCCATGCTTACGCCTTCCTTCCTGTAGACCATCTGGCTGTCAAGCTTTACACTGCCGGACATATGATATGATTTTGCCTTTGTTACTTTAACCAACTCTTCTATTACAGCGCTTCGCACGCCCCCTCCAACCATGATGTCAATATCTCCGGC
>CAYQCA010000062.1:16185-17568 GCA_964415835.1 uncultured Clostridium sp. | reverse complement strand
AAGCCCTGTTCCGGTATTGGCAGAGAGCTCTTCACTTTCAGCGGACGGATTGGTTTTGACCATTAATTTGAAAGAGAATATAAAGTGGCATGACAAAATGCCCTTTAAGGCTGAGGATGTAGTTTTCACTATTAATACAATAAAAGATTCAAAGAATAACAGCGTATATTTTAAAAATGTTCAAAATATAGATTCAGTTTCGGCGGGTGATAATAAAACTGTAATTATAAAGTTGAAACAGCCATATTCGTTTATTTTGGAGGAATTGACATTCCCGATTTTGCCTTATCATTATTTTTTGAATGAAAAGATTAATGTTAAGAATTCAAAAAGAAACCTTGCACCGCTTGGAACTGGACCTTATTCCTTTGTTTCATATAATCCAGAGGAAGGTGTAAAGCTAAAGCTTAACGAAGATTGGTGGAATTCAAAAAGTGGTAAGGTTGATAACTTGTCACTGCCATACATTGCAACTATTGAAGTTAAGATATTTAAAAACTCTAATGAAGCAAACTCTGCTTTTCAGGCCAGGGATGTAGACGTAATACCGGCAGATTATAGTGAATTCAGAAAATATATCGGGCGAACGGATATTACAATGAAACGTTACCCCGGCAAAAATTATGAGTTCTTATCGCTGAATTTATCTAAAGGTCCATTAACTGATAAGCGTGTAAGAAACGCAATAAATAGCTTAATTGATAAGAAACAGCTTGTAAGTACCGTTGCTTCAGGGATAGCAATAACGGCTGAAATTCCTTTAATACCAAATTCCTGGGTTTACCAACTTGTAAATCTGGAACAGAATACTGATATAAAAAAGATAAGGGAGCTGATGTCTCAGGGCGGATATATCTATGACGCTGATAAAAACAAGTATTTAAACAGGAAGACTAAAAAGGCATTAACATTTAAGCTGATAGTTAATAGTGAAAATAGCCTTAGATTCAACACTGCTAATGAAATTGCAGCTCAGCTTGGTAAAAAAGGTATAACTGTACAGGTTGAAAAAATTCCCTGGGATGAAGTACAGAAAAGAATTAAACTTGGTACCTACGATATGGCTGTATTAGGTTATAAAATATCCAATATTCCTGATTTGTCTTTTGCATATTCTACTGCACAGATAGAGACCGGACTTAATACGGCAGGTTATAGTAATACGGTGGTTGATAGTTACCTGCAGCAAATCTTAACCCAAAATAATGCAGAAATGAGAAGTGATACTTACAAGAATCTTTTAAATGTGGTATTAGATGATCGGCCATATATTGGCTTGTATTTTTTAAACGAAAGTATGATGTACAGCAAGAATATAAGAGGTGCGGTTAATCCATATGTATGGAATAAGTATGATGATATTTCGCAATGGTATATACCGTA
>CAYQCA010000062.1:5994-16085 GCA_964415835.1 uncultured Clostridium sp. | reverse complement strand
TTTTATGATTTGGGCATTGATTATTATAGCAGCTTTTATTCTGGACAGGCTTACAAAATTATGGGTTATAGACTCGGTAGTAGGGAATCCGATTACTGTAATTAATAATTTTTTCTACATCAGACATCTTGAAAATAAAGGTGCGGCATTTAGCATTTTGCATGGTAAAACTATATTTCTGGTAGGTACAAGTTCGATTGTTGCGCTGGTTCTTATTTTTATACTTGTAAGGAATAAAAACAAGTTTTTCAGACTTACGCTGTCGTTAATACTTGGGGGAGCATTGGGAAACCTGTTTGACAGGATATTCAGAGAAGGTAGTGTTATAGATTTTCTCGAGTTTCACTTTGGTTCATATGTATTTCCAACATTCAACCTGGCGGATTCCTTTGTTGTGGTAGGAACTATACTGCTGGCGATATATATTTTGTTTATTTATAAGGAGCCTGTAGCCAAAACGCAGAAAACTGAAGAAGGAATACAGGAGACAGTAGTAGATAGTCAAAAGACAGAACAGTAACTGTAAGAAAAAAAGGTATATCTGACAAACAAAATAAGCATGCGAATTTTTCCTTATTTTATTGAACAAAACATATTCACTAAACGGTTAATAAAACGTATGGATGGAGATATAAAAATGAATAGATATATTATAGTGAAGATTTTAAGCAACAATGTAATATTGGTTGAGCAAAATCACAAGAAATATGTTTTTGTTGGGAAAGGAATAGGCTTTGGAAGAAAAAGAGGAGAAATAATTGATGAACTCAAGGAAGTAGAACAAAAGTTTATCAATTTAGATATTAATACTCATGAAGCGGAAAGTTTTTTGGATACAGTTGACCCAAAAATAATAGAGCTTTGTAAAAATATAAATGAAATGCTTATAAGCGAATTTGGTGAGGAACTAAATCAAAAAATGAATTTGGGTCTGATTGATCACGTAAACTTTGCTGTAAAAAGGATAAAAGATGGTATTCAGATAACAAATCCGTTTGTTTATGAAACGAAATTATTATATCCTGAAGAATTCAGACTTGCTGAAAAAGCAGTAAATATGCTGCGAGAAAATCTTAAAATAGAAGTTCCTGACGATGAAATTGGGTTTTTAGCTCTGCATTTTTATGGTGGCAGAGGGGATAATGATAAAATGAAAGCAATGGCAAACTCAATGATGATGAATAAAATTTACAGTTATCTTGATGAAAATATAGCATCTATCGACAGGAATTCTTTTGAGTATAAACGGCTTATTTTGCATTTGCAGGGGGTAACCAGCCGAATTCAGAAAAATCAGGTTATCGAAAATAATATCGTAACAAAATTAAAAGATGAGCTCGGAAGAGAGCTCACATTAGCTTATGATATAGCAAAAATAATAGAGAAATCTTTAAAGCTTCCGGTACCTGAGAGTGAAATAGGATATATAGCCATTCATGTTCATAAAATATTAAACAAAAAAATATGACGAAAATTAAAAAATGTTGTTGCATTTATATAAGGATTGTGATATTATAAAAATATAAATTGAATATTTAATATGTGTTACTGATTCGATCAGGCATGAATAAATTGGTTCGTTAATTCGAAACTCATTTGTTTGTGCCTTTTTTATTTGCTTGTTTAAAGGAGGAAGTTTATGGAACGGATAGTGAACATAAAGAATGAACAGGGTATTCATGCAAGACCTGCTTATGAACTGGTCAGAATTGTTTCACAATTCAATTCGAATATAAGTCTTGAGTGTAAAGGCAGCATAATAAATACAAAATCTTTTATGAATATCCTGAGTGCTTCGCTTGAAAAAGATGATGCTGTAAAAATTATAGCTGATGGATCAGATGAAGAAGAGGCTATAGAAGCATTAGAAAAATTTTTATCTTCTAATTTTACTGAGTAGGAGGAATGAATATGATTACAGGTATAGGAGTATCCTCAGGAATAGCTTTTGGAAAGGTATTGGTTATTGATGATAATCCATTAATCATAGAAAAAAGAGAAAATTCGAATACTCTTGAAGAAAAACAGAAGTTATTAAAGGCAATAGATACTTCAAAGGCCCAACTATTAGCAATTAAAGAAAAAGCGCTAAAGGAATTCGGAGCAAAAAACGCTAAAATCTTTGATGCGCATGTCATGATGATTCAAGATCCAGAGCTAATAAACAGTGCCGTAAAAAAAATAGAAGCAGGAAAATTAAATGCAGAATATGCTTTTAAACGGACCGCTGACGAGTATATAGCTGTTTTTGAAGCTATGAATAATGAATATATGAGAGAAAGAGCTGCCGATATAAAAGATGTATCACAGCGTGTTCTGAAAAATCTTCTGGGGGTTCAAATTACCGATTTGGCTATGCTGAATGAAGAGGTTATACTTGTTTCCACTGATTTGTCTCCTTCTGATACGGCCGCAATGAATAAGGAAAAGGTAATAGGTTTTTTAACCAATATTGGAGGTAGGACATCGCATACCGCTATAATGGCGAGGACACTAGAAATACCTGCAGTTGTGGGCTTAAACAACATTACTGAAAACTTAAAAAGTGGAGATTATGTAGTTTTTGACGGAGAAACGGGGGATGTGCAAATTAATCCTTCAGAAGAAATTATCAACCACTACAAAATGTTAAAACACGCATACCTGCAAGAAAAGAAGGCATTGGAAGAAATTAAAGGTAAAAAAAGTATAACTATAGATGGCCGTAAAGTTGAGCTTGCAGGAAATATTGGTACATTACAGGATATTTCATCACTTATAAATAATGATGCAGAAAGTGTCGGACTATTCAGAACAGAGTTTATTTACATGAATAGGGAGTCACTTCCAACTGAAGAAGAGCAATTTGAAATATACAGGAAAGCATTGGAAATGTTGAATTCAAAACCTGTGGTGATAAGAACCTTAGACATTGGCGGGGATAAAAAGCTTCCGTATCTTAAGATTGATGAAGAGATGAATCCTTTCTTAGGCTATAGGGCAATACGATTTTGCCTGAGAGAACAGGATATATTTAAAACACAGCTAAGAGCTTTGCTGAGAGCCAGCGTTTATGGCAATTTAAAAATTATGTTTCCGATGATCTCTTCAATGGAGGAGCTTTTAGAAGCAAAATCTGTATATAATAAGGCTAAGTCAGAGCTTGATAATGAGGGAATAGCATATGCAGCAAATATCCAAGTTGGCATGATGATAGAAATACCATCTGCAGCTATTGCAAGCGATATTTTAGCCAGACACGTCGACTTTTTTAGTATTGGAACAAATGATTTAATACAATACACCTGTGCTGTTGACAGAATGAATGAGAAAGTTCAACATCTGTATCAACCTTTTAATCCAGGTGTTTTAAGATTAATAAAAATGGTGATTGATAATGGTCATAAACAAGGTATTTGGGTAGGAATGTGCGGTGAAATGGCTGGGGATAAAAGAATGATACCTATTCTTCTTGGAATGGGTCTGGATGAATTCAGCATGAGTACGTCCTCTATCTTACCTGCCAGAAAATTAATTCAGTCTCTGGCTTATGAAAAGGCACAAGATATCGCAAATCAAGTATTAAATTTGTCTACCGTAAATGAAATTGAAAATTTTTTAGCTAAAAATTTCTAATATATTTATCTTTTTGGATCCAATAAAAAACACTAATATTTTAAATTTAATAGGAGGATGTGTATGAATACTCAAAAGCTTGCTAAAGAAGTTATTCAATGTGTTGGTGGTGCAAAAAATATATCCAATCACGGCCACTGTTTTACCAGACTCAGATTTAATCTGGTTGATAACAGCAAAGTAGATCAAAAACGAATTAAGCAGCTTGATGGAGTTGCTGGAGTTCAGATTCAAAATGGACAGCTGCAAATTATAATCGGCAATAATGTAGCTGATGTCTATAGCGAAATCGAGCCTCTTTTACAGGAGGTTGAGACCGGTAAGTCTGAAAAGAAAGGCAAAAAAGGTATTATAGATTCAGTTCTGGAATTAATTGCTGGGGTATTTACACCAATTTTACCTGCTATTGTTGGAGCCGGTATGCTAAAGGCAATTGTATCATTGCTTCAAATGACAAAGCTTCTGTCAGCTGACAGCGGCATGAACCAGCTGCTGAATATTATATCCGATGCACCGTTCTATTTTCTGCCGTTTTTATTAGCAGTAACCGTAGCACGTAGATTCAAAACAAATGAATTTTTGGCTGCAACCATTGCAGGAGTCCTGCTTTATCCCAGTTTTATAAATCAATATGAAATAGGCGCTAAGCACGTTATTGATTTGGGTATTTTGAATATTCCTATTGTTAACTACAGTTCATCAGTTATACCGATTCTACTTGGGGTTTATCTACTTAGCAAGGTTTATCCTCTAATTGATAAAATAATTCCTAAAATTTTCAAGATGGTTTTAACGCCGATGATAAGCTTGTTAATAGTAGCACCTATAACACTTATAGTATTAGGACCAATAGGCTACTACCTGGGTGATTATCTTGCTCAAGGTTCCACTTGGCTGTTCAGCCATACAGGACCGATTGCAGGCTTAATCATGGGAGCACTGGCAGCATTAATAGTTATGACAGGAATGCATTATGCCTTATTCCCAAGTACGTTCCAGAACTTTGCAACTCTTGGTTACGATGTAGTATTAATGCCTATGATGCTTATAAACACACTTGCTCAGAGTGGAGCAGCCTTGGCAGTAGCTATGCGCACTAAGAATTCAAAAACTCGCTCGCTGGCATTGAGCACTGGCTTGACAGCATTTCTGGGAATTACTGAGCCGGCAATGTACGGAATAACATTGAAGTACAAAAAGCCTTTTTATGCAGCGATGATAGGAAGCGGTATCGGCTGTGGTTTTGCAACGTTATTCTCAGTAAAGATGTTCAGCTTTGCAATGCCCAGTGTTATATCGTTGCCTCTGTTTATTAAAGAAGGTACTAATAACTTTCTATATACAATAATATCAATTTTGCTAAGCTTTGTTATTTCCTTCGTACTGACAATTGTTTTCGGTTTTAAAGATGATACAGATGAAAATAACAGTGAACCCAAGATTGAAAGTATAGACGATACAGAAAGTATTGACGTTGTAGCACCAATTAAAGGTGAAACAAAAAGATTAAGTGAAGTAAATGATAATGTTTTTTCAAAAGAGCTTACAGGTAAAGGAATTGCAGTTATCCCTTCCGATAATATCGTTTATGCACCATTTAACGGACAAGTTGTAGCAGTTCTCGAAAGCAACCATGCTATAGGCTTAAAATCGGACGACGGGATTGAGTTGCTTATACATGTAGGATTGGAAACTGTGGGTATAGGTAAAAAGTATTTTAAACGTTTTGTTGAAAAAGGTCAGCATGTTAAATTGGGTCAGAAGCTCCTGGAATTTGATATGGAAGGGCTAAAAAAGGAAAAGGTAGATTTGATTACTCCCATAATAGTCTCAAATACACCGCAATATAAAGATATATTGCTATTTGAAAACCGTAACGTGAATCCGGGAGATGTAATATTTACTGCAGTTAAATAATTATTTATGGAGGACAAAATGAAGAGAGGATTTCCGGAAAATTTTCTATGGGGCGGAGCAACCGCTGCCAATCAGATTGAAGGTGCATATAACGAAGGTGGAAAGGGGCTTTCAACATCAGATATGGTGGTATTTAAGGACCCTTATGCAACAGGAAAAGTAGATAATTTTACCTTTAATGTAACATCTAAAGAGCTGGAAGAATATATGACAGGCAAAGTTAACGGTATTTTTCCAAAAAGATGGGGTATTGACTTCTATCACAGGTATAAGGAAGATATTGCACTATTTGCAGAAATGGGCTTTAAAGTATTCAGACTTTCTATTTCATGGGTCAGAATTTATCCTACTGGTATGGAAGAAGAACCTAACGAGGAAGGCTTAAAATTCTATGACGATGTTTTTGATGAGCTTGCAAAATATAATATTGAACCGTTGGTAACTCTGTCACATTACGAAATGCCTATAGCCCTGACACAAAAATATAATGGCTGGCTAAGCAGAGATTTGATACCTTTATTTGAAAAATTCGCTAGGACGTGTTTCAATCGCTATAAGGAAAAGGTCAAATATTGGATTACCTTCAACGAAATGAACATGAATTTGACAAGTCTTTATACCGGAGCAGGAATTTTCCCTGACACCGTAAAGGGCAGAGAGCTTCAGGCAGGATATCAGGCTTCACACCACCAGTTTGTAGCTTCATCGCTGGCAATTAAGGCAGCTCGTGAAATAATGCCTGATGCAAAAATCGGTTGTATGATATGTCGCCTTGAGACATATGCTATGACTTGTAAGCCTGAAGATCAATTGCAGGCTCTAAAAGAGGATATAATAAATTTATTTTATCCTGATGTTCAGGTACGTGGAGAATATCCAAGATATATGAAGCGGTACTTTGAAGAAAATAATATAGTTCTTGAAACTGAGGAAGAGGATTTCAGTATTATTAAAGAAAATACTGCTGATTATATCGCTTTTAGTTACTATATGACTTATCTGGCAGAAGACCGTCCTGACAGCAACCAAATATCCGGACAGTTGGCAACAGTACTGAAAAATCCATATTTATCACTTACTGAATGGGGATGGCCTATTGACCCGATTGGACTCAGAATTACACTGAACAAGTTATATGGACGTTATCAGAAACCATTATTCATTGTGGAAAATGGATTAGGTGCAAAAGATGTGATGGAAGATGGACATGTACATGATGGTTACAGGATTGATTATATGAAAAAGCATCTTGAGCAGATAAAAGAAGCGATTGAAGATGGCGTCGAAGTAATGGGCTATACCAGCTGGGGCTGCATTGATCTGATAAGCTGCGGAACTTCTCAGATGTCGAAGAGATACGGGCTTATCTATGTTGACCAGGATGATAACGGGAAAGGTTCTTTGAAACGTTATCGCAAAGATAGCTTCTATTGGTATAAAGAGGTTATTGAATCGAATGGAGAAAAGCTGTAGTAAATAGATGTTACTGCTATGGAGGAAAACTTTGCATTTGTGGCGAAGTTATTCCTCCATTACTATTCTAAGCATTAATGTAAATAATAAATAGTAGTGAAAGGGATGAAATATGAAATATAAAATACTCGCAATGGATATGGATGGAACATTTTTAAATGACGAACATAATATCACTGAAGGAAACCTGGCTGCTATTAAGAAAGCTGCAGATAAAGGCATGAAGGTCGTAATATGCTCGGGAAGAATTACCTCAGGTCTCGAAAGATTAATAAGTTATATGCCTGAAAAGCAGCCTGTAATCGCCGGCAATGGAAGTATTATTCTGGATTCAGATCATAATAAAATTCATTCTCAAGCCCTTAAAAAGGATACTGTGTTTAAAATAATCTCTATGATAAAAGAGAATTATAAAAATTTATTTTTTTCATTTGTTGACGAAAGCTCACTTTATTTTGAAAATAATTTTTCCATGCTTATAAGCGGTTTTTCAATAGATGAAGTCTTTCAAATCCATATGATAGAAAATTCATTAAACTATATTAAAGAAAATCATATTGAAGTTTTGAAAATAGAGATATATGAAAATAACGAATTGACTTATCTTAAAAAATTAAGAGATGAACTTGATAAATTCGAGGATATAGAAATTGCAGGTATGGGGGCCGGTGGACTGGAAATAACCAGTAAAGGAACTAATAAGGGTAATGCACTGGAGATTTTGGCCACGCATTTTTCCGTCAGTCTTGATGAGTGTATAGCAATAGGTAATGATGAAAATGACCTGGAAATGATCAGAAAGGCCGGACTTGGTGTGGCTGTAAATAATGCGAAGGGAATTGTAAAAGGTATTGCAGACTATATAACTGACCTGGATAATAATAATGATGCTGTGGCCGAGGTAATTGAAAAATTCATAACTAATGCTTAGCACATATAATGTGAAGCAAACTATTTAATAGGTAGACTTTTTTAAAAACTATTGATAATATTTGTATTATAACGTTTATGCTTATCTATTAAATACATTGGAGGCTACAGTGAAACAAATAATTTTAGAATCTGAAATAGATGGTGTTAGAATCGATTCCTGGCTTGCTTCTGAGATGGAGGAGTATTCCAGATCCTATATCCAGAAGCTTTGCCAGGATGGCAGCGTATTTGTAAACGGAAAACAGGTAAAATCAAACTATAAGCTGAAGAACGAGGACAAGTTGACTGTAAATATACCTGATGCCGAGCTTCTGAATGTTGTGGCTGAAGATATACCGCTTGATATTGTGTACGAGGATGACCATATTATTGTAATTAACAAGCCTAAGGGCATGGTAGTGCACCCTGCGGCAGGAAACTACACCGGAACGCTGGTGAATGCCCTCATGAAGCATTGCGGAGACAGATTGTCAGATATTAATGGCGTAATCAGACCTGGGATAGTTCATAGAATAGACAAGGACACCTCAGGTCTGCTGGTGGTTGCAAAAAGCAATCAGGCCCATGAAAAGCTGTCCCAAAAACTTAAAACACATGATATTCAGAGAGAATATATAGCTTTAGTTGAAGGGATTATCTACGAGAACAACGGCAAAATTGATGCACCTATAGGAAGGCATCCGGTTGATAGGAAAAAAATGAGTGTAAATTTGAAAAATGGAAGAGATGCAATTACTCATTTTACAGTTATTGAAAGATTCCATACCGCAACATATCTGGAACTAAAGCTTGAAACCGGCAGAACACACCAGATAAGAGTTCATATTTCCTATATAAATCATCCTATTATAGGAGATGAGGTATATGGCAGAAAAAAGCAGCAGTTTGATTTGCAGGGACAGGCCTTGCATGCATTAAGACTGAAATTTGAACATCCGGTAACAGGGGAATATATGCAGTTCCAGACAGAGGTTCCTGAATATTTTCAGAAATTATTGATAGAATTAAGAGAAAAAGTGTAGACAAGTTAAATTTGTTGTGGTACCATTTAATAAATAAATTGTTACCTTTAAATTAGTCCAGAGAGGCTATAAGGTGAGATATCGATAAACATGATTTTTACTATAATCATTTCAGGTGATTGTATTTGGATATGTTTAAGCTTCTTGCCTATGGCAGGGAGCTTTTTTAGTATAATTTTACTCTGATTTAAAGGTATGAATGGTTATAACTGTAAATGTTCATATTATAGTTTGAAGAATAATTTTAGCGGTCGGAATAAGAAAGGGGAGCACAAACATGGGGTATACCGAAATAATGGATGAAAGTGCAGTTTTAAGGGCTATTACTAGAATTTCTCATGAAATCATTGAGAAGAACAAAGGTGTTGAAAACCTGGTGCTTATTGGAATACAAAGAAGAGGTGTTCCTCTGGCAAAAAGAATAGCACAAAAAATAAAAGATGTTGAGAATATCGAAATTCCCGTAGGAGTTCTTGATATAACGCTATACAGAGATGATTTGAGCTTGCTGAATGAACATCCTGTTATAAATGGAACTGAAATTAATTTTGATATTGCAAATAAAAAAGTAGTTCTGGTTGACGACGTTATATTTACCGGTAGAACTGTCCGAGCAGCAATTGATGCACTAATGGATATAAACAGGCCGCAAATGATTCAGCTTGCCGTAATAATTGACAGAGGTCACAGAGAGCTGCCCATAAGACCTGATTATGTTGGTAAAAACGTTCCTACTTCAAGGAATGAAATAGTTCATGTAAATGTTATTGAGATAGATGGTGCAAACAGTGTTACTATAACTAACAAAGAATAGGAGAGTATGCTATATGAACTTGAAATCTAAGGATTTGCTTGGACTTAGAGATGTTTCGGCAGAAGAAATACAATATATACTGGAAACTGCAAAAACAATGAAATATATTTTGAGCTCCAATAACAAGAAAACGCCGCATCTTCAAGGAAAATCAATAATAACACTTTTCTATGAGAACAGCACAAGAACAAGACTTTCTTTTGAACTTGCATCAAAATATATGGGTGCCAGTGCTGCAAATATATCTGCTTCCAGCAGCAGTGTGCAAAAGGGCGAGACGCTCAAGGATACGGTGCTCACACTGCAGGCCATGAACC
>CAYQCA010000062.1:0-5984 GCA_964415835.1 uncultured Clostridium sp. | reverse complement strand
AATGTGCTATAGCCCACAGATTTAGAGGTGGGCCAGGATTTTGGCTGTACAGTGAGCCAAAAATTGATCGGGGCATGCCAGGGAGGTTGGGGATCATCCCAATATGGTCTTTTTGTTTTTTATGGCTATTTCAGTGTGCAAAAGGGCGAAACACTGATTGATACAGGTAAAACAATAGACAGTATGGGATCAGATGTAATAATAATAAGGCATCCAATGTCGGGGGCTCCGCACCTGCTGGCTAAAAACGTTAAAGCATCCGTTATAAATGCAGGTGATGGAACCAATGAACATCCTACACAGGCACTTCTGGACATGTTTACTATAATTGAGAAAAAAGGATCACTAAAGGGGCTTAAGATTGCAATTGTAGGAGACATCCTGCATAGCCGGGTAGCCAGGAGCAATATTTGGGGGATGACCAAGCTTGGAGCAGAAGTAAACATATCAGGTCCGGCAACCTTGCTGCCACCCGGAATTGAAAAGCTGGGAGTAAATGTTTTCAGTACAGTACAGGAAGCATTACTGGATGCAGACGTTGTAATGGGGCTGAGAATACAGCTGGAACGTCAGAAAAAGGGCTTGTTCCCATCAATAAGAGAGTACTCAAGATTCTTCGGGCTGGATGAAAAGAGGCTAAAGCTTGCAAAGGAAGACGCGCTGGTACTACACCCCGGTCCGGTAAACAGGGGAGTTGAGCTGTCCTCTGCTGTAATGGACGGAGAACAATCGCTGATAAATGAACAGGTTACAAACGGAGTGGCAATCAGAATGGCTTTACTATATCTCTTAACAAGGAGGGGTTCCAATAATGAAACTATTGATTAGTAAAGGACATGTTATTGATGTAAAAACCGGATTGAATAGTATTACGGATATACTGATCAACGAAGACGGAATAATTGCTGAAATAGGAAACGATCTTGATTCAACCGGCTGTGATATTATAGAAGCCGATGGAATGTATGTGATACCAGGTTTGGTAGATGCTCACTGCCATTTAAGAGACCCGGGCTATGAGTACAAGGAAGATATAGAGTCAGGGACAAGGAGTGCAGCAAAGGGAGGATTTACTTCTGTAGCCTGCATGCCAAACACAAACCCTGTTATAGATAACGAAGCACTAATTAAATATGTATTAAATAAAGCTAAAGCAGACGGTATTGTAAATGTATATCCCATCGGAGCAATTACTAAAGGCCTGAAGGGCGAAGAACTCAGTGAAATCGGGGAGCTGAAATTTGCCGGAGCAGTTGCACTGTCCGATGACGGAAAACCTGTAAACAACTCGTCTCTAATGAAAAAAGCAATGCAATATGCTTCAATGTTTGACATTACAATTATCTCCCACTGTGAGGACCTGGACCTTGTTGATGAAGGCTTGATGAACGAAGGCTACTATTCGTCAGTTCTTGGCTTGAAAGGAAATCCGGCCCCAGCCGAGGAAGTAATGATAGCCAGAGACTTAATTCTTGCAGAGTATACCAAAGCAACCATCCATATTGCTCATGTAAGCACCGAGCTTGGTGTTGACCTTATCAGAAACGCTAAAAGAAGAGGGGTAAATGTTACCGCAGAAACCTGCCCGCACTATTTTTCACTTACAGATCAGGCTTGTGAAGGGTTTAATACAAATGCAAAGGTAAACCCGCCTCTTCGTACTCAAAAGGATGTAGAAGCCATAATAGAAGGTCTGAAGGACGGTACAATCGACATAATATCAACTGACCATGCACCTCATCACAGGGATGAAAAAAATGTTGAGTTCAAGCAGGCTGCCAATGGTATGGTCGGATTTGAAACAGCATTTCCTCTAGCAATAACTTATCTTGTAAAACCGGGACATCTGACCCTGGAGGAACTCATTAAAAAAATGTGCCTGAATCCTTCAAAAATGCTGGGATTAAATAAAGGAACAATTGAAGAGGGTCTCAGTGCAGATATTCTAATATTTGATATAAACGAACAATATACGGTAGACATAAAGAAACTTGAATCCAAAAGCAAAAATTCACCATTTAATGGCTTCAAACTGTATGGACAGCCTCAGTTTACAATTGTAGGTGGAAATACAGTAGTAAGGTCTGGCTCAATAATTTAGGGAGGAAAAAAATGTTTATAGACAGACTAATTGAAAGCATTCAGCAAAAAAACAATCCAACAGTGGTTGGCCTGGACCCAAAAATGGAGTATATTCCGCAGTTTATCAAGCAAAAAGCATTTCAGGAATATGGAACAAATCTAAAAGGAGCTTCAGAAGCCATTCTACAGTTTAACAAAATGATTATTGATGCAACCTACGATCTGATTCCTGCAGTAAAACCTCAGCTGGCTTACTACGAGATGTATGGCGTTCATGGAATGATTGCATTTGATGAAACTTGTAAATACGCAAAAGGCAAGGGTTTACTGGTTATAGCAGACGGAAAGCGCAATGATATAGGGACAACCGCGGAGGCCTATTCAAAAGCCTTCCTTGGTTCAACAAAAATAGATGATTCAATAGAGGAAAAGGCATTTGATGTAGATGCACTTACTGTGAGCCCATACCTGGGAGCAGATGGAATCAAGCCGTTTATAGATGATTGTGCAAAAAACGAAAAAGGTATTTTTGTACTTGTAAAGACTTCTAACAAATCATCAGGGCAGCTTCAGGATTTGATGACGCAGCATTGCCACAGTATTTATGAGGTAATGGCTGGGTATGTTCAGGAATGGGGCAAGCCGGTTATGGGAAAATACGGCTATAGTAGTGTAGGCGCAGTAGTAGGCGCAACATACCCCAATCAGGCAAAACTTCTGAGAACCATAATGAAAAATGCATATATATTGGTTCCGGGATATGGCGCTCAGGGAGGAACCGCAAGGGACTGTGCCAATTCTTTTAATAGTGACGGACTGGGTGCTATAGTTAATGCCTCAAGAAGTATTATGTGTGCATATATGTCAGATACCTGGAAAAACGAATATAGAAGTGAGCGATTCGCAGAAGCCTCAAGAGCTGAAGTAATCAGAATGAAAGATGATTTAAATGGGGCACTTGTAAAATAAATGTTAAAGGTAGAGGTGAAATATGAAGGCATTTTTGTTGCTGGAAGACGGCACAATTTTTGAAGGAAATAGTTTTGGAATGGAAGGCCAGGTGGTCGGAGAAGTTGTATTTAATACCGGTATGACCGGTTATCAGGAAGTTCTGACAGACCCATCCTACTGCGGACAAATAGTATGTATGACCTATCCTTTAATAGGAAACTATGGAGTTAATTTAGATGATATTGAATCCTACAAACCTCAGGTGAAAGGCTTTATTGTAAGAGAGCTATGTAAGACGCCCAGTAATTGGAGGTCAATAGAATCACTTAACGAATATCTTAAGAGAAATGAAATAATAGGCCTGGAGGGAATTGACACCAGAGCTCTGACCATAATCCTGAGAGAAAAGGGTACTATGAAGGGTACCATTATTACCAGTGAGCAGCTTCCTAATATAGAGGATTACCTGGGAGAGGTCAGAGATTTTACAATTATCAATCCTGTACTTCAGGTGACTACACCGGAAATAAAACACTTTAAAGGCAATGGCTACAAGATTGCGCTGATGGACTACGGATCCAAGCAAAACATAGTAAGATCACTTATTAATAGAGGTTGTGATGTTCATGTTTTCCCGGCTACAGCAACAGCAAAGGATGTACTGGACATTGAACCTGATGGAATAATGCTTTCGAATGGCCCGGGAGATCCAAAGGACTGCGGGTTTCAAATTGATACAATCAAGCAGTTGATAGGGAAAAAGCCGATTTTTGGAATATGCCTTGGACATCAGCTGACTGCTTTGGCAAACGGTGCAGATACCGAAAAGCTGAAGTATGGGCACAGAGGCTGCAATCATCCTGTTAAGGACCTTGAAAAGGATACTACTTACATCACTTCTCAGAATCATGGTTACACAATAGTAGAGGGATCACTGAACAAAGAAACTATGGCTGTAAGTCATATTAATATGAACGATGGAACGATTGAGGGGATAAAGTATAAGAATGCACCGCTATTTACCGTACAATTCCATCCTGAAGCATCTCCGGGGCCGGCAGACACTGCATACCTCTTTGATGAATTTATGAATATGATTGATAAATCGAAGAAATAGCAGTATACAAAATTAATTGGAGGGTTAAAAATGCCAAGACATAATGACATACACAAGGTGTTGGTTATAGGGTCAGGACCAATAATTATCGGGCAAGCTGCAGAATTTGATTATGCCGGAACACAGGCATGTCAGGCTCTCAGAGAAGAAGGTATTGAAGTTGTTCTGATAAACAGCAATCCTGCTACCATTATGACCGATACCAATATCGCTGATAAAGTATATATTGAGCCCCTTAAGGCTGAGGTGGTTAAAAATATTATTAAGCGTGAAAAGCCGGACAGCATATTGCCGACTTTAGGAGGCCAGACAGGCTTGAACCTGGCCATGGAGCTGGCTGAATCAGGTTTTCTGGAAGAACAGGGAGTGAGACTTTTAGGTACTGCAACTGAGGCAATTAAAATGGCGGAGGACAGACAGGACTTCAAGGATACAATGGAGAGAATCGGAGAGCCCTGTATCGCCAGCAAGGTTGTAACTAATATTGAAGATGCGATAGAATTTACAAAAGAAATAGATTATCCGGTTATTGTTAGACCTGCATATACCCTTGGTGGAACAGGCGGAGGAATTGTCTATAACGAAGAAGAGCTTAGGGAAATCGGCGGTAATGGTCTCCGATTAAGCCGGGTTCACCAGGTACTGATTGAAAAATGTATTTCAGGCTGGAAAGAAATCGAATATGAAGTAATGCGCGACAGCAAGGGCAATGTTATAACCGTATGTAATATGGAAAACATAGATCCTGTTGGAGTGCACACCGGCGACAGTATAGTAGTGGCACCTTCTCAGACACTCGCTGATAAGGAGTATCAAATGCTGAGAACCTCGGCGCTGAAAATAATCTCTGCTCTGGGAATAGAGGGAGGCTGTAATGTACAGTACGCGCTGCACCCAACCAGCTTTGAATATGCAGTTATAGAGGTAAACCCAAGGGTTAGCAGATCTTCAGCCTTAGCATCAAAAGCAACAGGATACCCAATTGCAAAGGTTGCAACAAAAATTGCAATAGGCTACGGACTGGATGAAATAAAAAATGCCGTTACAGGTAAGACTTACGCTTGTTTTGAACCTACACTGGACTATGTGGTTGTTAAAATACCAAAATGGCCCTTTGACAAATTCGTAAAGGCGAAAAGAACACTTGGAACACAAATGAAAGCAACTGGAGAGGTAATGTCCATAAGCAGCTCTTTCGAAGCTGCTCTGATGAAGGCAATTCGTTCACTGGAACTAGGGATATTCACTCTTGAACAGGATATCTATAAGAAGTTGACTGGAGAAGAGATAGTAAAAAAGCTCCATGATATAAATGACGAAAGAATATTTGTCATAGCTGAGGCAATCAGACGCTCTGTTACACTGGAAGAGATTCATGAAATAACAAAGATTGATTACTTCTTCCTTTGCAAAATAAAAGAGCTGGTTTTAATGGAAGAAAAGCTTAAATCAATAAAGCCTGAGCAGCTGACAAATGAAATAATTAAAAAAGCCAAAAAGATGGGCTTCACTGATAGAATAATTGCGAGGTTCACAGGTAGCACAAAAGAACAAATCACTAAAATGAGAAAAGAATATGGCATTACAGCAACCTATAAGATGGTTGATACCTGTGCTGCCGAGTTCGAGGCAGAAACGCCTTACTACTACTCTACCTATGACAATTTTTCCGAGGTAAAACCTTCAGATAAGGAAAAGGTTCTGGTTCTGGGTTCAGGTCCAATACGAATCGGACAGGGAATAGAATTTGACTACTGTTCTGTTCACTCGGTATGGGCGCTGAAGGAGCTGGGCTATGAAACAATAATAGCCAACAACAATCCCGAGACTGTCA
>CAYQCA010000061.1:0-17693 GCA_964415835.1 uncultured Clostridium sp. | reverse complement strand
GTTCGTGTAATGTGCCAATAGCTTCACATAAATTCTCACAGCCATTTTCTCTTATAACAATACCCTTTTCCCACCTTACGCCAAATGTATCGGTGGTTACGAAGGTATCAACCTGGAAAGTCATGTTTGGTTGCAATATATAATCAGAAGAAGTTTCCATCCACGGAGCTTCCACCTCAATCATTCCTGTTCCATGGCAAGGCCCATAGAGATAATTCTTCTCATAACCATTATCCTTGTAGAACTTGTAGAATCCCTTTGCAACATCACTGGCCATTATTCCTGCCTTTAACTGCTGCTCTGTCCACTGATGCGCTTTCCAGCAGAAATCTATGTACGCTTTACGTTCTTCAGTTAGTTTTCCCAAACTTATTGGCATTCCAACAGATGGAGAATAGCCGTCAACTTTGGCAGATAGGTTTAACTGAACGATGTCGCCCTTTTGAATTATCCTGTGGCTGGAACGTGAGATTGCATGACGGGTGGATGCCTCACTGAACACATACATTGGAAGTCCCTCGTACTCCGCACCGTTTTCATAAATTGCTTTCTGTGCAACACCGACCATCTGACATTCAGTTACTCCCGGACGGATTGCCTTAATTACCTCACGTGTAGCAATTTCAGTAATTCTGAAACCCTCACGCATACAAGCAATTTCATTTTCTGATTTAATTTTTCTCAATTCAATCATAATATGATTTGCATCAACGATTTCAGCCTCAGGAAAACTGTTTTTGATTCCTTCCATCATAACTACACTGGTATCCAGCAGACTTGCAACACCAATCCTAAGCTTTGAACCTTTTATGCCAAGAAATTTGAATACGTCTGTGAACTTTTCGGGTTTAACCTCAGGATAGCTCGGATCCGCTGATTCTCTGTATTCCATTAGCGTAAAAATATCCTGAACCTTTGAGAAATCGGAAGCAAAAACCCGGCTCTCAGGTCCTACCATCAAAGCAGTTTTACCCTGTGGCGTAATTACAACACCTGCCCGCTCAAACAGCGGCCAGAAATTACTGAAATATCTTACATTTGAATAATCTGCCTCATTAGAATTCACAATCAGAGCATCCAGATTGTTCTTTTCAATCAGCTTAGCAGCTTTTTGCGCCCTCTCTTTATATTCATAATCAGGGATACATATACGATTTGCCATAATAAAAAATCTCCTTTTCATATTATTAAAAGTATCTGAGCATGTTTAGAATCTTACTCGCAAATTCCCATTGTTGTGTAAAACGCCATATTAGTCTGTCGGTTGTCCAGTCTGCCGTATTGTGCAATAATCGGTGTATCACTGAGCAATTTAATTGCATACTGGGTCTCCAACGGCACAACAACTCCACAAAAATCATCAGGATTGTTTGTTCTCAAGCACCTCACTCTGTTTGACTGAACCGTTACCTGAATATTTTCAATCGGTTCCTTGTCTACAAAATATAGTGTAATAAATATCTTCGCATCCTGTTTATTTGGGTTCAGAATCACGATGGATTCGTGCCCCTTCATCTCGCCTTCACCTGGTGGCGGAAGCTCTCCGTCTGGAAAGAACCAGACCTTTTTACCATATTCTTTTGTCATACCTTGCTCCCTTCTTGTCATTTTAGTTCCGCCGCAATTTCTGCCGCCGTCTTAAATATTGCCCCTTGCTCTTTTAACATGATAATAAGCTTCTCCAGCTCATTAATCGCAAATTCTCCTGTTCCCTGCGTTATAAATTCATCAGGTGTAACCGTTGCCTCTCCAAAGTTATAGCTCTTTTCACAGGGTATGAACTCCCAGGGATGTATGTAATAGCAAAGAACCACCGGAAGTCCTTTTTCCTCAACAAAGTCAGCAAAACTCAAGGACCTCTCCAGCATATACTCCGCACCCTTTGTTCTGAATAGAGGCCACTGGTCACGGTCACGCTCCAGCGGGCTGTCATTGCTAACCATCGTCATATCAGCAAAATTCGGAATCTCAACTAGCTTCATATCACCAGCTTTTGTCCAGTCAGCTGACGAAGGATGGTAGGGTGCAAATTGGGTACGATAGAAATACATGGGATATGTTGCGTCAGAGGTATAACCTAGTTTCTCCAACGCATTCACTACTGCTGTAGATCCCCACAAACGAGGGCATCGGAATGAAACAGGGGTCTCTCCAGATGCTTCTTCTACCCACTTTGTAGCCAGTTCCAGACGAGGAAATACTTCATGGGACAACAATGGCTTTACCCCCGGCAAAGGAAAAAGTTCGTCCCCAACTGTTTCATGGTATAATGAATGGCAGCCTACTTCACTGGTGCTTTTGGCAACCATTTTTGCCTGCTCGGGATTCTCTTTCGCGGCCTCTCCGGTAAAGTAAAATGTTCCCTTAATGCCATGTTTTTCAAATAGTTTCAGAAGGATTGGTACACCCTTCTTAACTCCTTCGTAAAATGGTGTAAAACTGCCAACATCTGTTTCTGTATCTACACCTATTAGAACAGTAATGTCTCTGGTCATTTTCTAAGTCTCCTTTCTTAATCTACGGATTACTGTCTACTGAATTAAACCTCAGAGAGGACCTATACATCGGAAGTTCATTCTCAAGTACCATCTCAACCTGCCTTATTTTCCATTTTAGATGATAAGCATCAGTCATGTATTCCATACTCGGTTCCCATCCAAGCCTGGAGTCAGCCTCAACCAGAGGTATAGTCTCTTCTGCATTGCGAATCTCCGCTTTACCAATACGAGTCATTTCATCAATTGTCTCACAAAGCTTATGCTCATCTGTTTCAGTGAGCAGCTTGCATTTTAACATATACCACTGCTTTACATGTATTGTTGTTTTTACACAATTTACAATAAACTTGCCCATGTTTATAAGGTAAAACGCATCCTTTTTCTTATCGATCGGGAGCTTATCATAAACCTCTTCCAAACTTACAACTCCATCATAGAAATAGTCCGCCATTTTTTGAAGGCTTCTGAGTTCAACCGGAAGCCTGAACTGGAACAGTGAGCAGCGACCGGCATCATAAGGACCATACAGGGTATTGCATATCTCATTGCCCCCGAACATAGCATGGGGAACCGAAGGTATCTTGACATTCCGCATTAAAACCAACGGATACGCCGGTCCTATCCGGAAGGGTCCATATTGGTCTTCATTAGTGGAAACATAATGCTTTATTCCCAGACTCCATGCACTCCATGCCTTTATTACCGATTCCACGTTCTCACTTCCAAAGTCCCGTGCAGCAATCTTCCTGCAAACTTCATCACTCGATGGAGATGGACTCCAATAAGCCCACTTTGCAATTTCACTGATAAAAGACGGCCACAAACCATAATGATGGGATTCCATCAACCCGCTTAGAGCCCACTTTTCCCTCGCTGTGAGAAGGGCATCATGTCTTTTTATCCATTGATTCGGAGTCGGTTCATAGGGTATCACACCGATATCCCATGTGAGACCTCCCGTATTACACATAGTGTATAGTTTTATTCCTCTTTCCTTAGCAATTTCAGCTTCACTTATAAAGTATTGACCCGGTCCCTCAAAGGACAAGGTATAATCCACACAGGTACTTGTCACATTTTCCGTCTTCAACTTTTCAAACATTTCAAAGGTTACCAGCAGTGTAATGTCGGTAGGAATATTCCTCAATAGTTCAATCCTGTGCTCAGCTTCAACATATCCCCAGTTATAAGTCCAAAAAACAATATCAGCCTTCGGACTGTTTTTCTTGACCACCTTTTTTATCATTTCAAGCCATTTGGGATAATCATAGCATGGCCACCAGCCCGGGCTGGGTTTGCCTGTGGGCAATCCGTCAATAGTATTTTCATAATAGAATTTCCCTGATGCACGGGGGTCCTTACTTGGGAATTCCACCGACTCACCAACCATAACTATCCCTTTGAACCCGGGGCATTTTTCAAAAAGTCTGCCGTAAGTTGAATCATAGTAATCTTCAGCATCGCTGTCATCCGGGTGCTTCATACTTTTCAGATAACTGTATGCATATACATCCAACCCATAGCCTTGTGCACGGTATATTAACTCATTGAAATCCATGTAGCCATGAGGCGTAAGGTCTGCGTCCTTTGCAAATACAAGTATGGCATCCATTCCTGCATGAGCAATTGCATTCAGGTGTGCATCTGGAAACATATCCAATCCATATCCCGAATGTACCATTCTGGGAGAAAACAAAGGCTTTCTGCTTATATCCGATTCTTTCAGAATAGGTGCCGATACTAAGTTCATCAGGTCTTCAAGATAATAGCAGCCTTGTGCAGTACCTCTTTCATCATATCCACATATAATAATTCCTTTACTGTTGCATTGCAGCCTGTAACTACGCTGCGTATCAAGCGCACCGCCAAACTCTTCAAGTTCCTCGCGTGTTGTCAGAATAATCCTTGATTTATCATTTGCGGCTTCTGTCCGAATATCCGGGCACTTCTTAATTGATACCGATACTCCCATCGATACTAGCAAAAATTCTGCCAAATCCTTTGCTGCATTAACAAGAACCCTTTCAGCCCGCTCATTCAGTAATATCAACCATCCATCGTCAATCATTACTTCAGAAGGAAGAGGTTTTATTCCATAATCCCGCCTATTTGTCTTATGTACTTCAAGCAAGCGCTTTCTAAAATCGTAGTTGTTCTCTTTCATAATTTGTCTCCTTCCTATAACGCCTTAATTTAAATTTTTAGGTTAATAGACTAATGTTGTACTAATATTTCGTTAATCTTATTTTTCACTTCCAACGCGTCCTTTGGCATCAGCAAACCTGCCTGTACATGATACGATACCCTCTCACCTGCAGGAATTAACTTAATATTTCCTTTCTTCTTCTCAGCTGTATAACCCCTATTCTCAGCCGTTGCAGGCAAAACCAGCCCCATTGCATCCTCATCTCCAGTTCTGGCTATCCAGCGTATACCATATTCAAGTTCGGAGGGACGGTGGGATACAAAGCATGCATACCCATCTGGATGAATTTGCAGGCTGTATGCATTCCCCATTTCATCAGCACAGTACCTCAGTGTAAATACAATCTCCGGGTCAAATACCTGCTCAGGTGTAAGGACATTATGAAGCTCCGGGTGTTCCACCAGTTGGTTAAGAAACTCCCCCAAATTTCCGGTTTCCGGACCATTTTTCACATCACATGGGATATTCACATGAACTCTTACGTCCTTCGGATTGCAATGAGCACTATAAACAAGAGAGCTGCCGGTTTCGGGTATGAAATTGATGTGCATCAGATACATATGCGCCATGTCAACTTGTCTCATATTTGTAATCGACATAGAGACATCCATCACCGACGAATCTTCATATACCTTCACAAAAGGTTCCGCTATGTAATTGTGGTTAAATCCGATCCTGTGACGGTACTGCCCACCCAGCCCTATATAGCTGCCTTTTTCATCACTGCCCATCTGAATAAACGCCGTCTGATAGGGGGCATTGGGCAGTTCTCCATGCAATGGGTGGCTATCCTCTTTCGAAGGCACTCCCATAGCTAATGCCCCGCAGTGAAGCAAAAATCCGCCATAGGTTTCCAGATACTCCTTCGTTGCCACCGGCTCTTTGAATGTCGACCTCATTGCCAGTTCCCGTCCGTAAAAATTACAGCTCCATATCTGCTGACCTTGGTATGGCAACATCACAACACTGCCACACTTATTTTTTATTCGCAGGCCATGTACCCCGCTGTCATAGACAAATGTGGATGCACACATCTCACCGTTTACAGCAAATACTTTTTCCTTTTCACTGAAATAGCTCTTGTCAAGATTAACCACAGTACTCCATTCCATTTTTAGAACCCTCACTTTCTTAGGAGCTATTGAAAATTTAAAATACATTATTTTATATATGAATTTTGTAATAACGTTTGCACAAATTCTAAAAATATAAGCCCTCATTCTTACAGCAATACGCTATTAGAATTTAGGCATAGTATCTTTTTTCATTTTAAATCCACATGAATCCTCAATTACTAATTCTGCATCTAAAATTATATTCTCGCATACCTGTAAATCACTATTACTAAGCTTTCGGGTTATTATTTGACCTGCGAGCTCCCCTATTTTTTCGGCAGGCTGTATCATTGCAGTTATCTTTGGCACAATCAGCCCGGTTATATCAACTGCATCAAAGCAAACCAGAGCTACATCCTCCGGTACACGCAATCCATATTCTCTCAGTGCATGAAGTGAACCATATGCCTGCATATTATTTGCAACAAACAGTGCTGTGGGTTTGTCCTTAGAATTGAAAAGTTTCTTTGCAATACGGTAGCCTGTTTCCATTTTAAACGGTCCCTGATGTACATATTGTGGCTTAATCTGCAGATTGCTTTCCTGCATTGCTTTTTTAAAACCCTGTACACGTTCATATCCCGTGGACTCTGACAATGGTCCTGATATGACTGCAATATTTTTATGCCCCAGTCCAATAAGATGTTTGGTCAGTTTATAACTTGCTTCTACATTATCAATTGTAACAAAATCAAATTTGGACTCAATTTTGGGCAAATTATCAATAAAAATGACCGGTATGCCTAATTCCCTGTATGTTTTAAAAATGCTTACATCGTCGCTTACTGTGGCTATTACCAATGCTGAGACCTGTTTTTGGAGCAATAGCTTCAGATATTCTGCTTCTCTTTTTGCATCTCCTTCGGAATTACAGAGAATCGCTGAATAATTGTTCTTGCGAGTTACTCTTTCCACACCTTTTATAACGCTGGAAAAAAAGCTATTCGTAATATCGGGCACAATAATTCCAATAGCATTAGATGTCTGTGTTTTTAGACTTCTAGCAATTTCGTTTGGCTGATAATTAAATTTATTTAATGCTTCCAGAACAGCAGCTCTGGTTTCAGGGTTCACCCTGTCCTTACCAGTGACAACACGTGAAACGGTAGAAACAGAAATCCCCAAATATTCAGCTATTTGTTTCAGATTTGTCCTCACTTTACACTAACCTCACAATACAATTGTAATAACGTTATTACAATTGTACCGCATCCTGCTAGAAAATGCAATCATTATATTTAAATTTCAAGGTTAGGTACCAATAATAAATCGCCAGAACTACCGTGCCGGGCACGATAAACCCATTTTTGTCGTACGTTGTTTTGAAGGGTGCTCTGGTATGATATAGTTAAAAATTAAAAAAATTACCTATATGAAATTAATATAGGTAATAATAGCTCAGCTTTTAATATCGTCTCTTTTGACTGTAAGACATTTGCTTTATAGAATGCATATTCTGTTTATTTTTTGCAGCTTCAGGTAATTTCATTTAATAACCTTCTGGCATTTCCTGAAAATATTGCCTCATAATCTTTATCTTTCAACCTTTCATAAAGTACTGCCTGCACATACATTCCAGCATTACATATGGGATAATCCGTACCAAATAAAAACCTGTCACTGCCTATTTGACTAACTCCATAGCTAATTGATCCATATCTGAAAATTCCTGTTCCGCTTAAATCCAAAAAGTAGTTTTCATATTTTTTCATAAGCTCCAAATGCCTTAAAAATGTACTTTTTTCACCCGGATGTGCTGCAACAAACATTATATTGGGAAAAGCCTTAACAGCCATTTCAAGAGTGTCATCGCTTTGTGTATGTAGATTTACCACCATTTCAAGCTGTTGTATGTACTCATAGATTTCGTGAAGGTTGGAATCATAATAATCTGTCCAGCCCATGAAATAAGGGACCAGTTCACCTACCAGCCTCACTCCTTTATTATGCATCCTGCTGAGCTCTTCGCAGGACTCTTTTACAAACTTTGGATGGATATGAATTCCCGGTATATAAAATCCCCCCAAATGTTCTTTCACCAGCATGGCTTCATCATTGAGTCTGCGGATTTCATCAAAATTAACGCCCTGAACTTTATGTATAACACTTCCACAAGCTTTTGATATACCTGCTCTCGTTAAATCTTCACTTAAGCATTCCAAACCTTCTACAGCATTTCCATATTTACACAAATTGTTTTCATCCGATATAAATGGATGTATATGAAAATCTATAATTTCAAAAGATGGCTTTTTATTCATTGTATTTTCCTATCTCTCGGTTATTGCCTGCCTCACAAGATCGACCGCTTCAAAATGCCGATACTCATTTCAACTGTTCCTTGATCACAACCGGTTTTTTCTGTGCTATTGAAACATTAGCAGATGCCCCAATAAGCAGAGACATAGCACCATCCATCGAACTTGCCTGGCATCCCAGAGGATCCTCCACATCTCCCACAAACAGCATCCTGATTAATTTGTCGTCACCGCCCCCATGAGCGCCGCTTGCCTTAGGTACTTCATAGGTAATAGCCTCACCTTTTCTGTTAAAATACCTTATCTCCTTGCAAGGTTTGTCTGCTCCCGGTCCACTGTATATCTCCCCTACCTCAAGCCTTCCATTGGTTCCGCTTATTGCAGCAGACCACGCCTCATAAGGACTGTGTGCAATAAGTGAATAGTTCAGAAGCGTGCCCTTTGAATATTTTACATTCACAGACATACTGTCATAAATATTTATATCCTCAGCAAATACACATCTGTCCCTCAGATATCCATCCTCTTTTTCAGCTTCAAGGTAGTATCTGGAATGGAATTTATTCTCGCTATCCTCTGCTATATCCCAGTAGAATTCGCATGTAGACTTATGTTTACAGGTCAGGCATCGTTCTCCCCTGTTTTCTCTGGTCGGACCATAGAATCTTCTGGTACCGAAGGCATATACCTCCTCCGGCTGCTGCTCAAGCCACCAATTTATCACATCAAAGTGATGAGTTGATTTATGTACCAGTAGACCGCCGCTTTTTTCCAGATAGCGGTGCCACCTTCTGAAATAATCCGCACCATGGCTTGTATCCAGCTTCCATTGCAGATCAATATGCAGAATATCTCCAACCAGTCCTCCTTTTATAAGTTCCTTAACTCTTTGCATATATGGCATAAAACGCATATTAAAAGTTACCTTGACTTTTTTGCCAGTTCTTTTTTCTGCATCCAAAATTGCTCTGCATTTCTCCGCATCAATTGTCATTGGCTTTTCAGAGATAACATCATACCCGGCTTCCATCGCTTTAATAATATATTCGTGATGGTAGCAGTCAGTCGTTGTAACTATAACTGCATCCGGTCTGGTTTCATCCAGCATTTTATCAAAATCATTAAAAACCGGTATCCCTCCGCACTCCTTGCTGAATTCATTTGCTCTTACACTGTTTATATCATAAATGCCTACCAATTTTGCCTTTTCCTCATACTTTTCCGAGGATATTTTATGTCCAAACATATGGAGCCCTCTTGTTCCTGCTCCTACAATAACATATCTTTTCATTGTAAAGTCCCCTCCTGTAAGCGCTTACATTTTTCTATACGATAATTATATCCTGTATAATCCTATGTGTCAATAAAACAAAAAAATTGAATGAATTGGTTTCTTTCCCATATAGCCCAAAAAGTTGGCTAAGGCCAACTTTTCAGATTCGGCTTTCGCCGCATATATTTACTTTTAATTTTTCATGTTTTAACTCTATCTGTACTTTCTATTTACTCCTACCAAACTTGCCAATACAGGGACTATAAATGAGAATCCAAGAATTAGCAGCCATTCATTAAGTCCCAGTGGTACCGTCTCAAATATTCCCTGTAGTAGCGGTACATATATTACTGCCAGTATCATAGCCAAAGAACACAATATTGCCAATATCAGTGGTTTATTATTAAAGAAGCTTATTTCAAAAATATTTTTGGTCTCGGATTTACATTCAAATACATGTATCAGCTGCGTCATAACCAGAGTCATAAATGCACCTGTACGTGCCAGCTCAACATTATTCTTGAAATACAGGATGCTCACAAATACACCCAACGTACTGAGTCCTATAAATATTCCCCTTGTGATTATCAGCTTTAATAACCCATGGGAGAAAATATTATCTTTTGTGCCCCTTGGCTCGCGCATCATTATATCATTTTCCGGCGGATCAAGCCCAAGAGCAATAGCCGGCAATCCGTCAGTAACCAAATTGACCCATAGTATTTGAATTGGTAGAAGAGGTATCGGCAGCCACATCAGCATACCTAAAAACATTGTCAGTACCTCTCCAAGGTTGCAAGCCAGCATGTAACGGATAAACTTTCTTATATTATTGTAAATAACGCGTCCTTCTTCAACAGCTGCAACAATTGTTGCAAAATTATCATCCAGAAGTACCATTGAAGATGCCTCTTTTGTCACATCAGTACCTGTGATACCCATAGATACTCCTATATCAGCCTCTTTTACAGCCGGGGCATCATTTACTCCGTCCCCTGTCATTGCAACAATATGTCCTAACTTTTTAAGAACACGGACGATCATCAGTTTGTGCTTTGGTGATACTCTTGCATATACTGAAACAGACTCAGCTACTCTTTCAAGCTCGGTTTCAGTCATTTTTTCCAGTTCGGTACCCGTTAAAACATTATCCTCATCCGTATAAATGTTTAATTCTCGTGCGATGGCAGTGGCAGTTAGCTTGTGATCCCCAGTAATCATAACCGGTTTTATTCCTGCCAGCCTGCACTTTCTTACTGCTTCTATTGCTTCTTTTCTCGGAGGATCAATCATTCCCATCAGACCTACAAATATAAGGTCATTTTCAACATTTTTTGTTCCTGAATTGTATACTCCTGTTTCCAGCTTTCTATATGCCAGCCCCATAACTCTCAGAGCATCATTTGCCATTGTGTCATTTATCCTGGTAATGCTTCTCTTTGTGAGCTCATCCAGCTTGATTGTACCTCTGGCAGACATTATTCTGGTGCATTTGTCTATGATCATATCAGGAGCACCCTTTGTAAATACAAATATCTCACCTCTTGCATTTCTGCATACAACCGACATGCATTTTCTGTCTGAATCAAAAGGAAGCTCATCAATTCTTGTGTAGCCGCTACTAAGACTGCTTTGAGTTATTCCGGCTTTTGATGCGGCAATTGTCAAGGCTATCTCGGTGGGATCGCCTGATATTTTCAAAGTATTCTGCTTTGAAAATATTGATTTTATCTTGCCCATAGCAGAACTCTCATTTGACGTGTGTGAAATAACCGAATTATTGCATATGGCACCAATCTCAAGCGCAAGCTTTATCCCTTCCACTCTTAGCGGATCATAGGGCTTGTTGTCCACAACAAAGCTGCCTTCAGTATTGTACCCATTGCCTGTTACCGACAGCTGATAGCCTGCCGCGTATATTTTTCTTACTGTCATTTTATTTTCAGTCAGCGTTCCTGTCTTGTCAGAGCATATTATACTTGCACACCCCAGTGTCTCAACCGCAGGAAGTTTGCGTATAAGTGCATTTCTTTTCAGCATTCGCTGAACACCTAGCGCCAGCGATATGGTAACAATTGCCGGCAGGCCTTCCGGCACAGCCGCAACTGCCAGGCTTATACCTGAAAGCAGCATATTAAATATTTTCTCGCCACGCAAAATGCCTGTTACTGACACAATCGCGCATATTATCAAACAACAAATAGCTATAAATTTACCTAAATGAGTTAATCTTTTTTGGAGCGGAGTTTCATCGTCTTCTATATTTTGAATCATATCAGCAATATTTCCCATTTCCGTCTGCATGCCGGTAGCATAGACTACTGCTTTCCCTCTGCCGCCTGTAACTATTGTTCCCATGTAGACGGATGATTTTTTATCGAAGGGATCAATAATTGCTTTATGATTTTTTAATGCATGCTTTTCCACGGGAACGGATTCTCCTGTTAGAAGTGATTCATCAACATGTAGGCTGCTACTTTCCAAAATTGCTGCATCTGCGGCTATTCTGTCGCCAGATTCTATGACGAGAACATCACCGGGCACGATTTCCTCAGCCGGAATACTTACAACCTGTTCATCCCTGATAACTCTGGCGCTTGGGGCTGCCAGGGATTTCAGCGCCTCCATTGTCTTTTCAGTTTTGAACTCCTGAACAAATCCCAGTATTGCATTAACTATTACAATTGCTATTATCGTGATTGCCTCGGTCATTTCGCCCATAAAGCCTGAAATAATAGTAGATATCATAAGTATGATGACCATTAAATCTGTAAATTGCTGAAACAGAATTTTAATCGGTGAGATTCTCTTTCTCTCCGCTAAAATATTCGGTCCGTGCTTTTGCAGCTTCTTCCTGGCTTCTTTTTCAGTAAGGCCTCTTTTTAAAATACTTTCAGTGTTTGTGTAGCTTAATCTGGATTCAATTACACTCATCTTGTCACCTATAGACTTTACCCTTCGAGTAGTAAGGAGTCCATACAAAAAATTTGCTTCGCAAACCCGTTTTGTGCCCACTCAGGTACTCTGCTGATGCTACACAAATTATTTTGTTCGCTAGGGAACCCTAGGTTCCCTTCGACGAAACACTTCGTGTTTCTGAGCACCCTCCTGAAACCGGGAAGGGGATTCCCCTTTCCAAACCCCGCGTATAGGAATTTAGCTTGTTAGGAATTTCTAGTGTACTTCCTGTAATTCAATTTCTGTAAGACTATAACTTACGTTTAGAATTTATAAATTACTATACGCGAAAAAAATTTTTATGGACTCCTAGAAATATGTCTATTCGTATCGGGTGAAAATTAGTACAAGAATCAGTAGTAAAATAAATTGTTCTTTTAGTGGTGCAATCTGTATCAATGTAGCAATTGGTTAAAAATAATAGCATAAATTAGTTGGTGAAGTGTAATTATTTTAACCGTAAAACGACAGGATGTCAGTTTTAGCATCACTATGAGCCATGGATGGCGAATGTGTGCGGCGGTTAAAATAATTACAATGAACCGCTACTAATTATGCTATTATTTTGGAATTGATACAGATTGCACTTTAATCCTCGTAAACTCTTCTAACAGATTCATGACACAGTATAGCTTCAATAAGCTCCGCAGTTGTTTTCTGGTTTGTATAATCCAGTGAAAAACGCAATACCATTTCACCGTCTCTATCAGTGTTTATAAAATCAGTTTTAAGTACCTTAGCACCTGTCCCCTCTATTATTTCTGAAAGTTCTTTGACCTGACCTTTTTGTATCTTGGTATGAACATATATTCTGACATTCTTTTGGGATGCTATTCTGCTTTGAGTCTTTTTTAATACAATCAATGTTAAAAATATAATGGCTGTAGCGACAAGTGCACCTGAATAAAATCCTATACCAATAGCTATGCCAACACACGAAACAGCCCAGAGACTGGCAGCAGTTGTTAATCCCTTGACACTCACACCCTCTTTTATTATTGTTCCTGCACCAAGGAAACCGATTCCGCTGATTACCTGGGCACCAAGCCTTGCCGGATCAACATTGACATGAGAGGAGTACTTAAAGTATATAAACTCTGAGGTAATCATTACCAAAGCCGACCCTACGCATACAAGTATATGTGTTCTGAAGCCCGCTGGTCTATGTACATGTTCCCTTTCGTACCCTATAATCCCGCCAAGAATGCATGCAAGTATCAATCTTAGTACCATTGATATATAAAAATTATCCAACTGACTGCTTATTGAGTTTATTATCCACATAGATTATTACCACCATCTTCCACCCCTGTTTTTACGGGGAACAATACACTAACTATAATGATGCCAGTACTCCAGCCTTGATCTCTACAGGCTCACCATCAACGCTTATCCATACCGGTATGCTTGATTGATTAAGAACTATTTTACTATCGGCGCTAAATTTCAATGCCCGCATTGCTTTGATATAATCTACTATTTCAATATTTGTAGCATACCATACATCGGAATCACCGCCAGCCATTTTGCAGAATTCTTCGATCAGATTCCAGTTATTGTCTCTTGGGAATTCATAGCTGTGTCCCCACACATAAAATAACGGCATATACTGCCATCGATTTGTACTTTGAAATTCCTTGCATTTTTCTATCAAATTGTCATTGTGGTGGCAGGTTGGATGCCATTCCAAAAAATTATTCGGCAGCCAGAAATTATTAGTACTGGCTACGGTCCTGGAATACTCTATCCCAAGCAGCGGAAGTGCTGATATTACCTGATCATTATAGGTACCAAATGGATAGGACATCCCTCTGACTGGATAACCTGCCAGGTGTTCCAGTTGTTTTCGATCTTCCATTATTTCCGATACTAATACCTCATTTGGTACATTTATCAGGTGAGGATGACTTACTGTATGTGATGAAACCTCATGACCTGAGAAAAGAGATTTTATCTCTGAACTTTGTAATTTATCTTCACTATTAAGGGTTCCGGAGTTAAGATGGAACGTACCTCGAATCCCATACCTGTTAAAAATTTCAACAAGCTTTATATCATGAATAGGACCGTCATCATAGCTCATTGTCAAAGCTTTTCTTTTTCCCTCAGGATAAAACATAAACTTTATATCCATATACACTCCTTTTTACATCGAATAATTTAATGCTAATTTTATCATATTATTTTACAAAACCAAAGAACTTTAGTATATAATACAAATGCAAAAAGGGTTATGCGAAATGAATATAATTCACTTTGCATAACCCTTTTTAGTACCCTATTATCTTAATTAAACATCTTGCTTATAGCTCCGGTAAACTTTACTTTCGAACCTTGCAGGAACTCAACTACCTTAAATTTAACCTTTATTGGTATATCACCACTGCTATCAGCAGTGGTAATGATTTTATACTCCTCATCCGAAAGTGTATTCTTCAGATCTTGTTTTACATATTCCGGTATGGCGCCGTGAGTTGCATCAATGAAACATAATGGCGGAAAAAGCACACACCACCAGTTGGCGCCTTCACCTTTACCGATAACAACCTTTAAAGCTTGATATTCTCCTGCCGGCAGGGCTATATCACCGTATGTCTTGGTAGGAAAATCATAATTTCCTACTGATGCTTTTACACTATAATTACTGCTATTTTCTATTATAACCTTTCTTGACAATTCTTCAATTTCCTTTAAATTAGCGTTGATAATAACTTTTGTTTCAGTTATATCCTTTGAAGTTGCCAATTTACCCTTCATAAACTCAATTATTGCATCTCTGACCTTGAGCTTTAGAGCTTGATCAGCCTCAGAATCGCTATTTGCAACTACATGGAGCCTAACAATATTTTGTGATAGTCCGGCATTTACATCCTCTGCATAGCTATATGAAATCATCCATGCCGCAAGAACTATAAAAAGCATTGCAGCAATCGCTATTTTCAATATATTTGACACCTTATGATTTATTAAAACCTTGCTCATATTCAACTTCCCCTTCCATATCCCCAATATCATCATAAAATTAGTAAAACAGGTTATATAGATAATTGTTGTCAAATATGCTTTGATTTATACAAAAAAAAGAGCGGCAAATTAATTTTTGCCACTCTTTGTATTTTACTTATTATTTTCGCATGCTGCTCGTATAAAGTCTTTAAACAATGGATGAGGCTTGTTTGGTCTGGACTTGAATTCCGGGTGGAATTGTACTCCTATAAACCATGGATGACCCTGTAACTCAACAGTTTCAACAAGTTTACCACTTGGTGAAAGACCTGATAGAATCATACCATTCTTTGTCAAGGCATCGCGGTATTCGTTATTAAACTCATATCTGTGCCTATGTCTTTCATAAATCAATTCATCATTGTAAATACCATGAATCATTGTATTGCTAACTATCCTGCATGGATATACACCCAATCTCATAGTTCCGCCCATTTCGTCAATATCACGCTGTTCAGGCATTAAATCTATTACAGGGTATGGAGTTTCACCGAACTCGGAGCTATTTGCATCATGGAGTCCAGCAACATTTCTTGCAAATTCAACAACAGCCATCTGCATTCCAAGACAGATTCCCAAAAACGGGATTTTGTGCTCTCTTGCATAAGTAATTGCTTTGATTTTGCCCTCTATTCCTCTATCTCCGAAGCCTCCCGGAACAAGTATTCCATGTGCACCCTTAAGCAAATCATTTATATCTCCGGCCTCAGCTTCTTCAGAATTTACCCACCTAATATCAACTTCCACATCATTGCCTATTCCACCATGGCGTAGGGATTCTGCTACACTTAAGTATGCATCATGCAGCTCCACATATTTACCAACTAAAGCAATAGTAACGGTGCTCTTTGGATTTTTTTGTTTGGACACCATTTCTTCCCATCCGACCAGATCCGGTTCCTGACAGGTAAGGCCAAGTCTCTTGCATACGATATTTGCAAGACCTTCCTTTTCAAGCATCAGCGGTACTTCATAGAGCACTTCTGCATCAAGGTTTTGTATTACTGCATCACCGGGTATATTGCAGAAGAGTGCGAGCTTGTCCTTCATATCCTGTGAAAGGTATTTTTCTGTTCTGCAGACAATAACGTCCGGCTGAATTCCTATGCTTCTGAGTTCCTTAACACTATGTTGAGTTGGTTTTGTTTTAAGTTCACCTGATTTGCCAAGATAAGGAACCAATGTAACATGTATATACATTACATTTTCCCTTCCCACATCTGTAGCCACCTGTCTGATTGATTCGAGGAATGGCAGGCTTTCTATGTCCCCTACGGTCCCTCCTATTTCTGTAATAACGACATCTGTTCTTTCAGACTTTCCTACTCTGTATAGACGTTCCTTAATTTCATTTGTGATGTGTGGAATTACCTGAACTGTACCGCCGAGAAAGTCACCCTTTCTCTCTTTACTAATTACAGACCAATAAATTTTTCCTGTTGTTACATTGCTGTTCTTGCTTAAATTCTCATCAATAAATCTTTCATAGTGCCCTAAATCAAGGTCTGTCTCTGCACCGTCTTCGGTAACAAATACTTCCCCGTGCTGATATGGACTCATAGTACCGGGGTCAACATTTATATATGGATCAAACTTTTGAATAGTGACCTGTAAACCTCTTGCTTTTAACAGCCTTCCCAACGACGCTGCCGTAATTCCTTTTCCAAGGCCGGAAACTACACCACCAGTTACGAAGATATACTTTACTGACATTGTTCTACTCCTCTCGAAATGTTCATACACGATTTTATAATATATAGAAATGTATTATTAAATTATTTATACATAAACTCATTTAATTATTTTATATTTTGGTTCAGTAAAGGTCAATATATTTATAGTAAAAATATATTGACGGAAAAATATCTCAGTTCCCATAAATAATATTTTTAAAAGCTTCCCTGTTCTTTGATAAATCCGGTACTAGCACGGCCATCCCTCTTATCCTGCGTGGTGAAAATGAATTGTCTACCGGTATACGATATGTTCCCACATTTTTAATTTCCATTAAAGAAATCCAGGTGGTTAAACTGATAATCTGCCCATTGCTCAAATCAGTATTAACCAGCGGCAATAGCTCGTCAACCATCTCAAGTATTTTTGCAATACCTAGGTGTTTTGTATTGTTAAATATAGTAATTAGAACACGTTTTTGTCTGTCTGTTCTCTCATAATCGGAATTTCCAACGTATCGAATTCGTGAATATGCCAAAGCTAGCTCGCCGTCCATGTGCACAAGTCCATGAGCCAAGCTCTTGAAGCCTTGGCTTGATAGATAGTAAGCCTCCTGTTCATTAATTGTTATATCAATTCCTCCAATTTTATCGATTATTTGCTCAAACCTTCCAAAATCCACCTCCACATTGCCGTCAATATGAA